>CAZOMI010000042.1:0-26784 GCA_964580925.1 uncultured Methyloversatilis sp.
TATGCCGTGGTGGCGATGATCGCCGGCTACGGGCTGCTGGCCTTCCGCGATCCCTATGGCATCCGTCCGCTGGTGATCGGTCGCAACGAAACCTCGCTGGGCATGGAGTACTTGGTGTCTTCCGAAAGCGTGGCGATCGACACGCTCGGTTTCCAGTTCCTGCGTGATGTCGAGCCCGGTGAAGCGGTCCTGATCGACACGCGCGGGCAGTTCATCAGCCGGCAATGCGCCGACAGGACCATGCATGCGCCCTGCATGTTCGAGTATGTCTATCTGGCACGTCCCGACTCGTTGATGGATGGCGTGTCGGTGTACGGGGCGCGCGTCAAGATGGGCGAGTTCCTCGCCGACAAGATTCGCCACACCATGCCGCACCTGGCCATCGACGCAGTCATCCCGATTCCCGATTCGAGCCGGCCCGCCGCGCTCGAACTCGCCCGGCGGCTTGACGTTCCTTACCGCGAGGGCTTTGTCAAGAATCGCTATATCGGCCGCACCTTCATCATGCCGGGGCAGGCTTCGCGCCGCAAATCGGTACGCCAGAAACTGAATGCCATGGCGCAGGAGTTTCGCGGCAAGAACGTGCTGCTGGTCGACGACTCCATCGTGCGCGGCACCACCAGCCGCGAGATCATCATGATGGCGCGCGAGGCCGGTGCGAAGAAAGTTTATTTCGCCTCGGCCAGTCCGCCAGTGCGCTTCGCCAATGTCTATGGCATTGACATGCCGACGCGCGCCGAACTGATCGCCTCCCATCGCAGCGATGAGGAGATCTGCCGCGAGATCGGCGCCGATGCCCTGATCTACCAGGATCTCGATGCCTTGAAGCGTGCCGTCGGTTCCATCAATCCGGCGCTGACGCACTTCGATACTTCCTGCTTCGACGGCCAATACATCACCGGCGACATCAGCACCGACTATCTGGCGAGTGTCGAGAGCGCTCGCGGCAAGCCGAGCCTTCACCACGATAGCGATGACGAGGGTGGCCAACTTGACCTTAACCTGGTGACCTCCGCATGAACGATAAAGCGCAATATCAGATCGACACCCTGGCGGTACGCGCCGGACAGGAACGCAGCCAGTTTGGTGAGCATAGCGAGGCGCTTTACCTGACCTCCAGTTTCGTCTTCGCCAGCGCGGCGCAGGCGGCGGCGCGTTTTTCCGGCGAAGAAGACGGCAACGTCTATTCACGCTTCACCAATCCAACCGTCACCATGTTTCAGGAGCGGCTGGCTGCCCTGGAAGGCGCCGAAGCCTGCATCGCCACCGCCAGCGGCATGTCGGCGATCCTCGCAACCCTGCTGTCCCTGCTCAAGAGCGGCGACCATATCGTCGCGGCGCGCGGTATTTTCGGTGCGAGCCAGCAGATGTTCGGCAATCTCATGCCGCGTTTCGGCGTCACCACGAGTTTCGTCAACGGCAGTGCGCCAGCAGCCTTCCAGGCTGCCATGCAGCCCAATACCAAACTCGTCTTTGTCGAAACGCCGTCGAACCCGCTGACCGAAGTCTACGACATTGCCGCGCTGGCGGACATTGCGCATGGGGCGGGTGCGCTGCTGGTGGTCGACAATTGTTTTTGTACGCCGGCGCTGCAACTCCCGCTAGCATTGGGCGCCGATCTGATCATTCATTCGGCCACCAAGTATCTCGATGGCCAGGGGCGGGTGCTGGGTGGCGCAGTCTGCGGTGGCAAGGCCCCGGTCGAGGAAGTTTTCAAGTTCATGCGCACTGCCGGCCCGACGCTCTCGCCTTTCAATGCCTGGATCATCCTGAAGGGCCTCGAAACGCTCAAGATCCGCATGCTGGCACAGTCGACCGCTGCACTCGACCTGGCGCGGCGACTCGAAGCCCATCCTGCGGTGGCGCGCGTCTTTTATCCAGGTCTGCCCTCGCATCCTCAACATGCCCTGGCCATGCGCCAGCAGGCTACCGGTGGCGCCATTGTGGCCTTCGAGGTCAAGGGTGGGCGCGCCGAAGCGTGGCGCGTCATTGACGGCTGCCGGATGCTCTCGATCACGGCGAATCTGGGCGATGTGAAAACCACCTTGACGCACCCGGCCTCGACGACCCATGGGCGCATATCGCCCGAGGCGCGTGCCGAATCGGGCATTACCGAAAGCCTGCTGCGCGTTGCCGTCGGGCTTGAGGCGGTGGACGATATCGAGGCGGATCTGCGCCGCGGCCTGTGAGTTTGACCGGCGGTCGACCGTTCAATCAATAGTTCGCTGTTGTCAATCGCCGTTCCGCCATCGCCGACTTTCTTCGGGGCGATGAATTTCTTCCGCTGCTAGAATCCGCACTTGCCTGCCTGGTGCAGTCCAGCTTTCCCCTCGCCGATTGCCATGAAACGTTCCCGCTTTACCCGCCGTACCCGTCAGACCCCCGATACCGAGGAGTTGATCCGCCTGGCCACGCAGCTCAGCCTGTCGGGCAGTCGCCTGGAAGACGAATTCTGGGAGCGCAAACTCGGCGGGCTGGTTGAGCGCCTGCTGGCCAGCAACGACGAGGCTGCATTGAACGCGGCATTGGACCACCTCTACGGCGCTGGTGGACGTGCCTACGATGAGTTGGCCGACATGGTCGAATCCTGTGCCGAGTGTCGTCATTACATGATCGAGAGCGCCGGTGCCGACCAGGATGTGCTGCTGTTTGCCGCCCCGGTGCTGGCCTGGTCGCGTTACGCCATTCCATCCGGCCAGATCCCCCCTGAAGTGCTGGCTACTTTGCGCGTGCAACTGCAGGCCCACGTGCTGGCTGCCGATGTGCGCTTTGGTCTTGCCGATTTCTTCTACAGCCCGGACCAGTTGCCGCAGAGCTACTGCGATACGGCGGCGCTGACCGAAAAACTCACCAAGGCAGCCTTGCATGACCGCGATCTCAAGCTCGATCCGGCACAGATGGCCGATACGATCAATTTCCTGTCGGACACCCGCTACCTGATCGGCGTGCTGTGTGCGCGGGCAGGTGCGCCGCTGTTCCGCTGGCAGGAAGGGGACGGTAATCGCACCGAGGCGCACAAGCAGTGGCGCGGGCAGGGTGGTGAAGCCTTGCGTGCCTTATTGCCGGCTTGTGCGCTCGAACCCCTGTTGCCACAGTCATTCCATGCGGCGGTGCGCGAAGCCGATCGCGCTTCCCGCCCGTATTCGCTGCGCTCGGCGGTCGCTTTCCTGCAAACTACGCTCAATATCAGCGCTGCCAACCTGCGCGCGGTGGTTGCCCCGTATTACGACCGGCAACTCGAAGAGTTCCGCATCGGCTTCACGGTCGATGAGGCGACCGATGTGGTGCATGGTGTCGTCTGGCCCCTGCTCGAAAATGAGGATGAGGCCGCCGAAACGCCCGGCCAGATCGAGACCGTCTTGCGCGAGGCCGGCGTGGCCGAAGTGCTGGTGCTAGACCATCGCTTCCCGCTCGAATATTGCGATGATTGTGGTGCGCCCCTTTATCCAAATCCGGAAGGTGAACCTGTACATGCCGAACTGCCGGAGCAGGAAGAAGAGACGGGGCCCCGTCATCTGCACTGAGGTTCTGGCATGAGTGCGCTTTCGAGCCTCGATGAGTTGATCGGGGCCTTGCGCTGCCTGCCCGGCGTCGGGCCGAAATCAGCCCAACGCATGGCCTACCACCTGTTGCAGCACAACCCGCAAGGCGCCGAGCGGCTGGGGCGGGCCCTGGACGTTGCCCTGAAAACCTTGCGCCGCTGCGACCGCTGCAATGGCTTTACCGAAGCGGCGATCTGCGATCGCTGCCTGTCCACCAAGCGTGATCCGTCACAGTTGTGCGTGGTCGAAATGCCCGCCGATCTGAACACGATGGAGCAGACGCATGCCTATCGCGGCCTCTATTACGTGCTGATGGGACGCTTGAGCCCCCTCGACGGCGTCGGGCCGCGCGAACTGGCTTTCGACCGCCTGCTGGCAAGGGCCAGCGATGGCGTGGTGAAAGAGGTGATTCTCGCGACCAACCTGACACATGAGGGCGAGGCAACGGCGCATTACCTGTCCGAGATGCTGCATCTCCGTGGTGTCAAGGTCAGCCGCATTGCCCGGGGCTTGCCGCTCGGCAGCGAACTCGAATACGCGGATGCCGCCAGCGTGGCGCAGGCACTGCTGGAACGCCGCGATTATTGAAACCATGGCGGAGGACCCATGAATAAGCCACTGCAAGGCGTGCGCGTTGTCGAGTTGGGTACCCTGATCGCGGGTCCGTTTTGCAGCCGCATCCTGGCCGAATTCGGCGCCGAGGTGATCAAGGTGGAAGCGCCGGGGGAGGGTGATCCGCTGCGCAAGTGGCGCAAGCTCTACCCGGATGCGCACAGCGGCACCTCGCTGTGGTGGCTGGTTCAGGCGCGCAACAAGAAATCGGTGACCGCCAATCTGAAGCACGCCGATGGGCTGGCCATGGTGAAGCGGCTGATCGCCCGTGCCGATATCGTTGTCGAGAACTTTCGGCCCGGCGTGCTCGAAAAGCTTGGCCTGGGGTGGGATGTGCTGTCGGCGCTGAATCCGGGACTGGTGATGGTGCGGCTGTCGGGTTTCGGCCAGAGCGGACCAATGGCGCAATTGCCTGGCTTCGGCGCGATCGGCGAATCGATGGGCGGGCTGCGCTTTGTTACCGGTTTTTCCGATCGCCCGCCGGTGAAGACCGGTGTTTCGATCGGTGACGGCATCGCTTCGCTGTGGGGTGCGATTGGTGCCTTGATGGCCTTGCGCCATCGCGAGGTGAATGGCGGAGCCGGGCAGATGGTCGATGTCGCCCTGTATGAAGCCGTATTTGCCATGATGGAAAGCCTGGTGCCGGAGTTCGATGTGTTCGGTTTTGTGCGTGAGCGCAGCGGCAATGTCATGCCGGGCATCACGCCCTCGAATACCCATACGACCCGCGATGGCAAGCACCTGATCATCGGAGCCAACGGCGACGCCATCTTTCGGCGCTTCATGCAGGCCATCGGTCGCCATGATCTGGCCGATGATCCAGGTCTGGCCAACAATGCCGGTCGTGATGCGCGCGCCACCGAGATCTACGCCGTGATCGATGCCTGGGTCGCAACGCAGGATGCCGCGGATGTTCTCAATCTTGCGGCAGCGGCTGGCGTGCCGGCCAGCCACATATTTTCTGTGGCGGACATGTTTGCCGATCCGCAATACGCGGCGCGCGCCATGCTCGAGTGGGCCACGCTTCCCGATGGCAAGCGGCTGCGGATTCCAGGTGTCGTGCCCAAGCTCAGCGAAACTCCGGGGAGTACGGAATGGCTTGGGCCGACCCTGGGAGAGCATACCGATGCAGTGCTGATGGAATTGGGGTATTCAGGCGATGAGATAACTGAAATGCACCTAAATGGTGCGGTTTGATCCTGCCGGTTTGAACGCCAAGCCCATTTAGCCCTTTAATCGCGGTACGCGCTTCGGTATAATTCACTGGTTTTCCGCGCAAATAAAATAATTTAGGAACCCTCCATGAGTTGTGACGATAAAGTGGATTGCGGCAGGCGTCGCTTGCTGGTCGCAACCGCGACCGTGGGTGGTGTGGCTGGCGTGGCGGCAGCCATTCCGTTTGTCAGCACCTTTGCCCCTTCGGAGCGTGCCAAGTCTGCCGGCGCTCCCGTTGAAGCCGATATCAGCAAACTGGGTCCGGGTCAGATGATGACCGTCGAGTGGCGTGGCAAGCCGGTGTGGATCATCCATCGCACCAAGGAAATGCTCGATAGCCTGACCAAACTGGACGAGAAGATGGCCGACCCGAAATCGGCTCGGCCGATGCAGCCTGGTTATGCCAGGAACGAGTTTCGCTCGATCAAGCCGGAATACATGGTCGCCATCGGTATCTGCACCCACCTCGGTTGCTCGCCAACGGAAAAGTTCAAGACTGGCGCTGAATCGGGCGTGACCGACGATTGGCAGGGCGGGTTTTTCTGCCCCTGCCACGGCTCGCTTTTCGATCTGGCCGGACGTGTTTTCAAGAGCATGCCGGCGCCGGACAATCTCGAAATTCCCCCGCACGTTTATTTGTCCGACGCCAAGATTCTGATTGGCGAAGACAAGAAGGGAGCCTGAGCATGGGCGCCGCCAACACAGACAAATACAAATCCGACGGCACGGCCGCCGGGGGCCTGCTGGAATGGGTCGATGCCCGCTTTCCCCTGCTGTCGTTGTGGAATGACCATCTGGCCAAGTACTACGCGCCGAAGAACTTCAATTTCTGGTACTTTTTCGGCTCGCTGGCGCTGTTCGTGCTGGTCCTCCAGATCATCACCGGCATCTTCCTGACGATGCACTACAAGCCGGACGCGGCGCTCAATGCCTCCGGCATCCCGACGGCTTTTGCCAGCGTCGAGTACATCATGCGCGATGTACCCTGGGGCTGGCTGATCCGCTACATGCACTCCACGGGCGCCTCGGCCTTCTTCATCATCATCTATCTGCACATGTTCCGCGGCATGCTCTACGGTTCCTACCGGAATCCGCGCGAGCTGATCTGGATTTTCGGTGTGTTGATCTTCCTCCTGTTGATGGCGGAGGCCTTCCTCGGCTATCTGCTGCCCTGGGGGCAGTTGTCTTACTGGGGTGCGCAAGTGATCGTGAACATGTTCACCGCCATCCCCGTCATCGGCCCGGATTTTGCCCTCTTGCTACGCGGTGACTATGTCGTCTCCGATGCCACGCTGAACCGCTTCTTCGCCTTGCACGTCGTCGCCATTCCACTGGCGCTGATCGGTCTGGTTGCCGCGCACATCATGGCCTTGCATGAAGTCGGTTCCAACAACCCCGATGGCATCGAGATCAAGAAGAAAAAAGGCCCGGATGGCATCCCCCTCGACGGCATTCCATTTCACCCCTATTACTCGGTGAAGGACCTTGTCGGGGTTGTGGTCTTCCTGATGGTCTTCGCGACCGTCATTTTCTTCATGCCCGAAGGCGGCGGTTACTTTCTGGAATACAACAATTTCTTTCCCGCCGACCCGCTGGTGACGCCGTCGCATATTGCGCCATTGTGGTATTTCTCGCCCTACTACTCGATTCTGCGTGCCAACACGATCAATTTCTTCTGGATCGATGCCAAGCTGTGGGGCGTCATTTTCATGAGTCTGGGCGTGATGATCTTCTTCCTCCTGCCCTGGCTCGACCGTAGCCCGGTGAAGTCGATTCGTTACCGTGGCCCGCTGTTCAAGGGCGCACTGGCGATCTTCGTCGTCTCCTTCCTCATTCTGGGAGTCCTGGGCACCTTGCCGGCAACTCCGGGTCTGACGATAATTGCCCAGGTTTGCTCCATCCTTTACTTCGCATTTTTCCTGTTGATGCCCATTTACTCTTCGCTCGACAAATGTCAGCCCGAACCTGAAAGGGTGACGGGAAAATGAAAAAACTGATCTTCACCTTGCTGTGTTTGCCGTTGTTGGCCTTTGCCGCCGGCACGACCGTGCCCTTGGACAAGGCGCCCGACCGCGCGCGCGATTTGCCAGCCCTGCAAAACGGCGCGAAAGTTTTCGTCAACTATTGCCTCAATTGTCACGCGGCTTCCTTCTACCGTTACAACCGGCTCACCGATCTTGGTTTGACCGAAGGGCAAATCAGGGACAACCTGTTGTTCACCGCCGACAAGATTGGCGAGCCCATGACGATCGCGATGCGGCGCGCCGAAGCAAAGGAATGGTTCGGCGTCGCCCCGGCCGACCTGAGCTTGATTGCGCGCGCCCGCACCTCCAAGGCTGGTTCCGGGTCGGATTGGTTGTATACCTATCTGCGTTCCTACCATCGCGACGACTCACGTCCGACCGGCTGGAATAACCTGGTGTTCCCCAATGTCGGCATGCCGCATGTCCTGTGGGAGCTACAAGGAGAGCAGGTGCTCGGTCCTGACCACAAACTCGTGCTGGCCAAGCCCGGAACACTGCAGCCGGCGGAGTTTGATTCACTGGTTGCCGACCTGGTCGGTTTCCTGAATTACATCGGCGAGCCGATGGCCAATTTCCGCAAGGAACTTGGTATTGTCGTGCTCATTTTTCTGTTCGTCCTGTTTGTCTTCTCGTATGCGCTCAAGCGTGAATACTGGAAAGACATCCATTAACCTTTTGGCGTGACCATACTGACATGGGGCATCGAGATATGAATCCACCCGTCCGTCGCGTGGTGCGTGATTCCGACTATTCTTGGGGAACGAGTGCCATGATGAACCTGTACTCGGGCACCACCTGCCCGTTCAGCCATCGCTGCCGTATCGTTCTCTACGAAAAGCAGATGGACTTCCAGGTGATTGATGTTGACCTGTTCAACAAGCCGGAAGACATCGCCGTCATCAACCCGTACAACCGGGTGCCGGTGCTGGTCGATCGCGACCTCGTTCTATACGAATCGAACATCATCAACGAGTACATCGACGAGCGGTTTCCTCATCCGCAGTTGATGCCGCCTGATCCGCAAACCCGGGCCAAGGCGCGCCAGCTGCTGCACACGATGGAGCACGAGCTGTTCAGCCACATCGATACGCTCGAACGCAACCTGAAAGCGGCGGACAAGTCGCGGACGCATATCCGTGATCGCCTCGTTGAGCTGGTACCTTTGTTCGCCAAGCAGAAATTCCTGCTCGGCGACGATTTTTCGATGCTCGACGTGGCCATCGCGCCCCTGCTGTGGCGGCTTGATCACTATGGCATCGAACTGCCGAAATCAGCGGCAGGGGTAATGAAGTTCGCCGAACGCATCTTCTCGCGCCAGGGCTTCATTGATGCGCTGACCCCTTCGGAAAAGGTGATGCGCCGCTGATTGCGGCGGTGCATTGCCGGTTTTTCCGATGGCGTCAACCAAGCCTTACCTGATCCGTGCCATCCATGAGTGGTGCGCGGACGAGGGTTTCTCACCCTACCTTGCCGTGCAGGTGGATGAGCGCACCCGTGTGCCGCGCGAGTTCGTCAAGGACGGGCAAATCGTCCTCAACGTCGGTGCCGAGGCGACGCACCAACTGCAGATCGGCAACGACGAGATTACGTTTCAGGCGCGCTTCAATGGCGCATCTTTCCCGGTTGCCGTGCCGATATCCGCCGTGCTGGCCATCTACGCGCGCGAGAACGGACAGGGAATGGCCTTCGAGGCCATTGCCGAAAACGTGGACACCGAAGAAGTCGGCGCTGGCGAAACGGCGCCTGTAGCAGAGGAAACGGAAAGCACGCAGCCGGAATCGCCGCCCCGGCGCGGTGGCCACCTGAAGCGCATCAAATAAGTCGCACCACGGCTGGTAGGGAAGTTCCCCGCAAGGCAGCGGGGCAGCAGGCGAAAAGTGTGGCGCCCCCAGCACGAATCGAACGTGCGACCCCCTTCTTAGGAGGAAGGTGCTCTATCCACTGAGCTATGGGGGCAGAATACGCATTCTAACGATTACTCGGTTCAGTGTCGCAGTCATGGATGATGAGTCCGTACAACAAACCATGCAAAATCAGAATCCACGGCACGGCTGGCGTGTGCTTGGCTGGGTGATGCTGGGCGTGTTGCTCGGCGCAGCACTGGTGGCTGTATTTCTGGCCTACGGTCAGCCCGAACTGCTGCTGGAGCAGTTGAACCTGCGTTACTGCGGCTGACCGTCCCCTGGCGCGGCATCGTCGGGTGCTACGACGGGTATCTCCAGCCTCAGCCTGCGCATCACCGCGGCTTCGCTCAGGTGCAGCAGTTCGCCGATGGCCTTGTAGTCGTCCGGCAAGGCAGCATCTTCCCAACCATTGGCGGAATGGCGCGCCAGATCAACCGCGAGCTTGACGTTCTTGACGCGCGGGAGTTCGGCGTTGTCCTGACTCATCAACTGGGTCAATAACTCAGGCAGGTGCCAGGTCTGTGCCAATGCCAGCTTGATCTGATGGAGCGGGACACTGAATACTTCGGTTTGTACGGCGACCGAGCGTAGTGTTTTATCTGCCTGGAGTTTTTCAGAGACCTGCAAGGCGAGTTTTGGCGCAAAGCACCACATGAGGATTTCTGCGAAGTCATACAGCAGGGTGGCGACGATGATTTCATCGACCTCCAGGTCATGCCGATAGACAGCCCAGTCGCGCGCAAAGAGCACCGCCTTGCGGGTGCGATTGATGGTCTTGAGCAGGCCGAGCATGGCGCGCGGGTGTGGCTTCAGCTGGTCTTCGATCAGCGGCAGTTCCTGAAAGTCGCGGAAGAAAGGCTCCATGCCGATCATCATCAGCGCGCGCTCGATGGTCGTGATGTCGCTGTTGCGGCTTTTGTTGCGCCTGGATTCGATATAGGCCAGCACACGCAAGGTCATCATCGGGTCATGAAGAATCACCGCTGAAATGGTACGGGCATTGGATTTGTTGGCATTGGCGCGCAGGCTGGCCAATTGCTGCTCGGTATGGCGGAGCACGGGAATGTTGGCCTGGCTGAAAAAGGCAACCCAGGCAGCGAGATCGGAGAAAGGTTTTTCAATCATCAGCGCATTATCGGCGAGGGAACCAGGAAGAACATTCGGAAGAGGCGGGTTGCATGGCCGCACATTACCTTGAATTATCAGTTCTTTCCAGATAGAATCTCGCCCCTTTCATCCTTGCCCCACCCGTACCGCATGCGGGGGGGCTCAACCTGACCCCAAAGGAGCGTGCATGCGACATTATGAAATCGTTTTCATCGTCCACCCGGACCAATCCGACCAGGTCCCGGCCATGGTCGAGCGTTACAAGACGCTCGTCACCGGCAAGAGCGGCGTCATTCATCGCCTCGAGGATTGGGGGCGTCGCCAGATGGCCTATCCGGTACAGAAAGTGCACAAGGCACACTACGTACTCATGAACATCGAGTGCGATGGCGAAACCCTGGCCGAACTGGAAAACGCCTTCAAATTCAATGACGCCGTCCTGCGCCATCTGACCATCAAGACGGACAAGGCAGAAACCGCGCCTTCCCCGATGATGAAAGAGGAAAAGTCGCGCTCGTTCACGTCACAGGTATCTCAGGCTGAAGCCACGCCGGCGGAAGCCACGGAGGCTGTCGGCTGAGTTGGCAACCGCCAAGGCTGACGGTGCCATGGTGCCTGGGGAACTTTCTCCCTTGACCAACCGCACCGAGCTTGCAGGCCGGTTGCTGGAGCGAGGCATTCTGCGGTTTACCCCGGCGGGTGTCCCGGTGATTGAGTTCCGGGTTGCCCACATGTCGGAGCAGATTGAAGCCGGAATCTCCCGCCGCGTCGAATGCGAGCTTGCCTGCGTAGCCCTCGGCCAGACAGCCCTGCTGCTCAAGGAATCGTCACCCGGTACGGGACTCACTGTCGGCGGCTTTCTCGCTGCCAAGAGCCTGAAACAGAAGATGCCCGTACTGCACGTGACCATGATCGAATTTGCAGAAGAAAATTTGATAAAAGGATTTTGATATGGCTTTCAAGCCCGGAAAAAAGAAGGACGATCGCAACAAGAACAAGAACCGCAACATGTTCAAACGCCGCAAGTTCTGCCGCTTCTCCGCCGAGAAGATCGAGCAGGTTGACTACAAGGACGTTGATCTGCTGCGCGACTTCATTGGTGAAAACGGCAAGATCATGCCGGCGCGCATCACCGGCACCAAGACACGCTTTCAGCGTCAGCTGTCGACCGCCATCAAGCGTGCGCGCTTCCTGGCGCTGCTGCCTTACACCGACCTGCACCAGTAACGAGGAGATAAACCATGCAAGTGATTCTGATGGACAAGGTGGTTAACCTCGGCAGCCTCGGCGATGTCGTCAAGGTCAAGGAAGGTTACGCCCGCAATTTTCTGATTCCCAAAGGCTTCGCCAAGCGCGCTACCCCCGAGAACATGAAGGTGTTCGAGGCGCGTCGCGCCGAACTGGAAAAGCTTGCCGCCGAGAAACTGGCAGGGGCACAGGCCGTGGCCGCCAAGCTGGAAGGCATGAAGGTCGAGATCACCCGCAAGGCGGGTGTCGATGGCCGCCTGTTCGGTTCCGTGAGCCCTGGCGATGTCGCCGAAGCGCTGACCGCGCAAGGCGTCGCGACCGACAAGAGTGCCGTGCGCATGCCCGATGGCCTCTTGAAGGCTGTCGGCGAGTTCGTCCTCGAGGTCTCGCCCCACGCTGATATCGTAGCCAATGTAACCGTGGTGGTGGTCGGCGAACAGTAATAACTAATTCCCGCCCCCTCCCGGCCTCCCCCTCGCGGGGGAGGTGACTGTTGACTCGCTGCGCTCGTTTGTATTGGGGCGCGTAATTCGGGCTGTGGTGCGGGTTGCGGCTGGCGCCGCGTGCCGCCTCGCCTTGGGACGGCCCGGCGGCAAGGCTACTGCGGGGTCTGCTTTTCTCCCCTTTCCCCTGGCGGGAAAGGGGTGGGGGAAAGGGGGGCCACCAGAGAGCCCTTTCTCGCAAAGCGGGAGAGGGCGGCCCGGCGGCAAGGCTGCGGTTTAAGTCAGCACATGCGTTGAAAAAAGGCTGCCTGCGGGTGGCCTTTTTTCGTGCACCTGTCCTTGCCCGCTTAGAATCACTTTGTCATGCTGCATCTTCATCTAAGCAATCGTTCCGACACGCTGGCCATGGCGCAGGCGGCGCTGTTGCGCGCCGCACCGCTGCCCTTGCTGGAAACCGAGCAGGTGGTCACTCCGGCCACGGCCGTGTCGCGCTGGCTGGGGTTCCGGCTGGCCGATGAACTGGGCATCGCCACGCAGATTGCCTTTCCGTTTCCCGCCGCCTATGTCTGGCATCTGTTCGGCCGGGTGCTGGCGGAAGTGGCCGCGGTCAATCCGTTCGAGCGCGCGGCAATGCAATGGCGCCTGCTGCGCCTGCTGGGCGAGAGTGTCGCGCCGCAGGTGAAGCATTACCTTGCCGATGATGACGGCGTCAAGCGCTACGAACTGGCCAGCCGGCTGGCGGCACAGTTCGATCGCTACCTGGTCGAGCGCCCCGACTGGCTTGAATTCTGGGGCGCCGGCAAGCTGCTGGGACTCGGGCCGGACGAAATCTGGCAGGCGGAGTTGTGGCGCAGCCTGATCGGTGAACTGCCGGAAGTAACCGCCGAGCATCCGCGCGAACGTTTCATGGCGCAGTTTCGGCAGGATCCGCGCGCGCGGGCCCGCCTGCCACGGCGGATCAATCTGTTTGCCGTCGAAGCGATGCCGGCGCTTTACTGGGAGGTGTTCCTCGGCCTGGCCGAATGGGTCGATCTGCATGTCTTCGTGCTGGCGCCCTGCCGCGAATACTGGGGCGACATCGACCGGGTGCGCGTGCGGTTGCGCCTGGAAATCGACCAACCCGAAACGGCCGCACTGATTGAAGCGGGCCATCCCCTGCTGGCCTCGTTGGGACGGGCACGCCAACATGCGCTGGCCCGCCTGACCGACGCGGGCGAGCGCCTGCCGACTCAGGAGCATCACTATTTCGTTGCCGCGCCAGTCACATTGCTGGGCTGCTTGCAGCGCGACATCCTCGATCTCGACAGCAGCGTCGCCATTCCCCCCGACGCCTCGCTGCAGATCCATGCCTGTCACGGGCCCTTGCGCGAGGCCGAGGTGTTGCACGATCGACTGCTGGCCCTGTTCGAAGCCATGCCCGACCTGCATCCGGCGGATCTCCTGATCCTCACCCCGGACATCGAAACCTATGCGCCGGCCATCGAGGCGGTGCTGATGCATGCGCCTGCCGCGCGGCGGATCCCCTGCATGGTGGCGGACCGTCCGCTGGTTGCCGCGCCGCTGTGGCGTGCGCTGCGCCGTCTTTGCGCGGTGGCCGAAGGCGAGCTCGACGCCGAAAGCGTCATGGGGCTGCTGGAAGAACCGGCCGTGCGGCGTGCCTTTGACATTGCCGAAAGCGAACTGCCGCTGCTGCGCGACTGGGTCGCCACCGCGGGCATCCGCTGGGGCCTGGATGGCCGTGCGCGCCAGCAGCGTGGCTTGCCGGCGGATGACGCCCATACCTGGCGCGCCGGATTGCAGCGCTTGCTGCTGGGCGTCGCCATGCCCGATACGCCGGAACGCCTGTATGGCGAGGTGTTGCCGGTGGCCGGCATCGAGGGTGGCCGTGCCGAACTGCTGGGCCGCTTTGCGGACTATGTCGAAGCCTTGTTCGCGCTTGTTCAGAAAGTCGGCGTGACCGAAGGAAATCCCCGTGGGACTGGCGGGACGGCGCTGGATTGGGTCGACACCCTCAACGAGGCGCAGGAACGTTTTCTCGCTCCGACCGAAACCGAAGAGGACGAAGCACAAGGCATCCGTACCGCGCTCGCCGAACTGGCAGCCCATGCGCGCACTGCTCGCTGCGCAGCCCGGCTGCCGCTGGCCGTCATGCTGCGCGAACTTGACGCCGCGCTGACCGAGCGCGCCCCGGCGCGGGCCTTTGCCTCGGGTGCGGCGACCATCGCCGCCTTGCAGCCCAATCGGCCGCTGCCGGCGCGGGTGTTGTGTCTGGTCGGCATGAACGATGGCGCCTGGCCACGCCCCGCCGCGCCGCTCAGCTTCGATCTCATCGCGCGGCATCCCCGGCCGGGCGATCGCAACCAGCGTGGCGAGGAGCGTTACGCGTTCCTCGAAACGCTGCTGTGCGCCAAGGATTCCCTCGTCGTCACCTACACCGGCCGCGACCCGCGCAGCAATGTCGAATTTCCACCCGCTGCGCCGCTGGCCGAATTGCTCGACACGCTGGCGACGATGACCGGCAAGACCGTCGCGGAACTGGTCGTGCAACATCCCCTGCAGCCGTTTAGCCCGGCGTATTTCGATCAGGCGGCGCCAGCGCTGTTCAGTTTTGATGCCGAGCAATGCAGCGCCAGCCTTGCCACCCGCGGGGACCGCAGCGCCAGCCCGTTTCTGGGCGCAGCGCCGCTACCGGTGCCCGCCGCTGGCGAACAGATCGAACAGATCGAACAGATTGAACTGCAGCGCCTGCAGCGTTTTTTCGACCACCCGGTGCGCTTTTATCTGCGCGAGCAGCTGGGCATTCATCTTGAGGAAAGCGAAGAATTGCTGGAAATTCACGAGCCCTTCGTGACTGACAACCTCGACAATTTCCGCCTGCGCGAAGCGCATTTCGCCGGTCTCAAGGCAGGCGCAACGCTTGACGAAACCACGCGCCTGCTGCACGCGAAAGGCTGGTTGCCACATGGCGTGGTCGGTGAAATTGCCAGTGCGGCGGCGCACGCCGAAGCCGGCGCGCTCTGGCAATCCGCCCAGGCTTGGGCCACGGCCGCCGCCTTGCCGCCCATCGAAGTGCGTTACGACGCCGGTCGGACCATCCTGAGCGGTCGCCTGGAACGCATCACCGCCAATGGCCTGTGGCGCCTGCGTTTCGGCAGTACCCGCCCGCAGGACCTGCTGCGCCTGTGGATCGATCATCTGCTGTGGCAGCATGCCGCGCCGCCCGGCGTGGCGAAGCAGAGCGTGCTGCTGGCCAACAATGGCGTGACGGTATTGCCGCCGCTCGACGGGGCCGCCGCGGCCGCAACATTGGCCGAACTGCTGGCGCTGTATCGACAAGGCCGGAGCGCGCCGCTGCCGTTCTATCCAAAGACGGCCTGGGCCTGGCTGGAAGGCAAATCGGGCTGGCGCAATGCCTGGTTCGGCAACAGCTTCCAGAAGACCCCCGGCGAGCGCGACGATGCCTATTTGCGGCTGGCCTTGCGCGACCGGACGGACGATCCCCTTGGCGCAGCCTTCCAGCAACTGGCGGCGCAGATCTTCGGGCCGCTGCGTGCGGCAATTGCCGGAAAAGTCGGCGATGGCTGAACGGCGTTTCATCCCGCTCGCCGGTCCCTTCGAGGTCGCGCTCGACGGCATCAGCCTGGTCGAGGCCGGTGCCGGCACGGGCAAGACCTGGACGATCACCGCGCTGGTGTTGCGCCTCTTGCTCGAACAGCAACTCGAAATCGGCCAGATCCTCGTCGTCACCTATACGCGCGCCGCCACCGGCGAACTGCGCGGGCGCATCCGCAACCGCTTGATGCAGGCGCTCGTAGCGTTTGAGGCGGGAACGACCGATGACGAAAACCTGCAGGCGCTGCTCGCCCGCCACGACCCGACGCAAGCCGCCGCACGGCTGCGCCTCGCCATCGAAAGCTTCGACGAAGCCGCCATCTTCACCATTCACAGTTTTTGCCAGCGCGCACTGACCGAAACGGCCTTTGCGGCCGGGCAGCCCTTCGAACGTGAACTGCTCGCCGACCAGCAGGAACTGCTCGCCGGCGTGGCCCGCGATGTCTGGCGCAAGACGCTGGCAACGGCTTCCGAATCCTGGGCGTGCTGGCTGCTTGGCGAACTGGGCGGACCGGATGGCCTGGTGCGCCGCGTGCGCTCACATCTCGGCCGCATCGATGCGCAGACACTGGCACCGGACGCTGGTGACCGGCATGCGGCGGAACGGGCGCTTGCCGCCGCCTTTGCCGCGGCGCGCACGCTCTGGCAAAGCGATGCCGCGAAAATCTGCGCCTGGCTGGCCGCTGCCAAATTGAATCAGGGTGTTTATGCGCCACAAAAAATGCAGCCGCGCATCGACCTGCTCGGCCAGATTTTCGCCGGCGCCAGCACGCCGTTCCCCTTGCCCGAGGCCATGACATTTTTCGGGTTGGCGAAGATCAGCGAGAAAAGCACCAAGGCCAGCCCGCCAGCCGAACATGCGTTCTTTGGCGCGGTCGACGCACTCCTGCTGGCGGCCGAGCGTCTCGACGCCGCGTATGAAACTGACACGCGCCGCCTGCTGCATGACTTCCTGCTCACGGCACGCGCCGAACTGGCCGCCAGAAAGCGCCGCAGCGGCCAAATGGCCTATGACGACCTGCTCGCCGACCTGGCCCACGCGCTGCAGGGCGCGTCCGGCGCTGCGCTCGCCGGCGCCCTGCGCAATCGCTACCGGGCGGCGCTGATCGACGAATTCCAGGACACCGACCCGCTGCAACTCGAAATCTTTTTTGGGATTTTCGGCCAGCAGGGACATCCGCTGGTTTTCGTCGGCGACCCCAAGCAAGCCATCTACGGCTTTCGCGGCGCGGATGTGTTCGCCTATCTGCGGGCGCGGCAACAGGCCGACACCGGCTATGCGCTGCTGGAAAACCGGCGCTCGGATGCACCATTGCTGACCGCCGTGAATGCCTTGTTCGCACGTCCGCGTCCCTTCCTGATCGACGGCCTGTCGTTCGAACCGGCCCGGCCGGCGCCGATGGCGCGCGCCAGCTGCCGCCTCGACGATGACACTGGCAATGCCGCGGCACTCACACTGTGGACGCTGACGCAACCGGCAGGGGAGGGCAGGCTGACGAAAGAGCTGGCGCAGCCGCTGGTGGCCAGCGCGGTTGCCGCCGACATTGCACGACTGCTGGCGCTGGCGGCGACGGGCCGGGCGCAGCTTGGCACGCGCGCGCTGGCGGGTGGCGACATTGCCGTGCTGGTGCGCAAGCATCAGCAGGGCGAGGTGGTCAAGCAAGCCCTGGCGCGGCGCGGCATCGCCAGCGTCACGCTCGGCGGCGGCAGCGTCTGGCTCAGTGACGAAGCCGAGGAGGTCGAGCGCGTCCTGCTTGCCGTGGCCGCCCCGGCGCGCGAGGGGCTGGTGCGGGCGGCACTGGCGACGGTGCTGCTCGGCGGCGATGCGGCGCAACTGGCGGCATGGGCCGCCGACGAACGCGCCTGGAGCGAGCGCCTCAACCGCTTCCACGACGACCTGCTGCTCTATCGCGAGCGCGGCTTCATGGCGCTGTGGCGGCGGCTGCTGCGACGCGAAGGCGTCGTCGCGCGCATCCTGGCGCGGCCTGACGGCGAGCGGCGCATGACGAATTACCGCCATCTGGCCGAACTGTTGCAGGCGGCCGAACACGCCGGCGCGCTCGACATCGAAGGCCTGGCGCGTCACATCGTCAATGCCCGCGCCGGCAACGAAACTGAAGAAGCGCAACTGCGCCTGGAAAGCGACGCGCAACTGGTGCGCATCGTCACCATTCACGCCGCCAAGGGCCTGCAATATCCCATCGTCTACTGCCCATTCCTGTGGGACGGACCGGGCTTCGATGCCAAGCGCTGGCCGGTGTTCGCGCATGCTGAAAACAATGCCTGCCTCGACTTCGGCTCCGCAGAAATCGATGCCCTGCGCCACCAGGCCGACCGCGAAGATGCCGCCGAAGAATTGCGGCTGGCCTATGTCGCGCTGACGCGCGCCCAACATCGCTGCATCGTCGCCTGGGGCAAGGTGAATCAGTGCGAGCGTTCGCCGCTCGCCTGGCTGCTGTTCGCGCCACGCACGCCCGCTGCTGGCGAGACTGACGACCCGCGCGCGCAACTCGCCGACAAACTGGGCAGGCTGGATGAGGCCGCCTTGCAGGCAGAGATCGTCGCCCTGGCTGCCGGACTGAAAGGCGCACTGGCGGTTGTGCCCCTGCCGGTGGATGGCGCCCCGGTCGTGACGGCACCCACGGTCGCCGCACCGGAATTGGAGGCGCGTCCCTTCGTCGGGACGATTCGTGCGCCCTGGCGCGTCAGCAGCTTTTCCAGCCTGGCGGCACGACTGGGCAACGAGGCGGCGGCGGACCGCGATGCTGTGGTGCCGACTGTCGCAAATCTCCCTGCATTCGCCGTCCCGCCAGCGCCGACTTTTTCCAGCATCCATGCGTTTCCGCGCGGCACGCGCGCCGGCAGTTGTCTGCATGCGCTGTTCGAGCGCATCGACTTCCAGGCTACTGCCGCGGTGGGGCCGGTTGCCGCCGCCGTGCTGGCGGAATTTGCCTACCCGCCGGAATGGCGGCCGGTGCTCGAACGCCTGGTGGCCGATGTCGTGGCCATGCCGCTGAATGCCGCTGGCCTGTGCCTGGCGCAGGTGGCGCGCGGCGAACGCCTGATCGAACTGGAATTCACCTACCCGCTGGGGTCGCCGGCGGCGCAGGCCGGGTACATGAAGGGTTTCATCGACCTGGTGTTCCGGCATGAGGGGCGCTGGTACATCGTCGATTACAAATCGAACTGGTTGGGAGAACAGGCTGCTGACTACACGCCGGAGCGTCTGGCGGAGGTGATGCGCGCGCACCGCTACGACCTGCAACTGGGCATCTATGCGGCCGCCCTGAAGCGCGCGCTGCTGCTGCGCGAGCCCGGTCTCGACTGGAGCACAAGCTTCGGCGGTGTGTTCTATCTGTTCCTGCGCGGCATGGGACCAGGCAGCCAGGCCGGGGTATTTTTCACGCGGCCGGATGATGCTTTATTGGATGTGCACACATGGCCAAGCTAGTCATTCCGCCCATCGTTGCCCATCTGTCGCGCTATCTTGGCGGCGACGATCCCGCGGCGCGGCTGGCCGTGGCGCTGGCCTGCCAGGCCACGCAGGATGGCCATGTCTGCGCCGACCTCGATCAGGAGGCGGGCTGGGGGCCCTGGGCGGGTGAGATGGATGGCGCGCAGCGCGCCGGGCTGCGCGAGCGCCTGCCGGAACTGGCCATCGTCGGCGGTGCCGATGATCCGACCCCATTGGTCTGGGATGGCCGGCGGCTGAGCCTGCGGCGCTACTGGGCCTACGAGCAGCAGGTCGCGCTGGACCTGCTGGCACGGGCGACGGCGCCGGCGGAGCTTGATGCGGAAATGGCAGCGGCGTTGCTCGGCAGTTTCACCGATGCTGGCCAGCGCGCGGCGGCACGCATCGGCCTGGTCAATCGCCTGGCCCTGATCTCGGGCGGCCCCGGCACCGGCAAGACGACCACGCTGGCGCGGCTGATCGCCTTGCTGCACCGGCAGGCCGCCCAGGCCGGCGCGGCACCGCTGCGCATCGCCCTTGCCGCGCCCACGGGCAAGGCGGCAGCGCGCATGAGCGAAGCCCTGGGTGCAACGGGCGCTACGGGTGCGTCAGCGCCGGCGCAAAGCGCGATGACCCTGCATCGCCTGCTGGGCATGCGCGCCGATGGCAGCGGTTTCCATCACTGCCGCGAACGGCCGCTGACGGTGGATGTGCTGGTGATCGACGAAGCCTCGATGATCGACCTGTCGCTGATGGCGCACCTGCTTGATGCGCTGCCCGCCGCCGCCCGCCTGATTTTGCTCGGCGACCGCGACCAGTTGGCCGCCGTCGAGGCCGGTGCGGTCTTTGCCGACCTCTGCGCCAGCGAGCGGCTGGCGCCTTGCGTGGCGACGCTGACCGCCAGTTTCCGCTTCGCCGGGACGAGCGGCATCGGCCGGCTTGCCGAGTCCCTGCGGCTGGGCGATGCGCTGGGTGCCATCGATCAGTTGACAACCGTCAGCGAGGATCTCGACTGGCAGGCGCAAATTGCCCCGCAGGCGCTGGCGGCAGCCGTGCAGGACGGTTATCAAGCCTATCGTGAGGGCGTGGCGGAAGGCTTGCCGGTGGGCGAACTGTTCGAACGTTTCAGCCGCTTCCGCGTGCTCTGTGCGCACCGGCAGGATGTTGCCGCGCTCAACCGGGCGCTGACGCCGCCCGATGAGGTGCTGGCACAGCCGGGCATGCCGGTCATGGTGGTGCGCAACGATCCGCTGCTGCGGCTTTTCAACGGCGACATCGGCCTGGCCTTGCCCGACCCGGTCGACGGCAATCTGAAGGTCTGCTTCGCCGGCAATGGCGATGGCGCATCCATCGTGCCGCGCTGGATTCCCTTCGGCCGCCTGCCGGATTGGGAAGTGGCCTGGGCGATGACGGTGCACAAGGCACAGGGTTCGGAATTCGCGCGCGTCCTGCTGGCCCTGCCGGCAGCCGCCTCGCCGGTGGTGACGCGCGAACTGGTCTATACCGGAGTGACTCGCGCACGCAGCCACCTCAGCCTGTGGGCGACAGAAGCCGTCTTGCAGGCAGCATGCGCAAACCGCGCCGGCCGCATGTCTGGTCTTCGCGACAAGCTTGGGGAGAGCTGATCAATTCAGATTGCGTCATTCCGGCGGAAGCCGGAATCCAGAAAAGTCAAAAGCCTGGACACCGGCCTGCGCCGGTGTGACGGACTTGATCAGTGCTTCCTTAACCTTCAGACTGTATCTTGTTGAGGATGCGCGCCCGGCTGGAAGCTTCGGACTGATTGGCTGCGGAGACCTGGCGACCGTACTGGTCCCGCTCATCCTTCGAACGGCGCACGGCTTCGATGCTCTTGATGCAACGCCAGCGCGAACCCGTCTTGGTGACGAGCAGCTTCATCTCCTCCACCGGATGGTGGGTGCGACAGTGATAGCAGTAGCGGGTAGCGGGTTCTTTTTTATCGGTACTCATAAGCCTGCGGATTATAGCAGCCTGAAATAGTATGCCAACCCGTTATCCAGCCACCAGGCCGGTCGGTTTGATCTTCGAAGCGATCTGCTGTCCCTTGCGGGCGCGACTGCCGCAATGGCTGGCGAGTTCCTTGGTCGTCATGCGGTATTCGGCGGCTTTGCCGCCACGGCCGATGCCGGTCACGGTGAATGCCGCGCCATCGCCGATGGCGACCGCGACGAGTTGCTCCTTGGCGCCGATGCTCTGGATGATCAGGCCGCGCCCCTTGCTCATCGTCTTCATTTCGGCCAGCGGGAAAACCAGCAGCCGGCCGGCCTGCGAGATCGCCGCCGCCGTATTGCCAGAACCGACTTTTGCCGGAACCAACGGCTGCTCGCCCTTTTCGAGCGTCATGAAGGCCTTGCCGGCGCGGTTGCGCGACACCAGGTCGCCAATGCCGGCGATGAAGCCGTAACCGCCCGAGTTGGCGAAGAGATACTGCGCATCGGGCGCGTCGGTCATGGCCTGGGCGAGTTTGCCGCCCTCCTGGAATTCGACGAAGGTAGTGATGGGCGCGCCATCGCCGCGACCGCCCGGCAGGTCGGCGACGCGCACGCTGTAAGCGCGGCCTTGGGTGTCGATGATCACCAACGGCCAGACAGTGCGTGCCTCCATCACCAATAGCGGGCCGTCGCCGCTCTTGTAGGCGATGCTGTTCGTGTCGATGCCATGCCCCTGCCGCGCGCGCACCCAGCCGTTTTCCGAAAGGATCACCGTCACCGGTTCGTCGGGAATAGCAACTTCGGCGAGGCTGACGGGGGCGACGGCTTCGATCAGCGTCCTTCGTGCATCGCCGTATTTCTTCGCATCCTCGGTGATTTCCCTGACGACCAGCTTGGTCAGTGCGCCCCGGTCTTCCAGCACGCGGCGCAGTTCCCTGGCCTCTGCGGCCAGCGCCTGCTGCTCCTGTTCGATCTTGATGCCTTCAAGGCGCGCCAACTGGCGCAGGCGAATCTCGAGGATGTCCTCGGTCTGGATTTCCGACAGCTTGAACTTCGCCATCAGTTCCGCTTTCGGCTCGTCGGCCGCGCGGATTGTCCTGATGATCCTGTCGATGGAAAGGTAAGCCGTCATGCGCCCTTCGAGGATGTGCAGGCGCCGTTCGACTTCGGCCAGCCGGTGCGCGGTGCGGCGCTCGACCGTGGCGTGGCGGAAGGCGATCCATTCGTGCAGGATGGTCAGCAGCGATTTCTGCGCCGGCCGGCCAGCGGTGCCGATCATCGTCATGTTGAGCGAAACGTTGGCTTCGAGGCTGGTGCGCGCCAGCAGCACGGCCATGAACTCTTCCTGCGGCACGCGCGAGCTGCGCGGCTCCAGCACGATGCGCACGGGGTCCTTTTCGTTCGACTCGTCGCGCACGGCATCCAGCACGCCGAGCATCGCCTGCCTGAGGTTTTTCTGTTCCTGCGAAATGTCCTTCTTGCCGGTGCGTGGCTGCGGATTGGTGACAGCCTCGATTTCCGAAAGCACCTGCGCGGTCGACACGCCGTGCGGCAGTTCATGGACGATGACGCGCCACTGGCCGCGCGCCAGTTCCTCGATGCGCCAGCGGCAGCGCATGCGCAGGCTACCGCGCCCGCCGGCATAGGCGGCGCGGATGTCGGCGGCGGGCGCGATCAACTGGCCGCCGCCGGGAAAGTCCGGCCCCGGCAGCACGCTCAGCACTTCTTCGAGCGGAGCGTTCGGCTTTTTGATCAGCAGCTTCACCGCCTCGGCCACTTCGCGCAGGTTGTGCGGCGGAATTTCCGTCGCCATGCCGACGGCGATGCCCGACGCGCCGTTCAGCAGCACGAAGGGCAGGCGGGCCGGCAATAATGACGGCTCGGTCAACGTGCCGTCGTAATTCGGAACGAAAGCAACAGTGCCGCGATCGATTTCCGTCAGCAGCAGTTCGGCAATCGGTGTCAGGCGGCATTCGGTGTAGCGCATCGCCGCCGCGCCGTCGCCGTCGCGCGAGCCGAAGTTCCCTTGGCCGTCCACCAGCGGATAGCGCAGCGAGAAGTCCTGCGCCACGCGCACCATGGCGTCATAAATGCTGCTGTCGCCGTGCGGGTGGAACTTGCCGATCACGTCGCCCACCACGCGCGCACTCTTGACGTGTTTGGCCGTGGCGGCCAGGCGCATTTCGTTCATCGCATGCAGGATGCGGCGCTGCACCGGCTTCATGCCGTCTTCGACCTGGGGCAGGGCACGGCTTTTCACCACGCTCATCGCGTAGGCGAGATAGGCGCGCTCGGCATAGGTATCGAGCGGCAGCGTGCCGTCGTCAAAAGTTGGCGAAGAAGCCGTGAGCAGCGGAGGGGGACCCGCCGGAGGCGGGGGCGAAGCGGCCGCGAGCGGCGCCGGGACGGCAGGGTGAGGCGGGACATCCGGGATGTCGTCGAACAGATCGGGGGTTCCGTGGCTCATGCGAATAAATGCGCATTGTTTTGCGCATATTGTATGTGTATGATGAACTTCATCAAAGTGTCAATCAGGAGAAGGTAATGGCGAATTCGCAACAATCTACCGAAGGTGCGCGCCGCGCCACCAACGTTTCTCTCAGCACGCAACTGCTGGCTGAAGCGCGGGCGCTCGAGGTGAATATCTCGCGGGCGGCGGAACACGGGCTGGCGCAGGCGATTGCCGTGCGACGGGCAAGTCTGTGGCTGGAGGAAAACCGCGCAGCGCTGGAAAGTTCGAACGCTTTTGTCGAGCAGCATGGCTTGCCCCTGGCGAAATACCGGAGCTTTTGATGGCGCGCTTCGATGTTTACAAGAATCCCGACGGGCCGGGCTGCCTGCTTGATATTCAGGCCGACCTGCTCGGTCATCTCAACACCCGGGTGGTCGTGCCCTTGTTGCCGCTGTCGCTTGCACCGCAAGCGGCCCGCACGCTCAACCCAAGCTTCGATATCGGAGACGAGACGCTCGTCATGGCCACGCAATTCATGGCAGCGGTTCCCGCCAGCATGTTGCGCGCGCCCCTGACCAGTCTGGGCACGCGACGCGATGAAATCGTCGCGGCCATCGACCTGCTGATGCAGGGGTTTTAACGACAGCGCAGCGTTTGCGCCGGCGGCGCAACCCGCACCGAAGCAGAAACAACAGCGCCCCCTGACAGACCAGCGCAGCGAGCAGTCTGGAACCCCCCGCGAGGGGGGCACCAGGCCGCAGGCCGCAGGCCGCAGGACGCCACGAAGTGGCGGTCCTGAGCGCAGCGAGGGATTCGGCGCAGCCGAACAAAGGGGGGCGGGCCCCTTTCACAGGTCCGCCTCCACCAGATGGCCGCGGGCTTCCATCCAGGCGCGCCGCGCGGAGGCTTCGCCCTTGCCCATCAGCAGGTTGAAGAGTTGCCGGGTTTCGGCCTGCGCTTCCGGCCGCTCGGCAACCGGCAGCACGCGGCGCGTCGCCGGGTCCATGGCGGTTTCGCGCAATTGTTCGGGATTCATCTCGCCCAGTCCCTTGAAGCGGCCGACCTCGATCCTGTCGGGGGAGAAACCTTCCTTGGACAGCCGGTCCTTGATGGCCGCGAGTTCGCCTTCGTCCAGTGCATACAGCCGCTTGGCCGGCCGCTTCTTGCCCTGCGCCGGCACGTCGATGCGATACAGCGGCGGCTGGGCGATGAACACGTGGCCGCGCGCGATGAGCGCCGGGAAGTGGCGGTAGAAGAGGGTGAGCAGCAGCGTCTGGATGTGCGCGCCATCAACGTCCGCGTCCGCCATGATCACCACCTTGCCATAGCGCAGGTTGGCGAGGTCGGGGTGGTCGGCGGCGTTGTGCGGGTCGATGCCCGTGGATCCGTGAGGATCCACACCTAAGGCGACGGCGATGTCGTGAATTTCGTTGTTGGCGAACAGGCGATTGACCTCGATTTCCCACGAGTTTTGCACCTTGCCGCGCAGGGGCAGAATCGCCTGCGTTTCACGGTTGCGGGCCATCTTCGCCGAACCGCCGGCCGAATCGCCCTCGACGAGGAACAACTCGTTTTCGGCAATGCTCGTCGATTCGCAGTCCGAGAGCTTGCCCGGCAGCACCGCCACGCCCGACTGCCTTTTCTTTTCCACCTTCTGGGCATTCTTCTGGCGCGATAGCGCCTGCCGGATCGCCAGTTCGGCAATTGCCTTTCCTGCGTCCACATGCTGGTTGAGCCAGATTTCGAAGGGGTCGCGCACCATGCCGGCGACCAGTTTCACCGCCTCGCGCGAATTGAGCTTCTCCTTGACCTGGCCCTGAAACTGCGGATCGAGAATGCGCGCCGAGAGCACATAGCCCATGCGCGCGCAGGCATCCTCCTGCTGCAGCTTCACGCCGCGCGGCAGCAGCGCATGGTGCTCGATGAAGGTTTTCAGCGCCTCGAACACCCCGGCGCGCAAGCCCGCTTCGTGGGTGCCGCCGGCGACGGTCGGAATCAGGTTGACATACGATTCATGGGGAATGCTGGCCGCGCCATCCGCCCACCAGCCGAGCGCCCAGGCCGCGCCTTCGCCCTCGGCAAAACTTTCGTGCTCGCCGCTGGCGTAATTCTCTGCGGCGTATACGACTCCCCCCGCAAACCTCTCTTCGCCCGGTTCTCCCCCCAGGGGGCCAAGGAACACTTGGGGCGGCCCGGCGTGTTCCTTGATGGGCGCCGCCGCGGTCGTTTCGTCGCTGTCCTCGCCGGCCAGTTCGCGCAGATAGCCGCCGAGGCCTTCCGGGTAGCGCCAGGTTTTCGACAGCTTGCTGCCATCGGCCTGTTCGACATCGAGCGTCACCTGCACGCCGGGCAGCAGCACGGCCTTGGAACGCAGCAGGTGTTCGAGCTCGGCCTGCGGCACCCGCGGCACATAGAAATATTTCGGGTCGGGAACCACGCGCACCCGCGTGCCGGTCTGCCGGCCGCAAGTGCCAAGGGTTTCCAGCGCCGACACCTTCTCGCCGCCCTCGGAAAACGTCACCGCATGGATCTTGCCTTCGCGCCGCACTTCCACGGCCACGCTGAGCGACAGCGCATTGGTCACCGCCACGCCGACGCCGTGCAGCCCGCCGGAAAACGCATAGGCGCCGTTACCGCCCTTCTTGTCGAACTTGCCGCCGGCGTGCAGGCGCATGAAGGCGAGCACGACGACGGGAATCTTCTCCTCCGGATGCAGGCCGACCGGAATGCCGCGCCCGTCGTCCGCCACCGTGATCGCGCCGTCCCGTTCCACCGTCACATGAAGGTGCTTGGCAAAGCCGGCCAGCGCCTCGTCGGCGGCGTTGTCGATGACTTCCTGGATGATGTGGGCCGGCGAGTCGGTGCGGGTGTACATCCCGGGCCGCTCGCGCACGGGCTCCAGTCCCTTGAGGACGCGGAAGGATGATTCGTCGTAAGTCTGCTTCATGATGAGCTTCCTGTTGCGTGGCCGGCGGAGGAACGTCGATGGCCGCCGCCGGGGCGGACCAGGGACATCCTCTTTCTCGAAATGGGGGCGCCTGACATGGGGCCCCAAGCGTGCTCTGCGGGGGGCATCGTTCAAGGGGAAAAGAGACGGGGTAAAGCGCCTGTGTTTGCCCCGCGCCAGCACGCCGCGCCCGGAGCAAGGCACATATTCTACCGACGACCAGTAGATTCCAATCCAGGTTTGAGTCTGAGCGATCGGTTTTGACCTTGAATCCG
>CAZOMI010000043.1:0-25632 GCA_964580925.1 uncultured Methyloversatilis sp.
AGCTGATCGTCCATGCCGCATCGCGCGACCAGGCCATCGCTCGCATGCGCGACGCCCTGAACGAGTTCGTGATCCGCGGCGTGGCGTCCAACATCTCCTTCCAGGCCGCGCTGATGCAGCATCCGCGCTTCACCTCGGGCAACTTCAACACCGGCCTGATCGCCGACCAGTATCCCAAGGGCTTCAATGCTGCCGACGTGCCGCATGACGATCCGCTGATGCTGGTCGCCACGGCCGCCGCGATCCATCGCCAGTACCTGGCGCGCAACGCGACCATCACCGGCCAGATGCCCGGCCACGAGTACAAGCCGGGCAGCGAGTACGTGGTGCTGTTCAATGGCGAGCGCCATCCGGCGACGATCGCCCCGACCGAAGGCGGCTGGGATGTCGAACTGGCCGGCGACACCTATGCGATCCGTTCCCAATGGCAGTTCGGCGACATCCTCTATCGTGGCACGCTCAACGGCCAGACGATCTGCATGCAGGTCGAACGCCGCGGCTCGACCTACCGCCTGTTCCACTGGGGGGTGCAGGCCGACGTGCAGGTGATGAGCGCGCGTGCCGCCGACCTGCTGGCGCTGATGCCGGTCAAGGCGGCACCCGACACCAGCAAGTTCCTGCTCTCGCCTATGCCCGGCCTGCTGACGCAGGTCGCCGTCAAGGTCGGTCAGGAGGTCAAGGCCGGCGAGGTACTGGCCAAGATCGAGGCGATGAAAATGGAGAACGTGCTCAAGGCCGAGCGCGACTGCGTGGTGGAGAAACTGCTGGCGCAGCCGGGCGAAAGCCTGGCCGTGGATCAGGCCATCATCGGCTTCAAGTAGGGCTGGGAATCGGAAAGTCGGCACTGACGGCACGGCGAATTGCCGTGCCGTCAGTGCCGACTTTCAACTTTGGTCAAGCTGCGTAGCGGGCATTAAGGACGGCTTAATCTTGCTGGCCTAGAGTGATTGCATTCATATGCTCGCAATCACCCGCCATGCACCGCTTGCTTTTCGCACTCCTGCTCCTGCCGCCCCTGCTTGTCGCGGCCGGCGACATCAAGCTTTCTCCCGCCCAGGCCTTGCAAGCGGGCATTCTGACGGCGACGCTGGCTGAGCAGAAATCTGCCGCGAGCCTGCGCCTGCCGGCCCAGGTCGTGGTTCCCCCGGCGCAGGTCGAGGTGATTGCCGCCGCCGTGCCGGCGATGGTCGCCGCCGTGAAGGTCGCCTATGGCGATACGGTGAAGAAAGGGCAGCCGCTGCTGCGCCTGCAGGGTGGAGGGTTGCTTGAATTGCAGCGCGACCACCTGGGTGCGAGCGCGCAGGTACAACTGGCGACCGAGAATCGTCGTCGCGACGAGGCGCTGTTTGCCGATGGCATCATTGCGCAAAGCCGCCTGTCGGCGACGCGGGCGGCCGAACGTCAGGCGACGGCGCTGGCGGCCGAGAAGCGGCGCTCGATGCAGTTGGCCGGCATGGCCGGGACGGCGACGGAGGTCTCCGGCATCGCCGAGTTGCGCGCACCTTTTGACGGCGTGGTGCTCGAAGCCAACGTTCAGCCCGGACAGCGGGTCGACGCCATGACGCCATTGCTCAAGCTCGGCCGCCTGGCGCCGCTGTGGCTCGAAATTCAGGCCGCGCCGGCACAGGCAGCCGGCATTGCCTCGGGCGATGCGGTGGGCGTTGTCGGCTGCGCGCAGAGCGGGCGTGTCACCCTGATCGCGCCGCAGATGCAGGCGGCCAGCCAGTCCTTGCTGATCCGCGCCGAACTGCGCAAGCCGGACGGCTGCATCCGTCCCTTCCAGTATGTGCAGGCGGAAATCCGTTCCGCGCGCAAGCCCGACGAGAAGACCTGGCGCCTGCCCGGCGCCGCCCTGGTGCGTCATGAAGGACAGGTCTGGATCTTCGTCGAGGTCGCCGGCGGCTTTCGTCCCGTCGCCGTCAAACTGCTCGACGAAACTCCCGGCACGGCCTTGCTGACGGCGGATCTTGTCGGCGAAACGCGCTTCGTTGTGAAGGGCGCATCGACGCTGAAGGCAGCCTGGCTGGGCCTCGGCGGGAATCAGTGACATGCTGCAGAAGCTCGTCGAATTCGCGCTGACCCAGCGCCTGCTGGTGCTGATCGCCACCTTGCTGCTGATCGGTGCCGGCGCCTATGCCGTGCGTGGCTTGCCGATCGATGCCTATCCCGATGTGTCCTCGACCCAGGTCAAGATCATCGTCAAGGCGCCGGGCATGACGCCGGAGGAAGTCGAGGCGCGCGTCGTCACGCCGATCGAGCTGGAAATGCTCGGCATCCCGAAACAACGCAGCCTGCGCGCCGTGGCCAAGTACGCCATCGCCGACATCACGCTCGACTTCGAGGATGGCGCCGACATTTACTGGGCGCGGCAGCAGGTGTCGGAACGCCTTGCCAGCGCGATGAAGGATTTCCCCGCCGAGGTTTCCGGCGGACTGGCGCCGATCACCACGCCGCTGGGCGAGATGCTGATGTTCACGATCGAGGGCGACCTGCCGCTCGCGGAAAAGCGCAGCCTGCTCGACTGGGTGATCCGCCCGCAACTGCGCACGCTGCCCGGCGTTGCCGACGTCAATGCGCTGGGCGGCCAGGTGCGCAGCTTCGAAGTGGTGCCCAACCTGCTCGCGCTGAAGGCGCGCAGCCTGACGCTCGCCGACCTGCGCCGTGCCATCGAGGTCAACAACCGCAACGACGGCGCCGGGCGGCTCGTCGAAGGCGAAGAATCGCTGCTGGTGCGCGTCGAGGGCAGCGTCAAGACGCTCGACGACCTGCGCGCCATCCTCGTCCCCGATCCGCATACACTGCACCCGCCGCATGTCACGCGCGTCGGCGATGTCGCCGCGGTGCGCATCGGCAGCCTGACGCGCTACGGCTTCGTCACCCGCGGCGGCAGGGAAGAAGCGGTGCAGGGCCTGGTGCTCGGCCTGCGCGGCGCCAACGCGCGCACCGTGGTCGAGGGCGTGCGCGCCAAGCTGGCCGAGATCGCGCCGACCTTGCCGCCCGGGGTGACAACGCAGATCTTCTACGACCGTGGCGCGCTGGTCGATCGCGCCATCGGCACGGTGGCGCGGGCGCTGGCCGAGGCCATCGTGCTGGTGCTGTTGTTGCTGCTGGCCTTCCTCGGCAACCTGCGCGCGGCCATTGCCGTGGCCTGCGTGCTGCCGCTGGCGGCGCTGATTACCTTCATCCTGATGCACCTGTTCGGCATGTCGGCCAATCTGATGAGCCTCGGTGGGCTGGCCATCGCCATCGGCATGCTGGTCGATGCCGCCGTGGTGGTGGTCGAGAACATCGAAAGCCAGCTGGCCGATCCGGCGGGCGCCAAGCTGCCCTTCCTCCATCGTATCTACCGCGCGGTGCGCGAGGTAACGGCGCCGGTGGTGTCGGGCATGGCCATCATCGTCATCGTTTTTCTGCCGCTCCTCACCTTGCAGGGGCTCGAAGGCAAATTGTTCATTCCGGTGGCGCTGACCATCGTCTTCGCGCTCTCGGGCTCGCTGCTGCTCTCGCTGACCGCGATCCCGGTGCTGACCTCATATCTGCTGAAGCCGACGGCGAACCACCAGGAACCCTGGCTGCCACGCCACGCCACGCGGCTGTATGAACCGCTGCTGGTCTGGAGCCTGGCCAACGCGAAGAAGGTGATCATGACGGCGGTGGCGGCACTGGTCGCCACGGTTGTCGCCTTCCTGTTTCTCGGCAAGACCTTCATGCCGACGATGGACGAGGGCGACATCCTGATGCAGCTGGCCAAGCTGCCGTCGATCAGCCTGGAGCAGAGCGCGCAAACCGATCTGGCGGTGCAAAAGGCGTTGCTCGAGCGCATTCCCGAGATCAAGGACATCGTCGCCCGCACGGGTTCGGACGAGCTCGGCCTTGATCCGATGGGGCTCAACGAGACCGACAGCTTCCTCGTGCTGGCCCCGCGTGCGGAATGGCGCCAGCCGGACAAGGAATGGCTGACCGACGAGATCCGCAAGGTGATGGGCGAATTTACCGGCATGGATATCGCCTTCACCCAGCCCATCGAAATGCGCGTTTCCGAAATGCTCACGGGCACGCGCGGCGATCTGGCGATCAAGGTGTTCGGCACCGATCTCGCCGAGCTCAACGCACTGGCAGAGAAGATTGCCGGGCTGCTGAAAACCATTCCTGGCGCGCAGGACGTGCTGACGGTCAAGAACGAGGGCGTGCAGTATTTCACGGTCGAGGTTGACCGCCTGATGGCCGGCCGCTTCGGGCTTTCCATCGAGGACATTGCCGCCGCCTTGCGCGCTCAGGTCGAGGGGCAAGCGCTGGGACTGGTGCTCGAAGGTGGCCGCCGTACGCCGCTGGTGATCCGTGGCAGCGACGAGGTGCGCATGTCGCCAGCCCTGTTCGCCGGCATCCAGCTGGCACTGCCGAACGGCGCCAGCGTGCCGCTGTCCGCGGTGGCGACGCTCAAGCGCCTTGCCGGCCCGGTCAAGGTCGACCACGAGAACGCCGCGCGCCTGGTGGTGGTCCAGGCCAATGTCACGGGGCGCGACCTGGTCGGCTTCGTCGACGAAGCCAAGGCGAAGGTTGCCGCCGAGATCAAGTTGCCGGCCGCTTATCGGCTCGCCTGGGGCGGCCAGTTCGAGAACCAGCAGCGCGCCGCCAAGCGGCTGATGCAAGTCGTGCCGGTGGCGCTGCTGCTGATTTTCCACATCCTGTTCACCACCTTCGGCTCGGTGCGCCAGGCGGCGATGGTCTTCGTCAATATTCCGTTCGCGCTGATCGGCGGGGTCTTTGCGCTGCTCATCGCCGGAGAATATCTCTCGGTGCCGGCCTCGGTCGGCTTCATCGCCCTGCTCGGCATTGCGGTGCTCAACGGCCTGGTGCTGATCTCCTACTTCAATCAGTTGCGTGCGCAAGGCATGCCGCTGGCGCGCGTGGTGATCGAGGGTTCGAAACGGCGCCTGCGGCCGGTGCTGATGACGGCCTCGATCGCCGCCTTCGGCCTGGTGCCGCTGTTGTTCGCCAGCGGCCCCGGTTCGGAAATCCAGAGGCCGCTGGCCATTGTCGTCATCGGCGGGCTGGTCACCTCGACACTCCTGACGTTGGTGATGCTGCCCATCCTTTACCAACGCTGGGGAAAATAATCTACATGACCAAACGCCTCGATGCCTGCCTCAAGCTGATTCTGCCCAACGCGTTGAAGGACCAGATTCTCGTCCTGTTGTTGAAACATCCCGACTGGGTCGGCCCGTTCATCACCCATCGCGTCGAGGGTCATGGCGACCCGGCCAGCATCGCCAGCGCGGCCGAGCAGGTACGCGGTCGCGCAGAGCGTGTGCAGATCGAAATCCTGATGGATGCCCGGCACGTCGAGGATCTGCTAGCACAACTGCGCGACGATTTGCGCGGCAGCGATGTGGTCTGGTGGCTGAGTCCCGTCACCGAATCCGGGAGCTTTGCATGAAACGCCTGATACGCCCGCTATACCTGTTGCTGCTGCTGCCGCTAACGGCCGCCGCCGTTGATTCAGCCAGATTTCCGGATCTGCCACCTGTCGCGCAAGTCGAGCAGGCACTGCGGTTTTACCCGCTGGTGCGCGCAGCGGAAGCTGCTCTGCGTGTCGAAGTGGCCAATCGCGACCGGCTGGCCGCCGGTCCGCACGAATTTGCGCTCAAGCTCGCCAGCCAGCGGCGCAACGAACGAACGCCTGACATCGCTACGCGCGATCACGAGATCGGCATCGAGCGGGCCATCCGGCTGCCGGGCAAGAGCGCGCGCGATGCCGAGATCGGCGCCGCCGGCGTCGCGCAAGCGCAATTCGCCTTGGGTGACGCGCTGCACGAAAGTGCGCGCTTGCTGTTGAAGAGCTGGTTTGACTGGCAACGCGAAGGCGCCGCCGCGCGCGACTGGGCGGCGCAGGTGGCGGTACTGCGCACGCAGCACGCGGCCATCCTGAAGAAAGTCGGCGCTGGCGAGACGGCAAAACTGGAGGCGCTCCTGTCGGAGGCCCAGCTTGTCCAGGCCGAGGCGCAGCAGATCCAGGCGCAGGCACGCCGTGAGCGCGCCGCCAGCGAGCTGGCGCAGCACTTTCCCGGCATCGCCCTGCCGGAAGCGCTCGCGCCGTCGGCGCCGCAGACCGTCGCGGACGGTCCGGCTCAGTGGCGCGAACGCATTCTTGCCCACAATCACGAGCTGGCGGTGGCGCGCGCCGCCGCCCGGCGCGGCACGCTGCTCGCCCGGCAACTCGATGCCGAGCGCCAGCCCGACCCCACGCTGGGCCTGAAGCTGGCAAGCGAACGCGACGGTCAGGAGCGCGTGATCGGTTTGCAGGTCACGATTCCCCTGCCGGGTGCTGCCCGCGCAGCGAGTGCCCGCGCCGGCACGGCCGAGGCCGACGCCGCCTATGCGCGGGAAGCGCTGGCGCTGGCCCGCGTCGAGGCGGAGGCGCGGCGCACCATCAGTCTGGCGCAAGGTTCCCTCGCGACGTGGGGGCGTCTTGCCGACGTGGCGGCGCGCATGGAAGACAACGCTCGCCTGCTGGAGAAAGCCTGGCGGCTGGGCGAAGGCCAGTTCGGCGATTTACAGACCGCGCGTCGCCAGGCCATCGAGGCACGGCTGGCCGCGACGCAGGCGCAACTCGACGCCAACGAGGCACGTTACCGCTTGCTGCTCGATGCGCACGAGTTGTGGCCGCTGGATGATGACGGCGATTGAGCCGCCGTCCGGCCAGCGCCGACTTTTTTGGTTCCGGCCGCTACGCTTAACTTCGGCGCTGCCGAAGTTAGCCTCCACCGAAAGCCGAAGCGAGCGATTTTGCTCTTACCGTCTTCCCAGCACCGTCTTTTCAGAGCTGGATTTCGAGCCGGAAACCGGCCAGGCGTGCGTTGGGCGCGTCCGCCACGCCACCGGGATGGCGGACCCATTGCAGGTTGGGTTGCACGCTCAACCAGGGGGTGAGGGCGGCGCGGTAGGTGAATTCGACCGCTGTTTCGTTGCGCGTGGTTACGCTGCCATCGTCGCGCCACTGCGCCGCGCGATACTTTGAAGCAAGGCGCCCTTCCGTCCAGGCCAGCGCGAGGATGTCGTCGGTGCGGGCGGCCAACAGGCCGCGCACGCTGACGCCCAGGTTGAGCTGTGCGCGGATGGGCGTTGAAGCACCATCGGTGAAGGCGTAGCGGGCAAAGCCGGTGAGGTAGCGCCCCGGCTCGGCGCCGATGCCGAACAGGCTGCGTTCGCCGAGCAGATAACCGCCCCCGGACGGTCTTTTAAGCGGATTGCCGGCACCATCGGTCTGGAACCGGTCAGCCACCTTGCTGCTGTAGCGCCACAGGCCGGCGGCATATTTGCCATGGCCTTCGTACTTTTCGTGCGCCCTGAGTTCCGGTGTTTGCAGCATGCGTGTCGGGCCGGTCGGTTCGAATACATGGCCGTATTCGATGGGCGTCCAGCCGATTTCGGCAATGGCGAAACTGCCGTCGCCCTTGTCGAAGCGGATGTGCGTGCCCTTGGGCTGATTCGGATCGCCCGGCATGCCGTCGAGAATTGCCCCCATGGCGTAGCGCGTGCGGTCGGGCGCCTGCCATTTGAGGCGCAGCCCGAATGCGGAATTGTTGAAGATCGACGGGCCGCGTGTCAGCGCCAGATCGGCCGGCGGGCCATAGGCGGGGTGCAGCAGCACACTGGCCGATTCCAGCACCGAAAACTCCGAGTCGATCGGATACAGACCCGCCAGCAGCGACCATTGCTCCGCCATGAACGACTGTTGCACCCAGGCATGGAAGATGCGCGTCGTGGGGACGGCAACTTCTATGTTTGAGATACCCATCAGGCTGCCGCTGTGGTTTGCGTTGATGCCGGTACCGCGGTTGTCGAGCACATGCAGATAGGCGGTCGCACCCGGCAGGCCGAGGAGCGGGTCGAGGTCGGCGCGCAGTTTGAGGTCGAGGTTGCGCATGTTGGCGCTGCCCGGCGCGATGCCTCCGGACAGGTTCCTCAGGTAGTCGATTTTGTAGCCAGCCTCGACTGACAGACCCCGTTTTAACAGGGCAGTGCGCTGCCCGCCCAGGTCGCCGATGGCCGCGTTGCGTGCGTAGTCGGGTGTCGATTCTTCGTCCGCCGCGTGTGCAACTGCTGTGGTGGCCAGGACGGCGATACAGATAATGGAACGGATGAACCGCATGATAAACCTCTGAGATGAGAATGAATATCATTGTAGATGATAACCATTCTCATCTGAAAGAAGTTGTTAATGACGATATCAGATTGGCGGTGGTGCTACGGGACGTAGCCGTCGGTCAGCGTCAGCATGAAAGCGACGATGTCGTCGATCTCCTCGTCGCTCAGGCCGAGGCGGCCCATTTCTTCCGTGTTCACGTTGCGCGCCACCTCCGGCCGCGGCCAGCAGCCGCGCTTGAGTGCCTCGGCTTCGGTCACGGCGCTTCCCTTGCAGGCCGGACGCAGGTCGCGGTCGTTGTAGAACGCCACCGTGCCGCGCAGGGTCTTGAAATAGCCGTTGTGCATGTAGGGGGCGGTCAGCGCGATGTTGCGCAGCGTCGGCACCTTGAACTTGCCGTCCTCGGCGCGCTTCTTGACAAAGCCGCCCAGCCCCTTGTCCACGAACTTCCGCCCCTGCGGGTTGAAGCGCTTGTCCTGCGTGTAAAACGGATTGTCGGGGTTGCGCGGTACGCCGAGGTTGTCGTAGGTGAAGTCGGTGAATAGCGGCAGGTCGCCGTTCGGCTGGTGCTGACTGGGGTGGCAGGCGGCGCAGTTGCCCTTCTTCTCGTCCTCGAAAAGTTGCAAGCCGCGTAATTCCCGGGGCGACAGCGCAGCCTTGCCGCGCAGGAATGCGTCATATCTGGAACTGAACGGCGCGAATTCCGCGGACCGTTCGTAGGCCGCGATGGCTGCGGCGATGCGCTCGAAGGCCGGGCCCGCCTGGCTAAGTGCGCCGGGGCCATATAGCTCGTCAAACTGCGCTGCGTACGCCGTGCGCCGCACCTTTTCCACCACCGCGCGCGGGTTTGGGTTGGCCATTTCCACCGGATTGACAAACGGGCCCTTGGCCTGTTCCTCCAGCGTCGCGGCGCGGCCGTCCCAAAACTGGCCACCGACGTAAAGCCCCTCCTTTTTGTCGTAATGGAAGGTAGGCGAGAAGGCCATGTACATGGCGGTTGGCGTGTTGCGGTTGCCGAAACGCTCGCGGTGCGCGCCCTTCGAGGTCGGCTGGGTCGTGTCCGGGTCGGTGAAGGCGTTGGCCGGACTGTGGCAAGTGGCGCAGGACTGGCCGGCCGGTTCGGACAGGCTGGGATCGAAAAACAACAGGCGACCGAGGGCGACTTGCCGATCCAGGGGCGCCGGCTCCGCGGCCGAAGCGGCATGGGCGGCTGACAGCAGAGCACAGGTCAGTAAGGCGAGCGAGGCCTTCATCATGAATTACCGGCTGATAGGTTTGTAGCGCAGACGATGGGGCTTGGCGCCTTCCTCGCCAAGGCGCTTCCGCTTGTCCTCTTCGTATTCCTGATAGTTGCCGGCGAAGAAGTTCCACTGCGAATCGCCCTCGCAGGCGAGGATGTGGGTGCAGATGCGGTCGAGGAACCAGCGGTCGTGGCTGATCACCAGCACGCAGCCGGCGAACTCGAGCAGGGCGTCCTCGAGGGCGCGCAGGGTTTCGACGTCGAGGTCGTTGGAGGGCTCGTCGAGCAGCAGCACGTTGCCACCGGCAATCAGCGTCTTGGCCAGGTGCAGGCGGCCGCGCTCGCCGCCCGAGAGGTTGCCGACCTGCTTGCCCTGGTCGCCGCCCTTGAAGTTGAAGCGGCCGATATAGGCGCGGCTGGGCGTCTCAAAACGGCCGACGGTGAGAATGTCGGCGCCACCGGAAATTTCCTCGAACACGGTTTTATTGCCGTCGAGCGCATCGCGCGACTGGTCGACATAAGCGAGCTTCACCGTGCTGCCAACGCCGACTTTGCCGCTGTCGGGTTGTTCCTTGCCGGTGATCATGCGGAACAGCGTGGACTTGCCCGCGCCGTTGGGGCCGATGATGCCGACGATGGCGCCGGGCGGCACGGCAAACGACAGCTTGTCGATCAGCAGGCGGTCACCGTAAGCTTTGCTGACGCCTTCGAAGCTGATCACTTCATTGCCGAGACGCTCGCCGGGGGGGATGAAAATCTCCTGCGTTTCGTTGCGCTTCTGGTGCTCGGTGCTCGACAGTTCTTCGAAGCGGGCAATGCGCGCCTTGGATTTCGCCTGGCGTGCTTTCGGATTGCTGCGCACCCAGGCCAGTTCATCTTTCATGGCCTTCATGTGGGCGTCGACCTGCTTCTGCTCGGTTTCGAGCCGCGCTTCCTTCTGTTCGAGCCACGAGGAATAGTTGCCCTTCCACGGAATGCCGTGGCCGCGGTCGAGTTCGAGAATCCATTCGGCGGCGTTGTCGAGGAAGTAGCGGTCGTGGGTGACGGCAACGACGGTGCCGGGAAAGCGCACGAGGAACTGTTCGAGCCACTCGACCGACTCGGCGTCGAGGTGGTTGGTCGGTTCATCCAGCAGCAGCATGTCGGGGCGCGACAAGAGCAGGCGGCACAGGGCGACGCGGCGTTTCTCGCCGCCGGAGAGATTGCCGAGCGTCGCGTCCCACGGCGGCAGGCGCAAGGCGTCGGCGGCGATTTCGAGCTGCGTCTCGCTGTCGGCGCCGGACACGGCGATGATGGCCTCGTACCTGGCCTGTTCCTCGGCGAGTTTGTCGAAGTCGGCGTCCGGCTCGGCATAGGCGGCATAGATTTCATCCAGCTTCTGCTTGGCCTCCATGACCTCGCTCAAGCCGGCCTCGACCTCCTCGCGGACTGTTCTGGCGGGATCGAGCTGGGGTTCCTGCGGCAGATAGCCGATGGAAATGCCGGGCAGGTGTTGCACTTCCCCGTCATATTCCTGGTCCGCCCCGGCCATGATGCGCAGCACGGTGGATTTGCCCGAGCCGTTGAGGCCCAGCAGGCCGATCTTGGCGCCAGGGAAGAAAGAAAGGGAGATGTCCTTGATGATTTGACGCTTGGGGGGAACGATCTTGCTCACGCGGAGCATCGACATTACGTATTGGGCCATGAATCAGAATCCTTTGAAAAGAAAATCGAGGGCAGCGAGGATTTCCTCGCGTTGGGATGAGAGGTTGGCGACGGGGTGTTTCAGGTTGCGCGTTGCGATTGCGGCAAGCTCCTGCGGGCGGAGGAAATAGGTTGCTCCGTCGATCTGGACTTGCGGATTCAGGCGCAGTACCGGAACGACGTCGCGATCTGTCTTGAGTCGCAAGGGCGCGACCACAGTCGCATCGAAAGTTCCGAGCAGATCGCTTGGCAACGCGACGAGGTAGGGAATACGAGAACGGCTGGCCGGGTTGGGATTAGGGAATACATCGAACTGCGCCATCAGAACAGCCTCAATCCGTCGCTCCAGAGCCCATGTTCTGCGATTTCGCGGTTATAGGCTTCGATGGCGGCGCGATTTTCTACCAGCCAGCGGCGTTCCTTTTCCTTCTTGAGTTCGACCTGCAAGGCGGCTTCCAGGGTCTGCGACAGGTTGATCTTGTAAGTGCGCGCCTCTTCGAGCAGATCGGCCCGCACGCTGAGATTGGCAGCTTTTTTCGAGATGGTCATGGCGATCCCCTTTGTGAATCATGCGCACATATTACGCGCATGATTTATGCGCGTCAATGGAAAAGTCGACGCCTGAAGCCGCAAGTAGCGTAGGTCGCCCCGCCGCAGGCAGGGGCGCAGCGACCATGAGCGGCGCCGGGACGACGTCTGTTGCCGGCCAGCAAGAGACGGAGGCCCGCAATTCCCGAGTGAGTGCTGCGGGCACTCAACCGCCGTACCCCATGCGGGGCATTTCATACCCGCTGCGGGGCACTTTGTCCCGTCAGCGCCGACTTTCAGGTCGGCTCGATCGTGGCGATCAACGCGCCCTCATTGACGGTAGCGCCTTCACTAACGAAGACCGCGACGATGGTGCCGGCGTGCGGCGAGGGAATGTCGAGCGCGGTTTTCCCGGTTTCGAGGGTGATCAGGTTGTCGTCGTGGCGCAGGATGTCGCCGGGCTTGACATGCACTTCCAGCACCAGCACAGCGCTCTGGCCGCAGTCCCCGCAAGTTTCCCGGCACTCGGGGAATTTCGGCAGGCGCACTGCGACGGCTGATGCCGCCATCAGGCCTCGACCATCTTGCGGATCACGGCATTGAACGGGCCGATCCACTCGCTGGCGAACTGGTTGTCGCAGGCGTTGATTTCGGCGATGGCGCGCACCAGCGAGCGCGTCTGGCCGCGGTGGCTGTGCTTGAGCGTTACCGCTTCGAAGGCGTCGACGATGGCGAGTATTTTCGCGCCCGGGCAAATCGCCGCTGCCTGCAGGCCGGCCGGGTAGCCCGCGCCATCGAGCATTTCATGGTGCTGGGCGACCATTGTCGCGGCGCCTGTCCAGCCGTGCATGCGTTCGAGCAGGCCGGCAGCATGGCCGGGATGTTCGCGCAACTGGCGCTTGTCCTCGTCGGTGAGCTTGCCGACCTTGAGCCAGACCGATTCGGGGGCGAACATCATGCCAACGTCGTGGATATAGACGGCGGCTTCGAGTTGGCTGGATTCGACGGGATTGCCGGCAACGGCATTGGTGTCGAGCGCCAGTCGCAGGAGCCGTTCGGTGCGGCCCTTGAACAATGGCGAGCGTGTTTCGAGCTGGAGCGCCAGGCCACGAAAGAAGCGCAGGTCGGCAGCCAGGGCGGCCGGCGCGGGATGGGACGTAACAGCCGGCGTACCTGCCGGGAGTGTTTCCCCGTTTGCCTGTACGGGTTTGAATCCGGTGACCGCTTCGATGGTACTGACTGCGCGGTTGTTGATTTCCTCGGGGTTGGCAGTGGCCATGCCCTCCAGTCCGCCGACCAGTTCGGGCAGTTTCAGATGCGCCACGTCATGGCCGGTGTTGAGCGCCTCGACGGTCAGTTCGAGACGGTCCAGCGCCAGCAGCACCACTTCGGCCAGCAGCCCGGAAAATACCACCTCGCCATCGCGGCAGCGTGACAGCAGGCTTTCGATCGGATGGCAGATCAATACGCCGACCTCCACCTTGCAGATGGCCGCGTCGCCCTTGATGGTGTGCAGGGAGCGGAACAGGCTGGCGATCAGGGCGCGGTCGGTGGGCGAGCGGCGCAGTGCGGCCACGTCGTTCTCGATGCCGGGCGCCAGATCCTCCAGGTCTTCGATGAACTCCTGCAGACTTTCACGGTCGCTTACGACCGGGTGCAACAGGGCGAGCAGATCGGTCATGTAGTTTTCTCCTCAACCTTCATAGCAGCAACAGACTCGCCGCCGGGCCGCCCCAAGGCGAGACGGCACGCGGCACCAGCCGCAATCCGCACCCCTGTATGAACGGGAGTTCCCCGTAACAGATGAGCGCAGCGAGCCACAGTCACCTCCCCTGCGAGGGGGAGGCTGGGAGGGGGCGGGCCACTGTTCACAGTATGGGGATGTCCAGATCTTCGCCCTGTTCGTAGACTACGTTGGCGCGGCCGACAATGAGCGGGTCGAGCGGGCCGATGCGGTCGGTATCCTTGTTGGCGTAGGGCAGGCGATGCAGGATGTAGCGCAGGGCGTTCAGGCGCGCGCGCTTCTTGCAGTCGGACTTGATCACGGTCCAGGGTGCATCGGCCGTATCGGCATGGAAAAACATGGCTTCCTTGGCCTTGGTGTAGCTGTCCCACTTGTCGAGCGAGGCGAGGTCGATTGGTGAGAGCTTCCACTGCTTGAGCGGGTGCACGCGCCGCTCCTTGAAACGCCGCCGCTGTTCTTCGCGCGACACCGAAAACCAGAATTTGATGAGGTGGGCGCCGTTGCGCACCATCATGCGCTCGAATTCGGGCGCCTGGCGCATGAATTCCTGATATTCGGCATCAGTGCAAAAACCCATGACGCGCTCGACACCGGCACGGTTGTACCAGGAGCGGTCGAACAGCACGATTTCGCCCGCCGTCGGCAAATGCTGCACATAGCGCTGGAAATACCACTGGCCGCGTTCCACCTCCGAAGGTTTCTCCAGGGCGACGACCCGCGCGCCGCGCGGGTTGAGATGCTCCATGAAGCGCTTGATGGTGCCCCCCTTGCCGGCAGCGTCGCGGCCTTCGAACAGGATCACCACGCGCTGGCCGGTTTCCTTGACCCAGGCCTGCAATTTCAGCAGTTCGACTTGCAGGCGATATTTGTGCCGTTCGTAACTGCGGCGCGTCATCAAATTTTTGTAGGGATAACCGCCGGTGCGCCAGTTGGCGGTCAGTTCGTGGTCGGGATTGATGCCATTTTTGTCGGCGGACAGATTCTGTTCCTTGAGCAATGTGCGTAACAGGCTGCGCGCTTCGTCAGTGCCGAGGCCGGAAGTGATGTCGCGGATTGCCGCCAGGCGCGCTTCCTGAGCAGCGTCGATCGCCTGACCCACGGCAAAGCTTTCGATCCGGCCGGCGGAACTGATCGGGCCGATATCGCCGGCGGTTGCCGGGCGGGGTTGGGCTTTTGCCGTGCTTGCCGCTTTTGCCGTCGGCCTGACGGGTTTTTTCACTGTTGTTGCTGGTCGCTTTGCCGCTGTCTTGGCAACCGTTCTGGTGCGTGGCTTGGCTGCTGGGCGGGCAGGCGGTTTGGCGGACTGGGCAGGCATGGCGTTTCCTATGAAAACAGGTCGTCGAGCGGGTTGCGCTTGGCCGGGCCGGCGGCACTCACGCGGCGCGGATGCAGTTCTTCCTCGATATTGTCGCGGTAATAGCTCCACGGTGCGGTGGAAGATGACAGGCGCCGCCACATTTCCGGTGTGAAGTTGTCGTATTCCAGCAGCGTGCCGTCATCCATCTGTACGCGCAGCCGGCGGGTTTTCGCGTCGAAGCCGATGGCCCGCAGCCGCCCGGAGTTGATTTTCTGCATGTCCATCACGGATGCAGTGCCGAGCTATCGTCATCGGCCGCCGTGTTTTCGGCGCGGGCCTGTTTCTCGCGCAGCCGGGCATTCTTGTCTTCGTTGGCGAAGACGAAACGCCCCGCCAGCACGCAACCTTTCATGCCCGGATCGCAGGGCAGCTGCTTGAGTTTGCTGCAGGTGTCATTGACTTCGTGAGGACAACCCCAGCCGCCCGCCATCCTATTTTCCTTTGCTCCAGGAGTCTTTCAGTGTGACTGCACGATTGAACACCGGTGCGCCCGGTTGCGAATCGATGCGGTCGGCGACGAAATAGCCGTGGCGCTCGAACTGGAAACACTCCTCGGCGGCGGCATCTTTCAGCGCGGGTTCCAGTTGCGCGGTGATGACGGCCTTCGAGTCCGGGTTGAGGTCGGCGATGAAATCGCGACCACCGCTGCCGGGTGCCTCGACGGCAAACAGCCGGTCGTAGAGCCGCACCTCTGTCGCGTAGGCGTGCCGTGCCGACAGCCAGTGGATGTTGCCCTTGACCTTGTAGTTGTCGGCGCCTGGCGTGCCGGACTTGGAGTCGGCGAAGTAGTTGCAATGCACGGCGACGACCTTGCCGTCGGCATCCTTGTCGCAACCGGTGCATTCGATGACGAAGCCATAACGCAGGCGGACCTTGTTGCCGGGAAACAGGCGAAAGTAGCCTTTCGGCGGCGTCTCGGCGAAGTCCTCGCGCTCGATCCAGAGTTCGCCGGAAAACGGCACGGGGCGTTTGCCCAAGTCCGGCTGCTGCGGGTGGTTGGGCGCTTCGCAGCGTTCTTCCTGCCTCGCCGGATAGTTGTCGATGATCAGCTTGAGCGGGTCGAGCACGGCGATGCGGCGCGGTGCGGTTTCGTTCAGGTGGTCGCGCATGCAGCCTTCGAGCACGCTCATGTCGATCCAGGCGTCCGACTTGGCGACGCCGATCATCTCGGCGAAACGCCGGAAGCCCGCGGGGGTGAAACCGCGGCGGCGCGCGCCAATCAGGGTCGGCAGGCGCGGGTCGTCCCAGCCGTCGACATGCTTCTCGTCGACCAGCTGGATCAGCTTGCGTTTCGACAGCACGACGTAGCTGAGGTTGAGCCGCGCGAATTCCGTTTGCTGGGGCAGGGGCGTATTGACGCAGCCGAGTTCGGCCAGCCGCTGCAGCAGCCAGTCGTAGAGCGGCCGCTGGTCGGCGAATTCGAGCGTGCACAGCGAGTGCGTGATGTTTTCCAGCGCGTCCTCGATGGGGTGCGCGTAGGCATACATCGGATAGATGCACCAGGTGTTGCCGGTATTGTGGTGCTCGGCATGACGGATGCGGTAAATGGTCGGATCGCGCAGGTTGATGTTGCCGGAGCTCATGTCGATCTTCGCCCGCAGCACATGGGCGCCGTCCGGAAACTCGCCGGCCTTCATGCGCCGGAACAGATCGAGGTTCTCGGCGGGTGCGCGGTCGCGGAAGGGCGAGTTTTCTCCCGCTGAAGTCAGCGTGCCGCGCGTGGCGCGCATGGTCTCGGCGGACTGCGAATCGACATAGGCGAGGCCTGCCCCGATCAGCTTTTCGGCGAACTCGTACATGGCCTGAAAATAGTCCGAGGCGAAATACTGGTTTTCACCCCAGGCCCAGCCCAGCCAATGCACGGCGTCGATGATGGCGTCGACGTATTCCTGCTCTTCCTTTTCGGGATTGGTGTCGTCGAAGCGCAGGTGGCAGGCGCCACCGTAATCCTGCGCAAGACCGAAGTTCAGGCAGATCGACTTGGCATGGCCGAAGTGCAGATAGCCGTTCGGCTCGGGCGGGAAGCGCGTCCTCACGCTGGCAAATTTGCCCGCCGCAAGATCGGCTTCGATGATATTGCGGATGAAATTAGAGACTTTGCTTTCTGAATCGGCCATGTTCTGCAAGGGACTGAGCGAAAAGCAGGATTCTACCGTCGCGACGTGGAATGCAGCCCATGAATATGCTTGCATTTCTCGCCATCGGCATCGGCATCGGTGCGGTGCTGGGCGCCTGGCTGCGTTACGGCCTTGGCCTCTGGCTCAATCCGACCTTTGCCCAGATGCCGCTCGGCACGCTGACCGCCAACCTGATCGGCGCTTATCTGGTCGGCGCGGCGATTGCGGTGTTTCACTTTAACGTCGATATTTCGCCCGAGTTCAAGCTGTTCTTCATCACCGGTTTCCTCGGCGCACTCACCACCTTTTCCGCCGAAGTGGTCGCGCTGCTGCAGCGCGCCGAATACGGCTGGGCGGCAGGCACCGCCTCGCTGCACCTGTTCGGCTCGCTGCTGATGACCGGGTTGGGCATCGTCACCATCCACAAGCTGGCGCAGTAGGAATCGACGCCGTCCCGCCAGCGCCGACTTTTCGTCTAGAAATCGACCTGAACGCCAGCCACCCCGCGCGCGCCTGCGTCTGGCCGACTGACCACCGGAATGGCGCCCCAGATCCGCACGCTTCCGTTGCGCCAGGCCAGCAGCGGCCCCGCGCCCAGATCCTTCTCGCCGTAGGCGCCGACGAAGAGCGAGTCGGCAACCCGCCAACTCGCGTGCCCTTTGTAGAACCAAGGTTCCCGATCTTCGCGGCCGTAACGTTCAGCGCTCAAAAAAGCTTCGACGGCATCTCCTGCGTAATAGAGCCATGGATTGACGGTCGGGTGTCTTCTGTCCTCATACCAGGCGTTGCCGAAGCCGAGACCCAGCTGCAGATCACCGAATGTCCGCGTCAGTCCCGCATAGACGGCACGGAATTCCCGGTCATGATGTACGACCGCAAATACCGATACACCCTGCACGAGGAGCGGCTTTTCAACGTAAAGCGCAGTCGCCAGCAGCGAGCTGCCCTTGCCGTGACCGGCGTAACCCGTTACCTGCAACTCGAACAGCGCTTCGTTCCCGGTATCAACGCCCTGCGCGCAAGCCGGCGCGGCGCCGCAGGCAAGCAGGATAAGGATGCTATGCAACCGCGTGGAAGTGTTCATGAAATGTCGTCCCGTCTTGAAATGTTTGGTTCAGTTTCGGCCAGCCGCGCCGGCAATACCTGCGACGCGGCCTGCATCTCCGGCGAATACCAGCGCACGTCCAGCGCCGCCCGTTCGAACAACGCGCGCATGGTCCGCAGCACCGCGTCTCCTTCCGGATAAGGGGCATTCTTTACCGCCGAAATCCAGGTAAACCAGCCGCCCAGATAGGTACAGGTCGCCAGCAATCCGGCACGGCTGCTTTCCGCGCCGAACACCGCCGCGACGTCGCCGCGCGCCCGGACGAACCCGTCCGTTTGCAGCAGCAGCGAGCCGCCATGGCGGACGAACACACCGCCGTCCTTCAGCGCGGCATGGCAGTCCTCAACGAAGTCCCGGCCGAACAGGGGCGTCGCGGCGCCGACCGGGTCGGGTGTATCGGCGACGATCAGGTCGAAGTGGTCGCGATGCTGTCGCACGAACTCGGCGGCATCGGCATCCACCACCGTCAGGCGCGCATCGGCGTAGGCACCGGCCGGCAGCTCGGGGAAATGCGCCAACACCGTTTCGCGCACACGCGGGTCGATGTCCACCACGGTCACCCGGTCCACGCCGCCATGCTTGAGGCACTCGCGGGCAATGCCGCCATCGCCGCCACCCACCACCAGCACGTCGAGCCCACCTTCATTTGGCGCCACGGTCTGGCGCAGCAGCACGCCAGAATGGGCCAGCATCTCATGGTAGATCGCCTCGTCCTTCTGCGCGCACTGGACGATGCCATCCAGCACCAGCACCTTACCCAGCACCGGCGTGTCGAGTATCAGGATGTCCTGAAACGCGCTGCGCTCGCGGTGCAGCACGGCGGACACCTTGAAGCCGCAGGCGATGTCCGCGTACAGGACTTCCTGAAACCACAGCCCGTTATTGGTTTCGATCAATGCCATGCCGTATCATTGAACGCAGTTGCCGCCGTCCCGCCAGCACCGACTTTTGTTAGCATGCCCTTACGCCCATCGAGGTGCCAACCCAATGACCACTGCCGACATCGCCGCCATGCCCGTGGCGGAAAAACTGAAGCTGCTGGAAGCGCTCCGGGATTCGCTGTGCGCGCAAACGGGCAAGGGCGTGGAATCGCCCCAGTGGCACGCAGCAGCCCTGAAACAGGCCGAGGATGAACTGGCGGCGGGAACCACCCAGTTTGTAGACTGGGCCGAAGCCAAAGATGGTCTGCGCAGGAGCAGTATTTCAAGCACGGAGCCCGGATCATGAACAAACAACTCTTGCAGCAAGCGCGCGTGCTCGACATCGATGAGCAGATCGAACTGGTTGAGGCCATCTGGGACGGCATCGTGAGTCGCGGTGCCGTGCCGGCGCTGACCGAAGCGCAGGCAACTGAACTTGACCGCCGCCTCGCAGACCACCTTGCCAACCCCGATGATATCGTTCCCTGGAATGAAGTAAAGGCTGCAGCGCTTGCCAAAATCAGGCAATGAGCCTTGCTGTCACTTTTCATCGCGCCGCCCGTGCGGAGTTCATCGAAGCCAGTGCGTGGTATGAAAGCAAACGAGCTGGTCTTGCCCTTCAGTTCATGGCCGAAATTGACCGTTGTGTCTCGCTGGCGTCCGAACACCCGCTCCAGTTCCCCGTAGTTCGCAAGGACATTCGGCGTGTCGTCGCCAGACATTTCCCCTACAGCGTTTATTTCCGCACAGAGGATCGCCGCATCATTGTCCTGGCGGTATTTCATGGCAGCAGAAACCCCGCCATTTGGCAGGTAAGAACCTGACGGGCTCAATCTCGCTCCTTTCGGCCGCGCGCCGTACCCGCTTCGGGGCATTTCATCCCGCCAGCGCCGACTTTTGCTAGCATGCAAGACAGCATTTCAAGCAAGGAGTTATTCATGTCCACCATTGCCCCAACCCTGATCCGCAAGCTCGAAAACCTGCCGCAGCAACGGCTCGCGGAAGTGGAGGATTTCGTCGAGTTCCTCGCGGTCCGCGAAGGCCGTGCTGCCGCCAGCGACAGGCTGGGCGAAGCCTTGGCCAAGCTCGATGCGGCCAACCTGCCGCCGCTGACCGACGAAGAAATCGCCGCCGAAATCGCGGCGGCACGCCAGGAACGCAGCGCGCGGCGCGCCTGACGTGCGCGTCGTTCTCGACACCAATACCCTGGTCTCGGGCATCATTTCTGCCGGCGGCCCGCCGCGCCGGTTGCTCGATTGCGCAAGGACGCAGGCATTCGAGTGGTACAGCAGCGCCATCCTGCTCGCGGAATTGCTCGATGTGTTGAGCCGCGACAAGTTTGCCCGACGGCTCGAAGTTGCCGGCCTGAAGCCACAGGGCATCGTCGCAGACCTGCGGCGTCTTGCCAGCTTGGTCGCCCCCGCCGATGTGCCCCGCGTAATATTTGCCGATCCCGACGACGATCATGTCCTGGCGTGCGCCATCGCCGCGCGGGCGGAACTCATCGTTTCCGGCGACCGACACTTGCTGGATCTGGGCAGCAACTACCAAGGCATCCGCATTGTCTCGCCCGCTGAGGCGGTCAGCCTCCTTGGGGGCTAATTGCTGGCATCTGCATACCCAGGTTGCCGTCCCGCCAGCGCCGAGTTTCATTCTTGCGGCCTTTGGATTTGACATCGTCTGTTTCTTGTACAGGGTCATGAGCTTGTCGCGGGTTTGGTGTCGGTGCGCGCTTGGGAGTACAGGAAAAATGACAGCGCTGCGCCGAGAAGAACGTAAATCCCGCCGACCACGTACTGCCCCTGCTGGCCAAACTCCTGGAGCGCATGACGCGCCGCCAGGACAACCGATACGATGAAATAGCTGGCCGCCAGCACCGAGAAGGCGAAGATGAGCAGCTTGTCGACAGTGCGGGTTCCGGTGTTCGCCTGGACAGCGTTCAGCCAGGTCTCCCAACCCTTCACGCCATCTACTTTGGTTTCGATCTCCTGCAATATGTAAGTACCCGCCCGCATCATTGCGTGGTTCTCGGCAAGGAACAAGAGGACCAGAACCACCACGACAAGTGGCAGAGCCAGCGTGATGACACCGATGGAATAGGAGTCGGCCACGGACTGCGCCGCGGGAATGACCGCGCTGCCGCCGACGGCGAGTTTGAACATGTTGGCCTTCGAGGTTTCGATCTCCTTGCGCAGGGAGGCATATTCAAGCTCGATGAATTTGCCTTGGTCGATTGCCATTCACATCCTCCTTTTCAGTTATCAGAATCGTATCCAGTACAGATTTTTCCTCTGTCCCGCCAGCGCCGAGTTTTCACTTGTCGAAGCTTGCTTCGATCAGGACTCCACGCTCAAGCCAATCATGGCCTTCATCGCCCCTTCTTTCGGGCGGTGACCGACAGGCACAACGCCCCACACCTTAAGCCCGTCCGCCAGCTTGGCCTCAATGCGAGGTCCAACACCGAAATCCATTTCGGCATGCGCCCCCAGAGAAATCGCGCCAAAGTGCTTGAGCGCATATCCCTTCATGAAGTGCGAATGCGTGCTGCCATTCCTGTGCGACTCGTAGTGCAGATATCCCTTGTAGTTGTCATTCGCGTAGTAAGCCCAGGGGTTGATGACCTGATGACTCATATCGTCGAATGCGGCATGACCCAAGCCAAAACCCATTTGCCAATCGCCAATTTTTCGGGCCAGGCCAACGGTTGCTGATCTGAATTCCTGATCGTGGTAGCCAACCACAAAAGCGGACACCTCGTTGGCAAGTTCATATTCAACGTAGATCGAAATCCCGGTCAGCGAACGCTGGATGCTTCTGTCCTTGCTGGCGATGCTCACCACCTGAATTTCGCCCGTGACATTCTCTGCGCGGGCAAGTTGGCCGCTAATAATCAGCATCAACGTAATCGCCCAAAAGAGAAGGCAACGAAGTGTCGTCATCGTGCGACCAACAGAAGGTAAGTCCCCAGTCCGGTAATGCATATGGCGGTGCCTTTCATTGCAATGTGCGTCCGGTCGACGCGTTCCGTCGCCAGTTTCGGGAGAAATCGGGCAATCAGAATTGCCATGACGAAAACGAAGATCGACTGGAAGGTCCCCGTTCAAAAACCGGTCACCAATATCCGTCCGGTACATTACTTTTGGTATCACGATCTTTCCCGCCAGCGCATAGGCGGCCTGCTGAGCAGCTTCCACGGTTGCCCCGGTGCCGGTTACAAACGCCGCATACCCCAGACTGTGGGTCAGCAATATGCGTTCGTTGTTTTCGCCATCTTCGTCCTGCACCATCGCTACGCCTTCCAGATGCAGGCGGTGTGTCTCCTCGGTGGTAAGCGGGCCACGTAGCTGCATTGGCAGGCCAGCGGATGAAACGCCAGGGATCTGTTCGGCACGATAAGGGAAAGGCGGCACGGCAAGCGTCAGGCCGATAGCATAGCCCTCGCGCACCTTTACGTTACAGCTTCGGCCGTCGGCAACGGCGCAGAGCAATTCAGTCCATGACGTGTGGTGCAGCGCGGATTGCAGGTACGTGCTTGGGCAACCGAAACGGGCGGTTGCTTCGATGGGATGGATTTTGTTGCCATCGACGAAACAGTTGAGAGCGATGTCGCCACGAAAATCCACCCTGCGCAAATGATCTCGCAAGTGGCCTAGCGTCACGTCGAACAGGCGGCTGCTCTCGGAGTACCACATTAGCGTGCCCATCTCACCGGTTTTTGGGCCGAGTTCGCCATTGAGCAGGCCTTTGTGCTCCTGATTAATTTCTATCGGACCCACCCAGTCGCGGCCGTTGAAATAGCGTCCAACGCCAATTTCGACTCCGTGCAAGCGACGTTGCACCGAGAGGTTACGAATGCCGAGGCGCTGGTAGCTTTCCAGTACGCCGCACACGTCGCTTCCGTCGTCCATCACGCCAACGTAGTTGAGGTGACTCTGGTGATCGTTCTGCTTGACCACCCAAGCACCACCTTGTGCGCTGATGAAGACCAGTGCTTCCCCTGCATCGGCAAAGGTATCCGTGCACGCCGCAAGCGCTGGGACGATGGCATCGGCTATCAGGAACGGGAAATCTTCGAGCTGTTCCTCAAGCTGCCGGTGCCGCAGCGCAAGCTGGCGCGCGAGATGATCGTGGCGCTGGCGAAGGCGAATGGGCTGCTGCCGCTGAGTGCTGTTGTGGCGAATTGACGTACAATTCACTCCTTAGCGCAAAGGAGCCATGTCATGACCCCCGCGACCCTTGATAACCGCCCACCCCGATCCACCGAATCCGCCCGCATCAATCTCCGCACCAGCCCCGAGGCCAAGGCGCTGATCGAGCGCGCCGCCGCGCTGATGGGCACTACTGTGTCCGGCTTCATGCTGCAAAACGCGTATGAGGCAGCGCGGCGCGTGGTGAGCGATAACGACACGATTATGTTGTCGCAGCGCGATTTCGAAGCCTTTATCGCGGCTTGTGAAAATCCTCCGGAACCGACCCAGGCCTTGCGCGATTTGCTGGCGCGGCGCTGAATGGCCGTGCGCATCGAGTTGCTGGATGCGCGGCATCGGCGCGCCGGCTTTGAGTGCGGCGAGCCGGCGTTGAATGCTTTTCTGGCGAACCTGGCCGGACAGCAGCAACGCAGGAGTTTTGGTCGGATCTATGCGGCATTGGCCGACGATGGGCTGACCATCATCGGCTTTGTCACCGTCAGCGCCGGCCAGGTTGCGACCGCCGATCTGCCGGCAGGACTGAAGTTGCCGCGCTACCCGGTTCTCGTCATGCGCATTGGTCGGCTGGCGGTGGATAGTCGGCATCAGGGGCGCGGCATCGGCAAGGAATTGCTCGTGTTCGCTTTGGGTTTGGCGCAGGCGTGGTCGGCGCATGTGGGCATTTATGGTGTGGCGGTCGAGGCCAAGCAAATGGCTGTCCGTGACTTCTATCTCCGGCTTGGCTTTCTGCCGGGGCGTGACAATCCCTTGAACATGATTCTGCCTCTCGCAACCTTGGCACAAGCACGCCCGGGCCACGCATCTTCGTCTTGAAATTCGACGCCGAAGCCCGCTGGGTAGCGCGCGTCCCTGGCTATTTCTAACAAAGACTAAATGTGTCTAACTATTTTTAGATAGAATTACTTAGAGTTTTTGGCTAGAGGTGCCTATGGATCCGATCAACAATCCCTTTTCTCCCGGAGCGGGTGCGCCGCCTCCCGAGCTGGTCGGGCGCGACCCGCTGCTTGAGCAGGCGCGCATCCTGCTGGGGCGTGTAAAGCAAAAGCGTCCGGAAAAAAGCCTGCTGCTGACGGGGCTGCGCGGGGTAGGCAAGACCGTACTGCTGAACGAAATCGAACGCATGGCGAAGGCTGCCGGCTATCAAACGATCCTGATTGAAGCCCACGAGGAGAAACCGCTGGGTGAGCTGATTTATCCAGCGCTGCGCGGCCTGCTTTACGAATTGGATCGTGCTGCCGGCGCGGGCGACAAGGTGAAACGTGGTCTGGCAGTGCTGCGCAGCTTTATCGGCAGTATCAAGCTGACGGTGGGCGATGTGGCACTGGGGTTGGACATCGAGCCGGCCAAAGGTACCGCGGATAGCGGTGATCTCGAAATCGACCTGCCAAATTTGTTCGTGGCCATCGCCGAGGCGGCGGAGGAACGTGGCAGCGCGGTTGCCATCCTGGTGGACGAAATCCAGTATCTGAGCCAGAAGGAGTTGGGCGCCCTCATCATGGCGATGCACAAGATGCAGCAGAAGCAGTTGCCGCTGGTTCTGCTGGCCGCCGGTCTGCCGGTGCTACCCGGCATGGCGGGGGAGTCGAAGTCGTATGCCGAGCGGCTGTTCAATTTCCCGGACATTGGGGCGTTGTCGGCAGCCGATGCGGCCAAGGCCTTGCGCGACCCGGCCCGGGAAGCGGAGGTCGAGTTCCGCGAGGATGCGCTTCAAGAGGTCTTTCGGCTGACGCGCGGATATCCCTACTTCATTCAGGAATGGGGATACCAATCGTGGAACATGGCAGGCGCGAGCCCGATCACCTTGCAGATTGTCCGCGACGCCACGCCGGAGGTCATGCGCCGGCTGGACCGGAATTTCTTCCGGGTACGCTTCGATCGTCTCACCCCGGGCGAGAAAAACTTTTTGCGTGCGATGGCCCATCTTGGCCCGGGCGACCACCGCACGGGCGATATCGCGGCCACGTTGGGCATGTCGGTCAAGGGAATAGGCCCGGTACGCTCCAAGCTCATCAAGAAGGGGATGATTTACAGCCCGGCGCATGGCGACATGGCATTTACCGTACCACTGTTCGACGAGTTCATGGTGCGTGCGATCCCGGAATTTATTCCTGGCTGACATGAAGTTCGATCCGGTTGCCCGGCGGGCCGCGCGTCCGGCGATTACCTTTGACGAGGCATTGCCGGTCAGCGCGCGCCGCGCCGAGATCGCAACGGCCATCGAGAAAAATCAGGTGGTGGTGGTCTGCGGCGAGACCGGTTCGGGCAAGACCACGCAACTGCCGAAAATCTGCCTCGAACTCGGGCGGGGGCTGAGCGGCCTGATCGGCCACACCCAGCCGCGCCGCATTGCCGCACGCGCCACCGCCAGCCGCATTGCGCAGGAACTCAAATCCGAGCTGGGGCGCTACGTCGGCTACAAGATTCGCTTCACCGACAAGACCACGTCGGACGCCTACATCAAGCTGATGACCGACGGCATCCTGCTGGCGGAGACTCAGACCGACCCGCTCTTGAGCCAATACGACACCATCCTGATCGACGAGGCGCACGAGCGCAGCCTCAACATCGACTTCCTGCTCGGCTA
>CAZOMI010000044.1:0-25625 GCA_964580925.1 uncultured Methyloversatilis sp.
TTCAGGCCGGGCGTTTCCCATGCGCCTGTCTGGTGCGGTAGGTCGAGGGGCGGAACCCCGTCATGCGCTTGAATGTGTTGGAAAAGGCGAACGGGCTGGTGTAGCCGACCCTTTGCGCGATTGAATCGATCTTGGACGTGGTGGTTGCCAGCAGATGGGCGGCATGCTGGACGCGCAGGTGGGCAAGTTGCTGCATCGGGCTGCGCCCCAGGCTGCCCTGACAAAGCCGCCGCAGGTGCTCGTTGCTGATCTTGGCCAGGCCGGCGAGATCTTCCATCAGCCAGGGCCGCGCCAGATCGGCCTGAACCGTGTTCCAGAGGGTCAGCAACCGTTTCTCCTCCTGCCAGGGCGCGACAAAGCGTTCGACATAGCGCTCGATGGCATCGACCCAGAGTTGACAACTGCCCGCGTCACCGGCCCGCTGCATTTCGTAGTAGAGCCCCATGATGGCGTGCCAGAGCGGCCTGGCGTCGAAGTCGGCCATGACCGGAGCCATCGTCGAAGGCATCGACCTGGGCGATTCGGGGGTGTAACGTACCCAGCAATACTGCCAACGCAGCCCCGGAATTCCCTGAAAGGCATGCAGCACATGGGCCGGAGCCAGGGACATCTTGCCGGGTAGGTGGGTTTGCCAGCGCCCATCGAGCAGCATGCGTCCTTCACCACCGATGGTCCCATGCAAATAGGCGCCGCTCAGATGGGTGCGAATAATTTGCAGCGGAGCCGTGGCATCGCCGACACCCACGTGCGCGATGTTGTTGCTGTGCAGGGCCGGACAGCTTTCGCCGCGAACGATGTACTGCAGCGTGTCCGGTCCGAGAATGTGTGTTTCGCGTAGCATCTGGTGTCTTGTACCCATGGAGCGCGGTTCGTGTCAAGGCCTACCATGGCAGCGCCATCTTACACATTCAGCCACGGGCTCAGGAGGAATAGCCATGCCCCGATTCGAACGCAAGGACTTGATGTCGCGCTTCCAGGAAATGGTGAGCAAGCGCATCCCGATCATTGGTGGCGGTGCCGGCACCGGGCTGTCGGCAAAGTGCGAGGAGGCCGGGGGTATCGACCTGATCGTCATCTACAACTCGGGCCGCTACCGGATGGCGGGGCGCGCCTCTTCCGCGGGTTTGCTGGCTTACGGCAATGCCAACGAGATCGTGCTGGAGATGGCTGTCGAGGTGTTGCCGGTAGCGAAACGTACCCCGGTGATTGCCGGTGTAAACGGCACCGACCCGTTCGTGATCATGCCGGTGTTTCTGCGCCAGTTGAAGGATCTCGGTTTTTCCGGGGTGCAGAACTTCCCGACCATCGGGCTGATCGACGGGACATTCCGGATCAGCCTCGAAGAGACGGGCATCAACTTCGCTAGCGAAATCGACATGATCCGCCAGGCGCACGAACTCGATATGCTGACCACCCCCTATGTGTTCAGCGCCGAAGAAGCGGTCGAGATGACCAAGGCGGGTGCCGACTTCATCGTGCCCCACATGGGGGTCACCGTCGGTGGAACCATCGGCGCCACCAGCGCCAAGACGCTGGAGACTTCCGTCCAGCTGATCGACGAATGGGCTGAAGCCGCGCGGCGGATCCGCAAGGACGTGATCGTGATCGCGCATGGCGGACCGATCTCGGGACCGGATGATGTGCGTTACGTCCTGGACCACAGCCAGCACTGCAACGGCTTCTACGGCGCCAGCAGCATGGAGCGGCTGCCCACCGAGGTCGCCATGACCAATCACATCAAGACATTCAAGGCACTGCGGGCGTCCCGCGGCTGAAGCACGTGGAGCCAATCCTGCCCATGACCGCCACGCCCAGGGCCGCGTATGTAATCGGCACCTTCGATACCAAGGCAGCCGAACTGCAATATGTCAGCGATCTGATCCGCGCGACGGGCGTGCCCACCGTGCGTGTCGATGTCGGCACCCTCAGCGCGGAAACGAATCTCGAATTCTCGGCCCGCGCTGTCGCCGCCTGTCATCCCGGCGGTGCTGCTGCCGTACTGGAATGCAGCGATCGGGGCCAGGCGGTCACCGCGATGACGGTCGCCTTGCGCGCCTTCATGGCGGGCCGCAAGGACATCGCCGGCATCATCGGCCTGGGCGGCTCGGGTGGCACCGCGCTGATCACGCCGGCGATGCGCGATCAGCCTCTCGGCGTACCCAAACTGATGGTATCCACGCTCGCCTCGGGAAACACGGCCCCCTACGTTGATGTGTCCGACATCATGATGCTGTTTCCCGTCACCGACATCGCCGGTCTCAACCATCTCTCCGCCGTGATTCTTGGCAATGCCGCTCACGCCATGGCCGGGATGATCCAGCGCACCGTACCGCCGGCCCAGGATCTCAAGCCGGCCCTGGGCTTCACCATGTTCGGCGTGACCACGCCCTGCGTCCAGCAGGTTTCCGCGGAGCTGTCCGACGTGTTTGACTGCCAGGTCTTTCACGCCACCGGGACCGGCGGACGCGCCATGGAGGCGCTGGTCTCCGCCGGCATGCTGTGCGGCGTGGTCGATGTGACCACCACCGAAGCCGCCGATTTCATGCTCGGCGGCGTCTGCAGCGCAGGTAGCGAGCGCTTCGATGCCGTCGTGCGCACCGGCATTCCCTGGGTGGGTTCCTGCGGGGCCCTCGACATGGTGAACTTCTGGGCGCTCGACACCGTGCCGGAGCGCTACCGGGACCGCCTGCTGCATTCGCACAATGCCAATGTCACCCTGATGCGCACCACCGCCGAGGAACTCGCGTGCATCGGCACCTGGATCGCCACGAAGCTGAATGCCTCGCCGGGTCCGGTGCGCTGGCTGTTGCCGGAAGGCGGCTTGTCCGCCCTCGATGCGCCCGACCAGGTGTTTCACGATCCGCAGGCGGACGCGGCACTGTTCGCGGCCATCGAGGCAGCCTTCGTCACCAGCGATCTGCATCGGCTGGTGCGCGTGCCGCACCACATCAACGATGCGGCATTTGCACAACTGGTCGTCGCCCACGTCAGGGAAGTTGTTCCCGCGGGCGTGGGCAGCGGCAAGCAAGCCAGTGGGGCCAAGTTTTGACCATGTCGCCCTGGATCGGCCGCGCGCTGCTCGCGAGCGCGTTGCTTGTCTATCCGCACCTTGCCACCGATTTCTGGGTCGTCAGCGTCGGTGCTTATGCAATTGTGCTGGGCATCATTGCGCTGAGCCTGACCTTTCTTACTGCCTATGGCGGCATGATCTCGATGGCGCAGATGGCAACCGCCGGCGCGGCCGGCTACGCTCTCGCCATCTTCAGCGCCCATTCCGCCAGCGCGGGCATGGCGCTGCTGCCCTGGCCCTGGGCGGTCGGCGTCGCGATTGCCGTGGGTACCCTGACCGGCATCCTGATCGGCATCGTCGCCGTGCGCAGCCACGGCATCTACATGCTGATGAGCACGCTGGCCGTGGCCATGATCATGTTTTACCTGGCACAGCAGAACACGACGATCCTGCACGGTTTCGACGGCTTCAGCGGGGTTGCGGTGCCGCGCCTCGGCGGTGTCTCGCTGCGCGAACCCCTGCCCTTCTATTACCTGTGTCTGGCGGCCGGCGCGCTCCTCTATGCGCTGGTGATTTATCTGGTGCGCGTGCCTTTCGGACTGGTCATCCAGGGCATTCGCGACGACCCCTTGCGCATGGCCTCGCTCGGTTACCGGGTCTGGCTGCATCAGGTCATGGCTTTCGCGGTGGCTGGCTTCATCGCCGCGGTCGGCGGGGTACTGAGTCTCTGGTATCACGGTGGCATTTCTCCCGGATCGATCGGCATCACCGCGACCGTCAACGTGTTGATCGTGGCGGTGATCGGCGGACTCGGACATCCGCGCGGCGCCTTCATCGGGGCACTGGTTTTTGTCCTGCTGCAGAATTTCGCGGTCGATCTGGTCGGCAGTGATCGCTACAACACGCTGATCGGTTTTGTATTTTTAGTGATCGTAATGGCTTCGCCCGATGGTTTGACGGGGTTGTGGCGGCGGCTGCGGGGAATGCGCAAGGGTGCCCCCGACGCCGGCGTAGTAACGCAAAAGCTTTGATTCAAAGTCACTTTCATCCACAGGAGGACAACATGTTATCTCGCAAACTCAGGTGTCTGGCTCTGGTCACAGGCATTACGGCAGTATTCTCCGTTTCCGTCAGTGCTCAGCCCACCAATATCCGGATCGGCGGTCTTGCCACGCTCGACGGTGCCTTTGCCGCGCTCGGGCAGGAAGCTTTTCGCGCCATGGAGCTGGCCTTCGAGGAAGCCAACTATACCGCGGGAGGACGGAAGATCGACTGGATCAAGGAATCCTCCGATGGGCGTCCCGACGTAGCGCTGACCAAGGCACGCAAGCTGATCGAACAGGACAAGGTCGATATTCTGATCGGTCCGATGTCGGGCGGCGAAGGCCTGGCCATCAAGGAATACGCCAAGTCGGTCCCTGCCAGGACTTTCGTTAATGGCTTTTCGGCGGCACAGGAAACCACCCTGATTGCGCCCGCGCCCAACTTTTTCCGCTTCGGTGCCGACGGTGCGCAGTGGCAGGCCGGGCTGGGCAATTATGTCTACGACACCAAGGGCTACCGCAACGTCGCCGTGGTCGCGGGCGATTACTCGTTCGGTTATACGCAGGTGCTCGGCTTCATGAGCGAGTTCTGCGCCAAGGGCGGCAAGGTGATCGAGAAGATCTGGGTGCCCAACGGGACCAAGGATTTCAGTTCGGCGATTGCCCGCATTCCGAACAAGGCCGATGCCGTGTACATCATGATGGGCGGCGCCGACTCGATCAACTTCCTGACCCAGTACGACCAGTCGGGCGCGAAGCAGCCTTTGATCCTCGGCTCCAACGTCTCGGACCAGACCGTCCTGAGCGCCAAAGGGCCGTTCCAGAGGCGCCTGGTCGGCCTCCCCTCGGCCCATATGGTGGCTGACGGCATCGAGGATGCCGTCTATAAGGACTATGTCGCCAAATACAAGAAGCGCTTCCCGGACGGACTGAGCTCACCTTCGGCGCCCTTCTACGGCTACTACGTGGCGACCAAGGCGGTACTTGCCGGCCTGAATCAGGTGGCCGGAGATCTGTCGGGGGATCAGGCAAAGTTCCGTGCCGCGCTGTCGAAACTGCGTCTTGACATGCCCGCCGGGCAAGTCAGCCTGGACGAGAACCGGCAGGCCATCGCCAACATCTATGTCACCGAGGTGGCGCGAGCCCCTGACGGTTCCCTCTTCAACAAGGTCGTGAAGGTGATCCCGAACGTCAACCAGACGCTCGGCCAACCCCGCGAGGCGTTTGTCGCCCGTGGCGTGCCCAGCCGCGACAACCCGTCCTGCCCGTGAAACTGCTGCTGCTCGCAACGTTGAACGGCATTACGCTCGCGGCGCTGTATTTCATCGTCGCGAGCGGTTTCACGCTCATCTTCGGGATGATGCGCGTCGTCAATCTTGCCCATGGCTCGCTGTATCTGATCGGCGCCTATCTTGGCCACGACGTGGCTGCGCTGTCGGGTTCCTTTCCCCTCGCCCTCGCGGGCGGGGCGATTGGGGCAGCACTGGTGGGCATGGCGATCCACTACTTCCTGCTTGACCGATATCAGGGTGACGACTTGCGCCAGGCCCTGGTCACGATAGGGCTGTCGATCATTGCCGCGGACCTGTTGCTGGCCCGTTATGGCGGCCTGTCCTATCAATTCGAACTGCCGGAAATTTTCTACGGCAGCATGCCGATGCCCATCATCGGCGGCTACCCGATTTTCCGGATCGTGCTGATTGGTCTGGCGATTGCGGTTTATCTGGGCCTCTGGTTGCTGGTGCAGCGCACCCGCTTCGGCATCATGATCCGCGCCGGCGTCGATGATCGCCACATGCTTGGCGCCATCGGTGTCAATGTGCCGCTGATTTCAACGCTGGTATTTGGCCTGGGGGCCGCCTTGGTCGGATTCGCCGGCGTCGTCGGCAGTTCCGCACTTTCGATTGCGCCCGGCGAGGACGCCCGTTACCTGCTTTCCTCGCTGGTCGTCGTGATCGTGGGCGGCATGGGCAGCCTGCCGGGGGCGGCGATCGGCGCACTGTTGATCGGTCTGGCCGAACAAATTGGCCTGGCTTACTTTCCCACCTATTCGATCATTCTCTCTTTCGTCATCATGGTGGCCGTGCTGGCGTGGCGACCCTACGGTTTGATGGGACGGCCGGCGTGAGCAAACCTGCCCTGCTGGCTACCGGTCTGACGAAGGCCTTCGGAGCGCTCGTCGCCGTGCGCGATGTCTCCCTGAACATTGCCGCCGGCGAACGCCGTGCCATCATCGGCACCAACGGCGCCGGCAAGTCGACCCTGTTCAACCTCGTCGCCGGTGATTTCCGTCCCAGCAGCGGCACGCTCGAACTGTTCGGCCAGAATGTCACGCAACTGCCGGCCTTCCAGCGTACGCGCCTGGGCATCTCGCGTACCTACCAGGCCTCCCGTGTGCTCAGCGGCCTGAGCGTGCTCGACAACCTTTACCTGGCCGTGCGGGGAGCACAACCCCGTCGCTTCAGCGTGCGCTTGCCCCGCGAGACGGATGCATGCCGGATGCGCAGCCGCGCACTGGCTTCCAGTGTCAGACTGGCAACGCGCGCCGACGCCCTGGCCAGCGAGCTTTCCCACGGCGAGCAGCGCCAGCTCGAGATCGGCATGGCCCTGGCGGGCGAACCGCGCCTGCTGCTGCTCGATGAACCTGCCGCCGGGCTGTCGCCCGCCGAGCGGCCAATGCTCACCAGGATGCTGCAGGAACTGCCGCGCGACATGACCATGGTCCTGATCGAACATGACATGCAGGTCGCCTTGCAGGTTGCCGACCGCGTCACCGTGATGCATGAAGGCGTCGTCGTCTTCGACGGTTCGCCACAAGACGCAGCGGCGAGTCCGCTGGTTGAGTTACTCTATCTGGGCAAGGCTGGTCGCAATCATGCTGCTGCAAGTCACGGGGCTTGAAGTTCAATACGGCAAGAACTGCATCCTGCATGGGGTGGGGTTCGAGCTCGCCGACCGGCCCCTGGCAGTGGTCGGCCGGAATGGCATGGGCAAATCGACGCTTTGCAATGCCATCATGGGCATGGCGCCGATCACCGGCGGCAGCGTGCGCTTCGACGATTGCGAACTGGTGGGGCAGCACCCCTACCAGATTGCGCGGCGCGGCGTTGCCCTGGTGCCACAAGGACGCCGCATTTTCCCGAGCCTGACAGTAGAAGAACATCTACGCCTGGTTGAGCGTCCGGGCTTGCAAAAATGGACGCGTGAGCGTATTTATGACGTGTTTCCACGCCTCTTCGAACGGCGACGCAACGATGGTGCGGCACTGTCTGGGGGCGAGCAGCAGATGCTCGCTATCGCGCGCGCCCTGCTGTGCAACCCGCGCCTGCTGATCATGGACGAGCCGACCGAAGGACTTGCCCCGTTGATGGTCGAGCAGATCGTCACAACCCTCAAGGGCATGGCTGATGAAGGGGAAATTGCCCTGCTGCTGATCGAGCAGAACCTTGGCGTCGCCCTGGAAGTTGCCGATTCGGTTGCCGTCATGGTCAATGGCCGTATCGAGCGGACTTTCAGTGCCAGCGAACTGGCCGCTGACCGTAGCTTGCAGCAAAGGTTTCTTGGCGTCTCGGCGGGTGCTGACGGCGAGCTGGCTGAGTAGCGCCAGAGCGCTAACGCCGTCCCGACAGCGCCGACTTTCTGTTGTGCGCGGCGAGTATTCGCCACCGGCGCCTGGTTTATTCTGAAACTCCGCTTTCCAGGGCGCGCTGCTGGCGCTGGAGGAACTCTTCCATGCTGTCGATGCCGCGCAACAGGAGGATGGTGGCACGCACCGCGGCTTCGAGCAGCACCGCCAGGTTGCGGCCGGCTGCAACCGGTAAAACCACCTTGCGTACGGCGACGCCCAGGACGGTTTCCGAAAGTGCATCGATCGGCAGGCGGGCCATTTCGAACAGATCAGCGTTCGGACGCTGCAAATGGACGATCAGCTTGAGGCGCATCTTGCGCCGCAGGGCGGTTTCGCCAAAGACGGTGCGAATGTTCAGCAGGCCCAGGCCACGTACTTCGATGAAATCTTTCAGCAGTTCCGGGCAATAACCTTCCAGTGCATCGGGGGCGATGCGCGAGACCTCGACCACATCGTCGGCGACGAGGCCATGGCCGCGCGTGATCAGTTCGAGGCCGAGTTCGCTCTTGCCGACACCGGAATCGCCGGTGATCAGGACGCCGATGCCCAGCACGTCCATGAATACGCCATGCAGGGTGATGGTTTCCGCCAGCTGCCGTGAAACGTAGACGCGCAGCGCGTCAATTACCTGCGCCGTGGGCAGCGGTGTAGTCAATAACGGCGTGTCGTTGTCAGCGCAGGCGCTGCGAATTTCATCGAGTACATCGCAATCATCCGCGACAATCACTGCTGGCGGCTTGGCGGAAATGATCTGTGCGAAATGGTGCTTGCCCTTGCCATCGTCATCCCGGTTATGCCGCTTGTACCAGAGGATCTCGGGCGAACCGAGTACCTGAACACGGTCGGGGTGAATCAGGTTGAGGTGGCCGATCAGGTCGGCTGGCGAGACATCATCGCGCAGGACGGCAATCGGGCGGTTAAGGTCGCCGCCGATCCAGGTGAACTGAAGCCGTTCGCGATTGCGCTCGAACAGCTGCGCGACGATCAGCCGGGGGACTGCCACTGCGCAAAGAGCGCATGAACCGCCGCCGCATCCGGCGCGGCGATCAGTTGCTCACGGAAGGTCTTGTTGCTGAAAACCTGTGCCAATTCGGAAAGCAGTTGCAGATGGTGCTCGGTGGCAGCCTCCGGTACCAGCAGTACGAACACCAGGCTGACCGGCAATCCGTCCGGCGCATCGAACTGCACTGGCACCGCGAGGCGGATGAAGGCGCCAATGGCGCCTTTCAAGCCCTTGATGCGGCCATGCGGAATCGCGATGCCGAGCCCGAGACCGGTGGAGCCCATTTTTTCGCGTGCAAACAAGGCATCATAGACAGCGTTTTTGGCAATGCCATGATGGTTTTCGAAGAGCAGGCCTGCCTGCTCGAATACGCGCTTCTTGCTGCTGGCGTCCAGGTCGATGACGATGGTGTCGGCAGTCAGTAGGTTGGCAATGAGATTCATCAGGCGCAAAGGGGCTGCTAAAAGCCTTACTTAATCAATACTGCGGAAGGGTTTCCCGGCGGAGGAAGCGAAGTATAACCCTCGCCCCGCCGCATGCAAATGGGGGATTGTCTTTTAGCCCCTTGATGTTGTATTTCGTCCCCGCTTCAGGTTTCTATTTGTGGCCGTTCGTGATTGTGGTCCTGGTTCTTGTTTTTGTATTTGAGTACCTGGCGATCAAGCTTGTCGATCAGCTTGTCGATGGCGGCATACAGGTCTGTATCGCTGCTGTCGGCAAAGATATCCTTGCCTTTGACATGCAGGGTGATCTCGGCTTTTTGCACAAGCTTTTCCACGGAGAGAATGATATGGACGCTGGTGACATGGTCGAAATGGCGGATGACCTTGTCCACCTTCCCGGTGACGTATTCACGCAACGCGGGGGTGACTTCGATATGGTGTCCGGTGATGTTGAGGTTCATGATGTCTCCTTCGCTGGGCCGCCCCGAGAAGGAGCAGCCAACACTTGTAGCGGGCAAGGCCCGCGAACAATCGTCATCCCCTTCCTCGGGAAGGGGGGTGGGGGGATGGGGGTTATTTTCTCCTCCGTCAGAGTGTTTTACGTAAATTAACCGGCGGAATGCCGAGGGATTCGCGGTACTTTGCAACAGTGCGTCGCGCGACGACGATTCCCTGCTCGCCGAGGATTTCCGCGATGCGAGCGTCGGGGAGCGGCTTGTGGCCGTTCTCGGCGCCCACCAGCTGCTTGATCAAAGCACGGATCGCGGTGGAAGAAGCCGCACCGCCGGTATCGGTGGCGACGTGGCTCCCAAAAAAATACTTCAACTCATAGATGCCGCGCGGACTCGCCAGATACTTTTGGGAGGTAACGCGCGAGATGGTTGATTCATGCAGGCTTACGGTATCGGCGATCTCGCGCAGCGTCAAGGGGCGCATGGCCACTTCGCCATGGTCGAAGAAGGCGCGTTGCCGGTCGACAATGGCCTGGCTGACACGGGCAATGGTATCGAAGCGCTGCTGCACGTTCTTGATCAGCCACTTGGCTTCCTGCAGTTGACCGGACAGATTGCTGCCGCCGTTGCTGCGTTGCTGCCGCAGCAGGTTGGCGTAGAGGCGATTGATCCGCAAGCGCGGAATGGCCTCCTGGTTGAGCTGCACCTGCCAGTTGCCGCGCACCTTGCGGACGATCGCATCGGGCACGATGTACCGCGTATCCAGCGTTGAAAATTGCGCGCCGGGCCTGGGGTTGAGCGAGAGGATCAACGTTTGTGCATCGCGCAAGGCATCATCATCACAACCGAGCGCCTTCTTGATGCGCGTGAAGTCGCGGCTGGCCAGCTGTTCGAGATGATCGCGAACGACGCTGGTCGCCAGTTCATTTTCTGATGAGTCAGGCAGGTTGACGAGTTGCAGCAGCAGGCATTCGCGTGGATTGCGCGCGCCAATGCCCGGCGGATCCATGCTTTGCAAATGCATGAGCGCGATGGTGAGGTCTTCGAGCAGTTCATCCGGTTCGCCGGCGAAATCCTCAGGCAACACCTCAACCAAATCCTCGAGTGGCGTCACCAGATAGCCATCATCGTTGAGCGCCTCGATCAGGAAGGCCACGCGCAGCCGATCGCGCCCGGACAATTGGGACAGGGCCAACTGTGAAATCAGATGGTCGCGCAGGCTGGTGGCCGCAGCCTGCAATTCGCCGACGCCGGCGTCGTCCTCATCATTGGCGTCGCGTGGAGCGCGGGAGCCGCCGAGGGACGGCCAGTCAGCTTCATCCTGGCGCCATTCCGGTTCGCCCCCTCTCTCCTGCTCATCACGGGTGGCGGACTCTGCTGCTTCGCTGCGCGGCTGAGCCATGGCATCCTCGGCACCCGTGAAGGCTACTGGCTCTTCCGGCTCTTCGCGTTCCAGCAGGGGATTCTCCTGAAGCGCCTGCTCGATCTCCTGATTCAGCTCCAGCGATGACAACTGCAGCAAGCGGATCGATTGCTGCAACTGCGGCGTAAGCGCCAGATGCTGGGAGAGCTTGAGCTGGAGCGTGGGCTTCATGATGAAGAGCCGCCTTTAGGCAGCGTGCGCCCACCACGGGGCAAACAAAAAAGTGAGCGTTGGTAGCCCATTCACATCCTGAAATGCTCGCCGAGATAGACCCGACGTACACCTTCATTATCGATGATCTCGGCCGGATGTCCAGCCGCGAGGACTTCACCTTCGTTGATGATGGTGGCGCGATCGCAGATGCCGAGGGTTTCGCGTACATTGTGGTCGGTGATCAGGACTCCGATGTCGCGCTCCTTGAGGAAACGGATGATCTTCTGGATGTCGAGCACGGCAATCGGATCGACACCGGCAAAGGGTTCATCGAGCAGGATGAAGCGCGGCGAAGTGGCCAGGGCGCGGGCAATTTCCACGCGGCGGCGTTCGCCACCCGACAGCCCCACGGCGAGCTGGTCACGCAGGTGGGTGATATGCAGTTCCTCCAGCAATTCGTCGAGCCGGGTATCGCGCGTCGGTGCGTCATAATCCTGCAATTCAAGCACCGCGCGGATATTTTCGGCGACGGTCAGCTTGCGGAATACCGAATTTTCCTGCGGCAGATAGGATAAACCGAGACGTGCCCGGGCATGGATGGGCATGTGGGTGAGCCGGGTTTCCTTGCCGACGGCGCCGTCGTCCGCGATGACGATATCACCGCCATCCGAGGCCACCAGGCCGACGATCATGTAGAAACAGGTGGTCTTGCCAGCGCCGTTGGGGCCGAGCAGGCCGACCACCTCGCCGCCATCGACGTGCAGGCTGACATCCTTGACGACGGTGCGGGCGCGAAATTTTTTGCGCAGATTGTGTACGGAAAGGGTGGTCATGCTTTGGCCGTTTTCAATAACTTGCCGATGGTTTCGGATGAAAAGCCGCGCCCCTGCAGAAAGCGCGCCTGTTTTGCCCATTCGCGCCGGTCGGCCGGCGGGCCAATGAATTTTTTCGTCCAGACGGCGGCGGCACGCTCCAGCTCGTCAGGCAGTTCAGCGCTGTCCAGCTGGGCCGCGATCAGCGCGGCATCGACGCCCCTGGTGCGCAAGGACTGGGCGAGGCGCGCCGCGCCCAGGCGCGCCGCCTGACTCCTGACATAGCTCTCCGCGAAGCGTGCGTCGGACTGCAAGCCGGCGCGGGCAAGCTCGGCGATCACGGCTTCGATTTCTTCCGGTTCGCCGTGTGGCGCCAGTTTGCGCTCCAGTTCGACGCGGGTATGTTCGCGTCGAGCCAGCAAGCGAATGGCGCGTTGCCGCAGGGATTGGCGCAATTCTTGCGGGAAATGCGCCGGGCCGCCCCAAGTGTTTCCAGGCCCCCTGGGGGGAGAACTCCGCGCAGCGGAGTTTTCGGGGGGGGATTTTTTCTCCATGACCTCCATATTACAACGCGTGGCAGCGGTCACCACGTGCAAAACCCGAGAGGGGTGTTGTGATGCCCCGACCGAGGGCGATGACCTTGAACAGTTCGCCCATTTCTCCAGGCGCCAACAGCACCTTCAGGGCGCCGCTGGCGCGCAATGCCTGCTCACCACCGGCTTGCTGGCGTGCGGCGAGCAACTCGCCGATGCCGCAATTGATCAGGAAACTGGCTTGGTTGGTATAGCCCAGTACCTCAAGGCCGGCCTCGAAGCCCGCCTCGGCAAGCGCGGTGAAATCGACATGGCTGGTGATATCGGCCAGTCCTGGCCACCAGAAAACATTGTTGTGGGCGCGATGGCGGTAATGACAGCGCAGGGTGCCATGATCCCGCTCTTGGTGATACAGCTCGTGGCGGGGCAGGCCGTAATCGATCAGGAGCAGAGCGCCACGCTCCAGACGATGGCCCCATTCCGCTACCCAGGCGCGCGCGGCGAGGCTGATTTCGCTCTCAAAAGGTGCGCTTACCGGCAGCGTTGCCATGGCATCAGCGAGCGCGCCGGTCGCCGGCCGCTCGGCCCAGCCAAAGCCATCCTCGGTCAGCATCACACCACGTTCCCGCGCTCCCTCTTCGCGCCAGGCCACGGCATGTGTGGGGAAGGCATCGAGGAGTTCGTTAGCCACGACACAGCCTGAAAAGTGCTCCGGCAATTCCTCCAGCCAGACCACGCGATCGGCGAGATGCGGCGCACTTTCCGCCAGCGTCGCCTGCTGGCGGGCGCGCAATTCGCCGGATAGTTCAAGGATGCCATAACGCTCGGGCAGCGCGCCGAGCGCTGCGAGCGCCAGCAGCAGGTCGGCGGCCAGGCGGCCGCTGCCGGCCCCGACTTCCAGCAAAGTCGGCGTGACCGAAGGGAATCCCTTTTTCGGGACTGGCAAGACGGCGCCAGCCTCTTTGGTAGCGAGGGCGGCAAGCACTTCGGCAACCTGCGCGGCGAGCGCCTGGCCGAACAGCGGTGTGAGTTCCGGCGCGGTGACGAAATCGCCCGCTGCGCCGAACTTGTGCGAGCCGCCAGCGTAGTAACCCAGCCCCGGCAGATGCAGTGCCATGTCCATGTAGTCGACGAAGGGCAGCCAGCCGCCGGCCGCTGCGATGCGGGCGGCGATGCGCCGCGACAACTCCTTGCTGGCGGCCTGGGCGTCGGCCGAGGGGATTGGTAGGTTGGCTTCTGGAAAATTGTCTGCGGGGCGTTCTGAAGTAGGCATGGCGACATCTTACAATGCGCTCCCATGGCTACTCCGGATCACACCCGCCGCTTCTCCGGCATCGAGCGGCTGTATGGCGCAGACAGCCTCACCCGGCTGGCGGCGGCGCACGTCTGCGTGATCGGCATCGGCGGGGTGGGTTCGTGGGCGGCCGAGGCGCTGGTGCGTTCGGGCGTCGGCCGGCTGACGCTGATCGACCTCGATCATGTGGCGGAATCGAATATCAATCGGCAGATTCACGCGCTGGAGAGCACGCTGGGCCAGGCCAAGGTCACGGCCATGCAGGAGCGCATCGCCCAGATCAACCCGGCCTGCACGGTGGACTGCGTCGAGGAATTCATCACGCCGGAAAACGTCGCGACGCTCCTGCCGATGTGCGATGCGATCATCGACTGTATCGACCAGGTGAAGCCGAAGGCGGCGCTGATCGCACTTTGCCGGCGGAGCAAACTGCCGGTGGTGACGACCGGCGGCGCGGGCGGGCGTACCGATCCGACGCGCATCAGGATCGATGACCTGGCGCGCACGACGCAGGATGCGCTGGCGAGCAAGTTGCGCGCTCGCTTGCGCCAGGACTACGGCTTTCCGCGCGACGCGAAAAAGAAGTTTGGCGTGCCCTGCGTGTTTTCGGATGAACAAATACGTCGACCCCAAACGCTCGCCTGCGATCTGGACGAAGCTGGCTTGCATGGCCTGAACTGCGCCGGCTATGGCTCTTCGGTGGCGGTGACGGCGGGCTTCGGCTTCGCGGCGGCGGCGCATTGCCTCGGTATACTTCTCAAATGAGCTCACCTGTCATCCTGGTTACCGGCGCCGCCCGACGCGTCGGCGCGGAAATCGCCCGCACCCTGCACGCGGCCGGCGCGAACCTCGTCTTGCACTATCGCGCTTCGGCGGCAGAAGCCGAGGCATTGGCCGCCGAATTGAACGCGCTGCGCGAAAAGTCGGCGCTGGCGAGACGGCATGATCTTCAGGATTGCGCCGGCCTGCCGACCTTGATCGAAGAGACCGTCGCGTATTTTGGCCGCCTCGATGCGCTGGTGAACAATGCCTCCAGCTTCTTTCCCACGGCCATTGGCGGCATCGACGAGATGGCTTGGGACAGTCTGATGGGCAGCAATCTCAAGGGCCCGTTGTTCCTTAGTCAGGCCGCCGCACCGCACCTGGCGGCCTCATTGCTGCCCGGCGGTGGCTGCATCATCAACATCACCGACATCCACGCCGAGCGGCCGCTCAAGGGTTATCCGCTGTATTGCGCGGCCAAGGCGGGCCTGCTCGGTCTGACGCGCGCGCTGGCGCTGGAACTCGCGCCGGCGGTGCGCGTCAATGCCGTCGCGCCCGGCGCCATCGAGTGGCCCGAAAATGACAACGACTTTCCGCCCGCGGCGCAGGCGGCGATCATCGAGCATACCTTGCTCAAACGCGTCGGTGCGCCTGCCGATATCGCGCGCACGGTGAAATTTCTCATCCTCGACGCGCCGTATGTCACCGGGCAGGTGATCAACGTCGATGGCGGCCGAACGGCATATCTGTGAGCACTTACAAGGCCGCCCACAAGGCCGAATTCGAAACCAACAAGCTCGCCAAGCGCCTGCGCCGCGAGGTCGGGCAGGCCATCGCCGACTTCAACATGATCGAGGAAGGCGACCGCGTCATGGTCTGCCTGTCGGGCGGCAAGGATTCCTTCGGCATGCTCGACGTGCTGCGCTACCTCAAGGAAAAGGCGCCGATCAATTTCGAGCTGATTGCCGTCAACCTCGACCAGAAGCAGCCGGGCTTTCCCGCCGCTGTGCTGCCGAAATATCTGGATGAGCTGGGCATTTCCTATCGCATTGTCGAGGAAGACACTTATTCCATCGTCAAGCGGGTGATTCCGGCGGGCAAGACCACCTGCTCGCTCTGTTCAAGGTTGCGGCGCGGCATTCTCTATCGCGTGGCCGACGAACTCGGCGCGACCAAGATCGCCCTCGGCCACCACCGCGACGACATTCTCGCCACGCTGTTCCTCAACATGTTCTTCGCCGCCAAGCTGAAGGCGATGCCTCCCAAGCTGGTGTCGGACGATGGCCGCCACATCGTCATCCGTCCGCTTGCCTACTGCCGCGAACAGGATTTGCAGGCCTGGGCGGTGGCGCGTGAATTCCCCATCATTCCCTGCAACCTGTGCGGCAGCCAGCCCAATCTGCAACGTCAGCAGATCGGGGAAATGCTGCGCGACTGGGAAAAGCGCTTTCCCGGCCGCATCGAGACCCTGTTTCGCAGCCTCGCCAACGTCGTACCCTCGCACCTGATGGATGCGCGGCTCTACGACTTCGCGGGTCTCCAGCCGACCGGCGTGCCCGATCCGGAAGGCGATACCGCCTTCGATGCGGACGTCCCTATCGCCGTCCCGCCAGCGCCGACTTTTGACTAAGCCACACCCATGCAGCCTTGCCGCCGGGCCGCCCCAAGGCAAGGCGGTACGCGGCGCCAGCCGCAATCCGCACACCTATCCGAGTAACGCACCCCGTAACAAACGAGCGTAGCGAGTCAACAGTCACCTCCCCCGAGAGGGGGAGGTTGGGAGGGGGTGGGCCTAATTTTCGCACTTCTTGATAAAGGCCGCCTTCGCCGCACCGTAAAGCGGCTTGCCGTCCTTGCTAATGGCCTTTGCCTCGCAACTACCGGGGGCAGCGGCCAGTTTGCCGGCCTCCCCTTCGCATTTCTTCATGAAGGCCGTCTTGGCTGCACCGGCGAGCGGCTTGCCGTCCTTGCTGAGCGCGCGGGCGGCGCAGTCGCTGGCCATGGGAGCGGCTGCCGGCGCTTGGGCAAAAGCCAGTTGAGCGGAAAGCAGCAGGACGGCGGTAGCGAGCAGATGTTGCATGGTGACGACTCCTCTTAGTGGGTGTGGGGATGTGCCGCGACATGGTGCGTCTCGGCCGCGGCGTGATGATGGCCAGCCCGCGGCCAGTGGGGATTGCGTGGTCCGAGCAGGCCGCCCGCCAGCATGCCCAGCGCGCTGGCGACAAGGCCGAAAAGCTGGGGCTGGATGTCGCCTTCGATCACGAACATTTCGAACAGCAGCCAGGTGCCGAGACCCAGTACAACCGAGAGCGTCGCTCCCAGATTGTTGGCGCGCGACCAGAACAGGCCCGCGGTGAGCGGCACGAAGGCGCCGGCGAGGGTGATGCGATAGGCATTTTCCACCATGCCGTGGATGGTGGCGTCGGTGGAGACCGCATAGAGCGTGACCAGTCCGCAGAAGGCCACCACGGTGAGGCGCGTCGCCAGCAGCAGCTGGCGGTCGCTCATGTCCCGCCAGAAGCCCTTCAGCACGTTTTCCGAGAATGTCACGGCCGGCGCCAGCAGCGTGCCGGAGGCCGTGCTCATGATGACCGACAGCAGCGCGCCGAAAAAAACGACCTGCGCGACAAACGGCATGTGGCCGGTGACCAGGCTGGGCAGAATCAGCTGGCTGTCCTCTGCCATCAGCCGCGTCACCATGGCCGGGTCGATCATTGTCGCGGTGTAGGCGAGGAACAGCGGGACCGCGGCGAAAAAGAAATAGCTAACGCCGCCGAGCGCGGTGCCCCAGATGGCGACGCGCTCGTTTTTGGACGAATTGACGCGCTGGAACACGTCCTGTTGGGGGATCGAGCCGAGCATCATGGTGAACAGCGCGGCGATCCAGGCCAGCATGTCGAGTGCATCGAGTCTGGGCAGCCACGCGAACTTGCCCTCGGCGGCGGCGCGTTCGATTACCGCGGTGAAACCGCCAGCCATGTCACCGGCCAGCCAGGTCACGTAAAGCAGGCCGAGCACGATGACGATCATCTGCACGAAGGTGGTCAGCGCCACCGACCACATGCCGCCGAACAGCGTGTAGACCAGTACCACGCCGGCGCCGATCAGCACGCCCTGGTTCAGCGAGATGGCGTCGGCCGACAGGACATTGAAGACCAGCCCGAGTGCCGTGAACTGCGCGCCGACCCAGCCGAGGTAGGAAATGATGATGCACAGCGACAGCACCAGTTCGGTCTGGCGGTTGTAGCGGATGCGGAAGAAGTCGCCGAGCGTCAGCAGGTTCATGCGGTAGAGCGGCCGGGCGAAAATCAGGCCGAACAGCACCAGGCAAAGTGCGGCGCCGAGCGGGTCGGAGATCAGCCCGCGAAAGCCTTCGTCGAGGAAGGTGGCGGAGATGCCCAGCACCGTCTCGGCGCCGAACCAGGTGGCGAACACCATGGCCAGCACGAAATGGAAGGGCAGGTTGCGGCCAGCGACGATGTAGTCGCGCGCGTTATGCACGCGCGTCGCGGCGTAAAGCCCGATCCCCACGGAAATTGCCAGGTACAGAATGACAAGCCAGAGCAGCATGATCGACCTCGAAAAATATGCCGTAACCGGGACGGGATTATCGCACTACGGCGCGGCTGAAAAGTACCTCCCCCCGGCAGTCTCGCCGCCGGGCCGCCCCAAGGCGAGACGGCACGCGGCGCCAGCCGCAACCCGCTCCCATGTATGTACGGGAGCGCCCCGTAACAGACGAGCGCAGCGAGCAACAGTCACCCCTCCCGCGAGGGAGGGGCTGGGGGAGGGCGGGCGTTTAATCTCCGCGAGGGTGCTCTGTGGTGCGCCTACTTCTCGTCGTTCAGCCCGAGCTCCTGAATCTTGCGCGTGATGGTGTTGCGGCCGATCCCCAGCAGTTGGGCCGCTTCGATGCGCCGACCACCGGTGGCGGCAAGGGCGCGGCGGATCAGCGTGGCCTCGAAGACCTGGGTCAGGTTTGTCCATACGCTGCCGGGCTGCCGGGCCAGCAGGTCGTCGGCTGTTGCAGCCAGAAGTTCCTTCCAACCGGCTGCGCCGGGGGTGGCATCGGTATCGCGCATTTCGGCCGGCAGGTCGTCAATCTCGATTTGCTGCCCAGGCGCCATCACGGTCAGCCAGTGGCAGAGATTTTCGAGTTGGCGGACGTTGCCAGGCCAGGGCGCGGCTTGCAGAAACTTGAGCGTGGTTTCCGTCAGGCGCTTGGCTTCGACGCCGAGCTGTTGCGCGCTGCCGACGAGGAAATGTCGCACCAGTGCCGGAATATCCTCGTGCCGTTCCCTGAGCGGCGGCAGGCGCAGACGGATGACGTTGAGGCGATGAAACAGGTCTTCGCGGAACAGACCTTCCTTGACGCGCTGCTCGAGATTCTGGTGTGTCGCGGTGATGACGCGCACATTGGCGCGCAGCGGCTGGTGCCCGCCAACGCGATAGAACTGGCCGTCCGAGAGTACGCGCAACAGGCGGGTTTGCAGTTCGGCGGGCATGTCGCCGATTTCGTCGAGAAACAGCGTGCCGCCGGCGGCCTCTTCGAAGCGGCCGCGCCGCTGCGCGGCGGCCCCGGTAAAAGCGCCCTTTTCATGACCGAAGAGTTCCGATTCGAGCAGGTCGCGCGGGATGGCGGCGGTATTGAGGGCGATGAACGGCCCGTCCCGGCGCGGACTGTGGCGATGCAGCGCACGCGCCACGAGCTCCTTGCCCGTGCCGGATTCGCCGTTGATCAGCACTGTTGCATGGGATTGGGCCAGGCGACCGATGGCCCGGAACACCTCCTGCATCGCCGGGGCCTGCCCGAGAATTTCTGGCGCAACGGGTTCGGCGGTCGGCGCACCAGATTGGGGCGTCACCTGTTCCAGCGCACGGCGCACCAGGGCGACGGCCTGATCGACGTCGAAAGGCTTGGGCAGATATTCGAAGGCGCCACCCTGAAAGGCCGCCACGGCGGAATCTAGGTCGGAATAGGCGGTCATGATGATGACCGGCAGATCCGGGTGGGCTTGTTTCACCTGGTGCAAGAGATCGAGTCCGCTCGCGCCGGGCATGCGAATGTCGGAGACCAGCACGCGCGGCGCCGCGCCCGCGCCGAGTTTTGCCAGGGCCTCGTCGGCGGATCCGAAGCTGACGCAATCAATGTTTTCGCGCGTCAGGGCTTTTTCGAGCACCCAGCGAATCGAACGGTCGTCGTCGACGATCCAGACGTCGGTCATGCGGATTTACTCCTTTTCTTGCTCATTGAGGGGTGAGCCGAGCGCAACGAAGGATTACGGGGTGGGATCATTGCAGCGGCAGGCGCAGGGTGAAGCAGGTGCGGCCGGGCGCCGACTCGACTTCGACGCTGCCATGATGGTGCTGAATGAAACCTTGCGCCAGCGCCAGCCCGAGCCCGGTGCCACCCTGCCTTCCCGAAACGAGCGGGTAGAAAATCCGGTCGCGGATTTCTTCCGGGATGCCGGGGCCATTGTCGATGATCTGCAATTCCAGCGCCAACCGGTAGCGTTTTTTCGCCAGCGTGACCTGCCGGATCGCGCGGGTGCGGGTGATGATTTCTCCCGCGCCGTGCATTGCCTGCGCGGCATTGCGCAGGATGTTGAGCAGGGCCTGAATCAATTGTTCGCGGTCGCCGGTGAGGTCGGGCAGCGAGGTGTCATAGTCGCGCCGCACGCGCACGCCCGGAAATTCGGCGTGGATCAGCCGCCGTACGCGTTCGAGGATCTCGTGGATGTTGATTTGCGCCGGCTGCATGGCGCGGTGCGATGACAGCAGCCGGTGCATCAGGCCCTGCAGCCGGTCGGCTTCGTGAATGATGACATCGGTGTACTCGCGGAGCGGCGGCGCGTTTTCCATGCCCGCCAGCTCGCGGTCGAGCAATTGTGCCGAACCGCGGATGCCGCCAAGCGGATTCTTGATCTCGTGCGCCAGGTTGCGGATCAATTCCTCGGTCGCGCGTTGCTGCACGGCCTCCTGCTCCTCGCGCACCACGCGCAATTGCTGGTCGATGGGGCGAAATTCCAGCAGCAGGCTGGCATCGCCGGCCTCGATCGGGCTGACGGTGCAATCGAGGCGGATCGGTTCCGTGCGGTCCTTCGCCACGACGATGTCGTGGCCGGTATAACTCCACCGGTTGGCGAGCGCGTTTTCAAGCGCGGCGACCAGAGTCGGCGGCGCACCCAGCAATTGTTCCAGCGGCTGGCCGAGGCAGACCCGCTGGCTGACGGAGAAGAGATTTTCGGCGGCCGGATTGCAGTGACGGATGCGCAACTGGCGGTCCAGCAGGAGCACTGCCGAGGACAACAGATCAAGTCCGGCGAATGCAGGGGGGTCCTGGTTTGAGGGGGTCTGGAAACTCATGGCAAAACCTATCGCAAAAAACGCGCCAGCCGATCAAGAAACACGCCGGGCCGCCCCGGACATTTCCTGGCCCCTTGAGGGGAGCAACGCAGAACAGCTGCGTCTTCGGGGTGGGATCATTGCTACTTCAGCTTGCCGATTTCCCTGCGGATCGACTCGATATTGCGCTCGTGTAGCTGCAACTTGTCGCGGAAGGACTGAATGCGCGCCTCACGCTTGCCTTGCTGAATGCCGCCGCCGGCAATGCGCTCTTCGGGCAGGATGAGACCCTCCTGCTCCGCCAGGGTTTTCTTCGCTGCCTCGAGATTCTTCTGTTCGTTGGCCAGTTCCTGTTCAAGGATGGCGCGGCGGTCGCTGTCGCGGACCTTTTGCTGCTCGCCATTGACGCGCGGGAAGTCGCTGGGTGTGGCCTGGCGCGGCTTGGCCGCGGGTGCGGAGAAGATTGATACCGGCTTGTCCTGCGCGATAATCTCGCAGTTTTTCGCGTTCCCCTTCTGGTTGGTATAGGTCATGCGTCCATCAGCGCTCTCGCATTTGTAGAGCGTGTTGGCCTGGGCAAGACATGACACTGTCAGTAGCATCAACAGCGAGAATCGTTTCATCATGGTCTGGCAGTGTATGCCATGAATGGGGCGAGCGACGCATAAAAAAAGGACGGGCAAGCCCGTCCTTTTTTAACACATGAAGCGTTTGCAGGTTTACAGCGAGAAGTACATTTCGTATTCGACCGGATGGGTGGTCATGCGGAACTTGGTCACCTCTTCCATCTTCAATTCGATGAAGGCATCGATGAACTCGTTGCTGAAGACACCGCCACGGGTGAGGAATTCGCGGTCCTTGTCGAGGTAGTCAAGCGCCTGGTCGAGGCTGCTGCAGACGGTCGGGATCTTGGCATCCTCTTCCGGCGGCAGGTCGTACAGGTTCTTGTCGGCCGCTTCGCCCGGGTGAATCTTGTTCTGCACGCCGTCGAGACCGGCCATCATCAGGGCGGAGAAGCAGAGGTAGGGGTTGGAAGACGGATCGGGGAAGCGGGTCTCGATGCGGCGGGCCTTGTCCGAATGCACGAACGGGATGCGGATCGAGGCGGAACGGTTACGGGCCGAGTAGGCCAGCTTGACCGGGGCTTCGAAGCCGGGCACCAGGCGCTTGTAGCTGTTGGTGCCGGGGTTGGTGATGGCGTTCAGGGCGCGCGCATGCTTGATCACGCCGCCGATGTAGTACAGCGCGAACTCGGACAGGCCGGCGTAGCCGTTGCCGGCGAACAGGTTCTTGCCGTCCTTCCAGATCGACTGGTGCACGTGCATGCCGGAGCCATTGTCGCCGACGATGGGCTTGGGCATGAAGGTCGCGGTCTTGCCATAAGAATGGGCGACGTTGTGCACGATGTACTTGAGGATCTGCGTCTGGTCGGCGCGGCGCACCAGCGTGTCGAACCTGGTACCGATTTCACACTGGCCGGCGGTGGCAACCTCATGGTGGTGAACTTCGACCGGAACGCCGCAATCTTCCAGCGCCAGACACATGGCGGCGCGAATGTCGTTGAGGCTATCGACCGGCGGCACGGGGAAGTAGCCGCCCTTGACCATCGGCCGGTGGCCGGTGTTGCCGCCCTCGAATTTCTCGGCGGTCGCCCAGGCGGCCTCTTCGGAGAAGACCTTGCAGTAGGAGCCCTGCATATCGACTTTCCACTCGACGCTGTCGAAGATGAAGAACTCGGGCTCGGGGCCGAAATAGGCGGTATCACCCAGGCCGGAAGCCTTGAGATAGGCCTCGGCGCGCTTGGCGATCGAACGCGGATCGCGGTCATAGCCCTTGCCGTCGGCCGGTTCGACCACGTCGCAAGAAATAATCAGGGTCGTTTCGTCCATGAACGGATCGATGTAGGCGGTCGAAGCGTCAGGCATCAGTTGCATGTCCGAGGCCTGAATGCCCTTCCAGCCAGCGATGGAGGAGCCGTCGAAGGCGTGGCCATCCTCGAATTTTTCGAGGCCGAAGGCGGAAACCGGCACGCTGACGTGCTGTTCCTTGCCGCGGATATCGGTGAAGCGGAAGTCGACGAATTTGACCTCCTTTTCCTGGACCAACTTGATTACATCTTGCGGTGTCATGAGTGAACTCCTAATCAGTGTTCTGGCAAAAAAATCGGTGGAGGCCGTGAGGCCGTGACGCTGGATTGACTTAGCAGGTAGCGTGCCAGGACGATAAGTGCAGCAGATAATTGTGCCATAAGGGAAATGTTGCCGCAGTGCAAAATAGTGACCCGGTAACTGGCACCACTATGGTGCGTCATTTATGGAATGAGCCCCAGCTTGGTGCGTCACGCAAACCTTGACGTTCAGGATGACCGAGCACACCCATGGGTCGACTGCGAGGCGTTCGGCAAGACGCGCCTCGATGCCGTTCAGGGTGTCCGGGGCCAGTGGTGCAGTGAAGAACAACTCGACCTCGACCTTTTCGCCAAGGTAATGCAGCACGCAGCGCTCAAAGGCGGGCACGTCAGCGCCCAGCAACTCGCGCAGGTGGGTTTCGAGCGCCTGCCGTTCCGGGAAGTTTGCCTGCGGGCCGGGCATCGAGTCGTCTTCGGCATCGACATGCACCAGCACGTCGAGCACATTGGGATGCGCCTGCAGCACCCGCTGCCGTGCCGCTTCGGCGATGCGATGGCCTTCCGACACGCTGATGCGCGGATTGACGCGTATGTGGGCATCGACCAGTGCCTGATGGGCCATGCGCCGCGTGCGCAACTCGTGCAGGTCGTACACGCCGGCGGTGTCCTGCAGTGTCTTGCGGATCGCCACCACTTTTTCTGCCGACAGGCCGGTATCGATCAGTTCGCGGATCGCTTCCCAGGCAAAACCGCCGCCAGCCTTGATGACCATGCCGCCGACGACGATGGCCGCGGCACTGTCGGCGAAATGGAAGCCGAGCAATGCACCGCCAATGCCGGCCGCCACCACCAGCGAAGACAGTGCATCGGCGCGGGCATGCCAGGCATTGGCCACCAGCATGGGCGAACGCAAGCGCTCGGCCACCTTCAGCATGTAACGGAACAGGCTTTCCTTGGCGACCAGCGTCAGCATGGCAGCCCATATTGCCGCTACACCGACCGGCGGCAGTTCTTGCAGATTCTGCAGGCGGTCGGCGGCGGAAACCAGGATGCCGATGCCGGTCGCCGTCAGCAGCAGGCCCAGCACCAGCGAGGCCGCCGTCTCGAAACGCCCGTGGCCATAGGGGTGGTCGGCATCCGGTTTTTCCGCGCCCTTGCGGTTGGCATACAGGACAAAGCCGTCGGAAATGATGTCGGAAAAAGTATGCATGGCGTCGGCAACCAGCGCCATTGAATTGGCGAAAAAACCGACGAACACCTGCATGGTGGTCAGCACCACGTTAACCGCGACGCTGACCCAGGTAATGCGCTGCCCCTCGCGAAAGCGCGCCGGGTCGACCTGGCTGCTGGCGATGCTGTCGTGATCGCTGACTTGGTCGTTCTGGTGCATGAGTATTTGTCGGTATACTTGAGCGTTCTTCGTAGCCTTGATTCTACCGCCCATGCAAGCAGTGCCAATTCAGTTCGACGCCTTCAACGTGCTGGCCGACAAGGCAGCGCAGGCGCGCATCACCGCCGCCCGCGCCCAGCTTGGCAAACGCGCCGTGCTGCTGTGCCACCACTACCAGCGCGCCGACGTCTACGCGCATGCCGACATCACCGGCGATTCGCTCAAGTTGTCCCGCCTCGCCGCGCAGGCGGACGCCGAATACATCGTCTTCTGCGGTGTGCATTTCATGGCCGAGGTGGCCGACATCCTCTCGCGCCCCGAACAGATCGCCATCCTGCCCGACCTCGCCGCCGGCTGTTCGATGGCCGACATGGCCAGCCTGGCCAGGGTCGAGCGCTGCTGGCGCGAACTGGCCACGGTGCTCGATCCCGATGAAAGCGTGACACCGGTCACCTACATCAATTCGGCCGCCGACCTCAAGGCCTTTTGTGGCGAACACGGCGGCATCGTCTGCACCTCGTCGAATGCACCGAAAATCCTCGACTGGTCGTTCGCCCGCCGCGAGAAGGTGCTGTTCTTCCCCGACCAGCACCTCGGCCGCTGGAGCGGCCACCAGATGGGCATTCCCATGGAGCAGATGGTCATCTGGAATCCCGATCTCGAAATGGGCGGCCTCACGCCCGAGCAGATCCGCCAGGCGAAGATCATCCTCTGGCACGGCTTCTGTTCGGTGCATCAGATGTTCCAGCCAGCGCAGATTGCGAAATTCCGCGCCAAATATCCCGATGGCAAGGTAATCGCCCACCCCGAATGCAGTTTCGAAGTCTGCGCGCAATCCGATGCCATCGGCTCGACCGAGACCATCATCCGCGTCGTCAAGGAATCGCCGGCCGGCACGCGCTGGCTGGTCGGCACCGAACTCAACCTTGTCGACCGCCTGGCCAACGAGGTCAAGCACGAGGGCAAGGTCGTCCAGTTCATGGCTGATACCGTCTGCATGTGCTCGACCATGCAGCGCATCGACCCGCAGCACCTCGCCTGGACGCTGGAAAACCTGGTTGCCGGCAATGTGGTGAATCAGATCAAGGTGCCGGCGCACGAAGCGCAGTTGGCGAAGATCGCGCTGGAGCGGATGCTGGACGCGTCTTAGGGCCCGCCCTCCCCCAGCCCCTCCCTCGCGGGAGGGGTGACTGTTGCTCGCTGCGC
>CAZOMI010000045.1:0-25045 GCA_964580925.1 uncultured Methyloversatilis sp.
CCTGTGATGGGCGACGGCAAGAATTCGCAGTTCCTCTGCGGTGACCTGATAGATGATGCTGTATGGGAACCGACGGAGAATATATCGCCGACGAGTGTCACGGAATACAGCACCGAGCAGAGGATTGGCCAAGACGAAATTGGCCGTTCGTTCAAACTCCGCGACAAACGCGAGACCAAGCTCAACAGTTGCTTTCAGCGTATAGAACGCGGCCGCATCGTGTAGCTCGGCGAGCGCCAGCGGAGCAACGACGAGCTTCACTTCAGCGCCGCACGCACCCGTGCAAGCGCGTCAGCAATTGGAATGACTTGTACCGCTCCGCTTTCAATGTCGGAAATTCTGCGCGCGCTTTCGGCGGCCCACGCTTCCTCAAGCTCGGTATCTTCGTCGAGACTGGCAAGCAATAGCTGGGCGAATGCTGCGCGCTCGCTGGCTGTCAGTTGCAGGGCTTCGGCTTCGAGCAATTCGAGTTTATTTCCCATGGCTAATGCCTCCGTAGAGAGATAAGTGATTGTACTGCGAGCCCGGTGCCGAGTGATGGTGACGCCCAACGTGAAGGTAACCGAGATGGGTTGGTATTGAAGTGGGGCAATGGTTTCCTTTGATGAAAATTCATGGCGACCCGATTCTGGCCCGCTACGCCGTACCACCGGTCCCACGGGGATTCCCTGCGGTCACGCCGACTTTTCAAGTAGCTAGAATACGAAGCCCACGAGACGCAGACCCACGCCCGCCATGATTGCCAGCATCAAGGATTTCTTCAACCAGTTCATCGAACCCGGCACCCGGCCGAACGAGGCAGGCAGTGCGCATGCCTTGCAGGTTGCCACCGCGGCACTGCTGCTGGAAGTGATGCGCATGGACAGCCGTATCGCCGATGAGGAACGGGTCGCCATCGGCGCGGTTCTGTGTCGGCAGTTCGGTCTTGACGACGACCAGTATGCGACGTTGATTGCGCTGGCCGAACAGGAAGCTCATCAGGCCAATGACTACTACCAGTTCACTTCGCTGATCAACAAGACCTGCAGCGTCGCGCAGAAAAACATCATTATCGAAAACATGTGGCATGTCGCGATGATCGACGGGCACATTGATTCCCACGAATTGCACTTGATACGCAAGATCGTCGACCTGCTGCATATCAGACATGCCGATAATGTTGCCGCCAAGCAACGGGCCCGCAAGACGGCCAAACTACCACCGGCCGTGCCTGGATCGGCGCGGGGTCGCTAGAGTTCGGCAACCAGCCGCGCCATGCGTTCGCGGGTAGCGGCGTCGGGCAGGCGGCCGAGGCCGGCCTGCATGTTGTCGAGCAGATGCTTCGGTTTGCTGGTCGCCGGGATGGCGCTGGTGACGGCCGGGTGGCCAAGGATGAACTTGAGGAAAAACTGCGCCCAGCTACTGCAGTCGATGTCGGCGGCCCACGGCGGCAGTTCCTTGCCGCGCACCTTGTCGAACAGCCCGGCACGCGCGAAGGGCCGATTCACCAGCACGGCAATCTTCCGCTCCTGTGCCAGCGGCAGCAGCCGCTGCTCGGCGGCGCGCTCGCTGATCGAATAGTTGAACTGCACGAAGTCGATGTCTTCGGACGCCATCACCTGCGCCAGATCGCCGTAGGCGCTCTCGGTGTAGTGGGTGATGCCGATGTAGCGGATGCGTCCCTGTGCCTTCCATTCGCGCAGCGTGTTGAGCTGGGTCTTCCAGTCCACCAGGTTGTGCACCTGCATCAGGTCGATCTGCCTGGTGCGCAGGCGCTGGAACGAATCCGCCATCTGGCGCATGCCGGCATCGCGACCCGAGGTCCACACCTTGGTGGCGACGAACAGTTTGGTGGTAACGCCCAGTTCGGCAGCGAGGTCGCCGATCACGCTTTCCGCCGCGCCGTACATCGGCGAGGAATCGACCACCCGGCCGCCCTGTTCGACAAACAGCTTGAGCACTTCGCGCTGGGCCAGGCGATCGGCGGTGGCGGCGCCGACATTGAAGGTCAGCGACGAGCCGAGGCCGACGGCCGGAATGGTCTCGCCACCCTTGGGAATCTTGCGCATCAGTTGCGCTGGCGCCGCGGCAAAAGCCGACGGCACCAGGCTTGCGATTGTCGCGCCGGCGGCAAGGCGGAGAACGTCACGGCGAGAGGGGGAGCGGGGATCGGTCATGGTCACAGAATAGCCCTGAGAAAGCATTGGTCAAATTCGTCACACCGGCGCAGGCCGGTGACCAGCTGGTTGATATTTTGGATTCCGGCGTTCGCCGGAATGACAAATAAGAACTCGAGCAGCATGGCGCTAACCATTGTTGCGGGAAAGTATCGCCTGCCGGCGGCCAAGCCAGAACGCCACCGCTGCCCAGGCGAGGGCGATTGGCACGGCAAGCCAGGCGATCGCGGCGAGCCCGAGGCCGAGCGACTTGAGGCCGGCAAACAGCCAGCCGGCCAGGGCGTCGCCGCCGCGATAGACGACGGTGTCCAGCGCGTTTTTAGCCTTGTACTTGGTCTCGCGGCCCACGACGGTGTACAGCATCTCGCGCGCCGGTCGCGTGATGGCATATTCGCCGGCGCGCCGCAACACCTGGAAACCGGCCAGTGCCGCGAGCACCGGTGTCAGCGCCAGCAAGGCAAAGCCAAACGCCGAAAGCAGCGGCACCAGTGCCAGCGAACCGGCAACGCCGAGGCGGGAGAGCAGGCGCGAAGTGATCAGCACCTGGGTCAGTACCGTCAGGACGTTCACTCCCAGGTCGAGCAGGGCGAAGAAGCGCGTGCGCTCGGCCGAGTTGTCGAATGACTGGGCGACGATGTGCGCCTGTTCGAAATACAGAAAGGTCGCGAGCGTGGTGAACAGCAGCATGAACAAGGCGATGCCAAGCAGATAGGGCGAGCGCACGATCAATGTCAGCCCGGCGAAAATCGAGCCGCCGAGCGGCTCCTGTAGATGCTGCGGTTCTTGAGTCGGTGCTGGCGCTTTGCGTGCAGACCACTTGCCGAGCTGGCGGATACACAGCACCGCGCCGGCCAGCAACAGGGCCGAGAGCAGCAGCAGATTGACCGGCCCGACGGGCACCACCAGCAGGGCCGTGAGTGTTGGGCCGGTGATTGCCCCAGCCGTGCCGCCGGCGGCGATCAACCCGAACAGGCGCTTGCCCTGCGCGCTGCTGAACAGGTCGACCATGAAGCTCCAGAACACCGACACCACGAACAGGTTGAATACGCTCGCCCAGATGAAGAAGGTCCGCGCGGTTACCTCGCGCCAGCCTTCGATCTGAAAGGCGGCGTGGAACAGCAGCAGATTGAGGATGAAGAAGCCATACACCAGTGGCAAGAAGCGCTGCCGTGGCAGGCGCGCGGTGATGAAACCGAACAGCGGCACCGCCGCCAGCATGGCGATGAAGGTGCCGGTGAACAGCCATGGCAGCCTGGCGATGCCGCCGGCGATGCCCATTTCGTCGCGCAATGGTCGCAGGATGTAATAGCTCGCCAGGAGCAGGAAGAAATACGCGAAGGCCCAGGCGACGGCCACGCCCTCGCCGGGTTCGAGTTTCAGCCATTTCATCAGGCGTTGCTGCATGGCGAAACCTGTCGGGAGTGAGGCATGCTTGCTGGCAGAAGAAAACCATCGCAATGGCTAGCGAGCCGGAATGCCGGAATTGCGGAGCGCGCGGACAGGAAAGACACGGCCTGACCGCTGTGCTCTCCAAATCTCAAGCCAGATTGCTAATTACGCGTCAGCGACTGGGACAGCATGTAAGAGACGGCGGCGCGGATGTCGATGTCGCTCAGATTGCTCAGCCCGCCCCGCGCCGGCATTTTGTTGTGGCCGCTGATGGCTGACGCCACCAGTTCTTCAACACCTTTGGAAAGCCTTGGCAGCCAGGCTTCCTTGTCGCCGATCTTCGGCGCGCCGTTGGCGCCATCGCGGTGACAGTTGCCGCAGGCTGCCTTGACGATGTCCTCGCCGGTGCCGTGCGACACATTGGCATACGGTTTGAGCGGATCGGGCGACCTGCCGCCACTGACCATATAGGCAATGGCGCGCGTCATTTCCAGGTCGGTGACTGCCGCCTTTCCACCATGCGCCGGCATTTTCCGGTAGCCCTCCATCGAGCTGTGAAGCAGCCTGGGGAGGCCAAATTTGGCACGCGGTGTCCAGTCGGCCGTGTTGCCAATGCGTGGCGCGCCATCCTTGCCTTCGCCATGGCAGCTGGCACATACTGAGTCGACGACCACCTTGCCGCTCCGGTCAGCCGCCGCGGCGACGGAACCGCCGACCAGCAAGCCAAAAGCGATGGCAAGGTGGGTCATTGTGAATACGACAGGTCGTTGTGAGCGTAAGGTCATCATGGATTTCTCCGCTGAAAGCAATGCAAATTGGGCATAGGCGAAGCATAGCACCGTGCTTCATCGAAGTAGTGGAAACCCCCGCAGTCCCGCCGCCGGGCCAATCCCTCTCTCCCGACCTCTCTCCCAGAGGGAGAGAGGAGGCAGATAGCTTCCCTCTCCCGCTTGCGGGAGAGGGATTGAGGGAGAGGGTTGCCAAGGCGAGACGGCACGCGCCGCCAGGCGCAACCCGCACCGATAGTTGATCGGAGCACCCCGTAACAGACGAGCGCAGCGAGCCGGTAAGAACCCCCCGAGAGGGGGGTGAAGGGGGGGCGGGCGTTTTCATGATGCGTGGGCTGCGCCCACGCATCATGAAAGATGGTCAGGCGGCGCCGGCCGTGGCGTGCCACAGGCGCAGTTGGTCCAGCGACAGGCTGTCGGCTTCGTGGCACACCATGCGGGCACCTTCGAAGTCTTCATTGATCGTGTAATCGCTGGCGGTGACCACCGTCGGAATGCCTGCCTCCAGGCTGGCGGCCAGTCCGTGTACCGAATCCTCGACCGCCAGGCAGTCGCGCGCCGGCAACCCGAGTTTGTCGAGTGCCCACAAATAGATCTCCGGGGACGGCTTCTTGGCCGCGACGTCTTCGCCCGAGGCGATCACGTCGAACCAGGTGTCCGCGGTCGGCCCCAGATTGGCTTGCAACAGGCCCACGATGTTTTCCCGCTTCGAACTCGAGGCGATCGCCAAGCGCACGCCCTCGGTGCGCGCTTCGCAGATCAGGTGGCCGATCTCGCTGCGCAAGGGGATGGTCCTGGCGGCGAGCAGGCGCTGATAGTTGCGGGTCTTGATGTCGTGGATGCGCTTGACTAGTTGCTCGAAGTCGGGGCGCGCGAATGTCGCCGGGTCGTATTTTTCGGCGTAATGGCGAATCCGCTCTTCGCCGCCCGTGACATTGAGCAGCGTGCCGTAAAACTTTTCGTTCCAGTGCCAATCGAGGCCGACTTCCTCGAATGCGGAGTTGAAGGTGGGGCGATGCCCATCGCGCTCTGTATTGGCCAGAGTGCCATCGACGTCGAAGATGAGTGCGCGCAGGGCCATGGTGAATTACCGTTTGACAAACAAGGATATGCAAGGGTAGCGGATTTCCGGGTTCAGGAAAATGGGTCAACCCCAGATTTTTTCGATACGCCGACAAGCTGTTACCAAAGTGGTAGACTTCGCGCCGCAAATCATGAAACAGCAGCAAGCGCCCCACGTCATATCACGCCGGACGCACTAACTTGAAAATGGAGAGTGCACGCAAGTGAAGCCGACTGACATCGGCGCCCCCGACTATCTGCACAAAGTCGTGGATTGCCAGTGGGCCTGCCCGGCCCACACCCCCGTTCCCGAATATATCCGCCTGACTGCAGCCGGCCGTTATTCGGATGCCTACATGATCAACTGGCATTCCAACGTTTTTCCGGGAGTTCTCGGCCGCGTTTGTGATCGCCCCTGCGAGCCTGCCTGCCGACGCGGTCGCGTGGATGCCGACCCCGTCGCCATTTGCCGCCTCAAACGCGTGTGCGCCGACCTCAAGGACGATATCCGCCACCGCCTGCCGAAACCGCCCGCGCAAAAAAATGCCAAGCGCATCGCCTGCATTGGCGGCGGGCCGGCGTCACTGACCGTCGCGCGTGACCTCGCCGCGATTGGCTATCAAGTCAGCGTGTTCGACAGCGGCAAGTCGCCCGGCGGCATGATGCGCAGCCAGATTCCCAAGTTCCGCCTGCCCGACAGCGTGCTCGACGAGGAATGTGGCTACATCATCAACATGGGTGTCGACTGGCATTACGAACACTGGGTGGGCAGTTTGCGCGACGTGCTGGCAGAAGGCTGGGACGCAGTATTTGTCGGCACCGGCGCCCCGCGCGGACGTGAGTGCAATGTGCCGGGCCGGCAGGAAGCGGCGGCGCACATCCATGTCGGCATCGACTGGCTGGCCAATGTTTCGTTTGGTCACACGACCAGGACGGAGAAGCGCGTCATCGTGCTCGGCGGTGGCAACACGGCGATGGACTGCTGTCGCTCGGCGCGGCGCATGGGCGGCGCGGACGTCAAGGTGGTGGTGCGCAGCGGCTTCGACGAAATGAAGGCGTCGCCCTGGGAAAAGGAGGATGCGATCAACGAGGGCATTCCGATCCTTAACATGCTGGTGCCGCTGGAATTCAAGCACGACAATGGCAAACTCACCGGCATGCTGTTCGAGAAGGTGCGCGCCGAATACGACGCCAAGGGACGGCGCAGCCTGATCCCCACCGGCGAGCCGCATGTGCTGATGGAGTGCGATGAGGTGCTGATTGCCATCGGCCAGGAAAACGCCTTTCCCTGGATCGAGCGGGACATCGGCCTCGAGTTCGACAAATGGGGCTTGCCGGTGCTCAACCCCGCCACGCTGCAATCTTCGCTGCCCAAGGTGTTCTTTGGCGGCGACGCGGCATTCGGGCCGAAGAACATCATTACCGCCGTGGCTCATGGCCATGAAGCGGCAATCTCGATCGACCGCTTCTGCCGCCAGCGTGACCTGCTCAGGCGGCCGCCGCCGCTCACCAATCTCGTCAGCCAGAAAATGGGCATCCACGAGTGGAGTTACAACAACAACGTTTCCGAAGAACACCGCCACAAGGTGCCAATTAAGACGCTCGACAAGACGCTGCTCGACATCAAGCTGGAACTCGAAATCGGCTTCGATCCGTTCCTCGCCTGTGCCGAGGCCGACCGCTGCCTGAATTGCGACGTGGCAACGATTTTTACTGACAAGTCCTGCATCGAGTGCGACGCCTGTGTCGACATCTGCCCGACCGAATGCATCACCTTCACGGCCAACGGCGAGGAAGATGAGCTGCGCGGTCGGTTGAAGGCGCCGGCGAAGAATCTCGATCAGGCTCTGTATGTGTCGGGCCCGCTCAAAACCGGCCGGGTGATGGTCAAGGACGAGAACATCTGTCTGCATTGCGGCATGTGTGCCGAGCGCTGTCCGACCGGCGCCTGGGACATGCGGAAATACTTCATCAAAACCGCCGCGGCCGGCGCGGAGGCTCCCAGAAAATGAAACCTGATACCTCACCCAAGACCATTCAGCGTTGCAACGATTTCGTCATCAAGTTCGCGAACATCAATGGCTCCGGTTCGGCTTCGGCCAACGAGTTGTTTGCGCGCGCCGTGATGCGCATGGGCGTGCCGATCGCGCCGCGCAATATCTTCCCGTCCAACATCCAGGGCATGCCGACCTGGTATGAAATGCGCGTATCAGGGGCCGGCTGGCTCGGCCGGCGCGGCGGTTGCGACCTGATGGTGGCGATGAACCCGCAGACCTGGGACCGGGACATCGCCGAGATCTCACCCGGCGGCTACCTGCTTTACGACTCGACCAAGAACCTGCCGCGTTCGCGCTTTCGCAGTGACGTGGTGGTCCTCGGCCTCCCGCTCACCGAATTGTGCAACAGCGAATACACCGATCCACGCCAGCGCCTGCTGTTCAAGAACATCATGTATGTGGGCGCGCTCACGGCGCTGCTGGACATGGAATTCACCGTGGTGGAGAAGCTGGTTGCCGAGCAGTATCGCGGCAAGGACAAACTGATCGGTGCCAACGTCAATGCGCTGAAGCTCGGCTACGACGCGGCGCAAGAAGCCTTGCCCTGCCCGATCGGCCTGCGTGTCGAGCGCGCCAACGGCGTCGGCGACAAGATCTTCATCAACGGCAACAATGCCTGCGGCCTCGGTGCCGTATATGGCGGCGCCACGGTTGCCGCCTGGTATCCGATTACGCCCTCGACGCCGGTGATCGAAGCCTTCAGCAGCTATTGCCGCAAATACCGCACCGACCCGGACAACGGCAAGGCGCGCTATGCGGTGGTGCAGGCCGAGGACGAGCTGGCCTCGATCGGCATGGTGATCGGCGCTGCCTGGAATGGCGCCCGCGCCTTCACGGCAACCTCCGGCCCCGGCATTTCGCTGATGCAGGAATTCTTCGGCCTGGCCTATTTCGCCGAAGTGCCCGTGGTGGTCTTCGACGTGCAGCGCGGCGGCCCGTCCACCGGCATGCCGACGCGCACCCAGCAGTCCGACCTGATTGCCTGCGCCTATGCCTCGCACGGCGATACCAAGCATGTGCTGCTGTTCCCCGAAGACCCCTACGAATGCTTCACGCTCGGTGCCCAGGCCTTTGACCTGGCCGAGCGGCTGCAAACGCCGGTCTTCGTCCTGCTCGATCTCGACATCGGCATGAACGACAGCCTGTGCAAACCCTTCGACTGGGACGACCAGCGCCGCTACGACCGCGGCAAGGTGATGTCCGCAGCCGAGCTGGAGGCGGGCAAGAACTTCGGCCGCTATCTCGATGTCGATGGCGATGGCATTCCCTGGCGCACCATTCCCGGCACGCACCCGACCAAGGGTGCCTTCTTCAGCCGTGGCACGACGCGCAACGCCTACGCAAAATACAGCGAGGCGGGCACCGATTATGTCTACAACATGGAACGGCTGCGCCGCAAGCTCGAAACGGCGAAAAAGATCCTGCCGGAGCCGGTAGTGCAGCGCGCCGCCCAGCCGACCCGCTATGGTGCGGTCTACTACGGCTCGACCAGTCCGGCGATGGCCGAAGCCTGCGCCCTGCTCAACGAGCAGGGCATCCAGGTGGACCTGATGCGCGTGCGTGCCTTCCCCTTTGCCGACAGCGTCATCGACTTCATCGCCGAACACGATTACGTCTTCATCGTCGAACAGAACGAGAGCGGCCAACTGCGCATGTTGCTGCTGACCGAAGGTGAAGTCGATCCGAAGAAACTGCTGCGCGTCCTGCATTACGACGGCACGCCGATCACCGCCAGCTTCATCTCCGGCCGCATCGCCGCTGCGCTTGATGCCCACAAAGTAACCCCGCTTCGCAAGGTGGCCTCGTGACTTATTTCGCCAAACCCAAACTTTTCCGCCCGGATACGCCGAAGAACGCGCTGGGCTACACGCGCCGCGACTATGAAGGCGCAATTTCTTCGCTGTGTGCCGGTTGCGGCCACGACTCGATCAGTGCCGCCGTAGTCCAGGCCTGTTTCGATCTTGACGTCGAACCACATCGGGTGGCCAAGCTTTCCGGCATCGGCTGCTCGTCGAAAACACCCGATTACTTCCTCGGCAACTCGCACGGCTTCAACACTACCCACGGCCGCATGCCCTCGGTGCTGACCGGCGCGGCGCTGGCCAATCGCGACCTCATCTACCTGGGGGTTTCGGGTGACGGCGACTCGGCCTCCATCGGCATCGGCCAGTTCGCGCATGCCATGCGGCGTGGCGTGAACATGACCTACATCGTCGAAAACAACGGCGTCTATGGCCTGACCAAGGGCCAGTTCTCCGCCACGGCCGACAAGGGCTCGAAAAACAAGCGCGGCGTGGTGAATACCGACAGCCCGATCGACCTCGTCGCCCTGGCGCTGCAACTGGGTGCAACCTATGTGGCGCGCAGTTTTTCGGGTGACAAGGAACAGTTGATCCCGCTGATCAAGGGCGCCCTGCGCCATCGCGGTCCCGCCTTCATCGACGTCATCAGCCCCTGCGTGACGTTCAACAACCACGCCGGCTCGACCAAAAGCTACGATTATGTGCGCGAGCATAATGACGCCGTCAACCGGCTCGACTTCATCCTGCCGCGCGACCAGATCGAAGCTTCCTATGCGCCCGGCGAGTTGCGCCGGGTCGTGCAGCACGACGGCTCGGTACTGTTGCTGCGCAAGGTGAAAACCGATTACGATCCTTCCGATCGCGTCGGTGCCATGAACCATCTGCAGGAACGCCATGCGCTGGGCGAAATCGTCACCGGCCTGCTGTTTGTCGACAGCGCCTCCGAGTCCATGCACGCGCACCTGAATACGGTCGAGAAGCCGCTCAACCAGCTCGGCGACGCCTACCTGTGTCCGGGTAACAGTGCGCTGGAAGCGTTGAATGCCTCGTTAAGGTAAGCCGTGCCGTAACTGCCGCTGAGGAAAAGTCGGCGCTGGCTGGACGGCGACCAGCGGCGCGCGGCAACGCAATGAAAATGGCGCGATGCGATTCGCGCCATTTTTACAGCTTGAAAGTCCAGTTATGCGGCGCGCTCAAGCGGAACTTCCCAGCCAGGAAATACGAGTACCGCTGGATGACACTTGAGCGCATGGGCAAGAACCTTGGCGCGCTCGACGCCAAAATTCACACGACCGTTTTCGATCGCGGAAATGGTGGATTGAGGAATACCCGTAAGCTCGGACAGCTGACTTTGGCTCAACTCTTGAAGTTCACGCAGGATGCGGACAGACTCTCCCGGCGAGACTTCAACGCGCTTTTTCGCAGTATGAAACGCTTTCATTTCATGGCCTCCTGTAGTCGTGGGCTGTGACATGAACAACTTTAATCTCCAACACGGGGGCAACAACCCGGTAGATCACACGCCACTGCAACCCGAGCCGGGAGGAACGATGCCCCTTCCATTCACCAGACAGTGCTTCATCGTGAAACCCTTTGATGGCCCGCAAACCTTGCGGCCCGGTAAGTCTGGCAATGTCTTTCCATTTCTCGTAACGCTTCAGAACCTCAATCGGGACTGAGTCAGATAGTTGTTTATCAACACGACGGTGCTCTTCAATTTGCCACATGTCACATTATGTATATACTACAAATAGTATGTCAAGGGCAACGCAGGTCTGGCGCCGGTGACGGATACAATCGCCTTGCCCGTGTGATCTTTCGCCCCGCTCCGGTGGCATGACGGCTAGGGCGTCTTGGCGAATACCTGCACCTGAAACTCCTTGCCACTCACCGACGCCACAGTCTGTGAGGCCAGCTGAACGAAGCCTTGCGCCACTGCCGCTTGCAGGAGTCGCGGTGGCGGGACAAGCCGGATGATCTCCCTGATCGCCTGGATGCTTGTGAACGGTGACGGCGATATCTCCCGCTGGCTGGCGCTCGGTAACTGCAACACCGTGACTAGCCGGCCATTGGCCGTGAGCAAGGCTGGCAATTTTGCGATGACCGCTTCTACATCGACATACTCCAGCACCAGCCCGGCGAACAACAGGTCAACCGGTGCGAATGCGATATCGTCACGCTGAATATCGCCAACCAGCAGTTCAAGATTCGCGAACCGCAGGCCAAACCGCGCCCTCGCTTCGGCAACAAAGCGTGGATTAAGGTCCACCCCGACCACCCGGGCAATGCCGGATGGAATCCGGTCAAAGCCATTGCCGCCAGCACAACCGAGGACGGCAATCGACCGCGGTGAATATTGCTGGATGACGCCCGAGAAAATATCGGCCAGCAATTGCGCTTGCTCGATGCCGGGCAAGGCCATGTGCCCCTCATAGTCCGCAAGTGGAATTTCGAGCCAGGGATTGTTCATGGTGAGCGACGTGAAAGTTCGAGGACGGAATGATACGCACTGATCATGGACTGGACCATTGTTGGAAAGTCGGCGCTGGCGGGTCGGCGGAAACCGTGGTCTGACCCCGGTTTATGTGCCGGTTTATGTGACCCCGGTTTATGCGGTTTAGTTGTCATGTATTTCTGTGCCGCTCTGTAAATACCTGCCCTGATGCAATGTGCTCCCCAATTGCCTTCACGACAAGTTTTAGCACGCGCGTTGGGCTCCGTAGATTGTGTGTTTTCTCGGTTGCCTCATCGATATAGCCACCTACGAATGAGCTAAATTCCTCGACCACAAAGCCTGTATTGTCAATGCTTGTTGAGATGCTGAATGACTTGCGGCTGCAAGTTGATTTGATTTCAACTCTGGCACTACCATGCTCGTAGGTGTTAATGGTCACACCTTCAATATCACCGATCTCCGTTTTTAGTTCATTGAGTGACAGGATCAAAGGTTTCATTTTCTCGATTTCTTCAGAGGCGCGCGCGTCGCTTTCGTCGAAGAGATCGTGTAGGCGTTTTTTCTCGGAATTTACAACTTCGTCAATTGCAGCACGAAGGTGCTTGCGGACGTCCTCAGATGACATAGATAAGTCCCTTCAAGTAGCACTTGCCGTTAGAACAGCAACTTGGTTAAAGCGGCAATCAAGAAGCCAACCAATACTCCAACAACGAGATTCCACGCCCTTATCTTGCTCTCATGGCGCCGGCGTTCCTTTTCTTCAAGATCTTTGACTCGGTTGCGAATGGCAATGCGATACCCTTCTCCAACATCACGTTGCCCCAACGGCTCGTCAGTCGAGCGCAGTTCATTCAAGGAGAAAAGTTCAATCTCGGATCGGCTGTTGCTGGCCAGATATCTTTGGAAGGCTGAAGCAATTTCATTTGCTCGTATGTTGGGATTCACTGCTCCTCCCTGAGCCTAACGAATAGCGTTTATCCGCCGCTGAAGGCGCACGAGGAGAGCGGAAGCGGTCATGGCGGCGGATAAACCTCGTTGGACTGAACCGGCGCGAGGGCGGCGGTTAAGGGGATTGTAAGCCGGGTGGAGCGTAAATCAAACACATGGCATACGCGCCCGGCGTCCTGGATGGCAGTCAATGCCCCGGAAACGCCGTCCCGCCAGCGCCGACTTTCGAAATGGGCGCCCTGACGCCGGACTTGCGCCGCATACATGCATTCCACCGGCAAGCCGCCTCCTGTCCGGCCACGCCGACATCACAGGCAAACCGATCATGCCTCTCCTTGCGTCCCTCACGGCGGTCCCCTGCTGGAACCCCAAGTACAAAAAAGCATGAAAAACGACTTTCATGCCGATTATTGGCCCTGCTGATCGCTAAACCGCCACTGGCCGTGGGGCGGCCGGAAGTATTCGCTGGTGATCATCGCTTTCCTCCGCGGGCGCTGACTGCTGCCGCTGACCGGATTATTCCGGGAGGATAACGCCGGACGATGCCAGTGGCTGTTCTGGGCAAAATAGCAAGATTCGGGTTGTCCAATCGGCTCCGAATGGGGCAAACTGCCCGGCTTCTTCTGCCCGCCGTTCAAACCATGAGCAACGCCAGCCTTTTCCGCCTTGTCGTCTTGTCCGCCATCTGGGGCGCTTCTTTCATGTTCATGCGGATTGGCGCCCCGGTACTCGGGCCGACGCTGCTCATCGAGTTTCGGGTCGCGCTCGCGGCACTGTTTCTGCTCGTGGTCGGCCTGGTGCTGAAGAAGGCGCTGCACGTCCGGCAGCACTGGCAGCACTATCTGGTGTTGGGCCTGTTCAATTCGGCGCTGCCGTTTCTGCTGTTTGCCTATGCGGCGCAAACGATTTCGGCTTCATTGCTGTCGATCCTGAATGCCACTGCGCCGATCTGGGGTGCGGTGATTGGCGCCGTCTGGACCAAGACGCCGCTGACCGCCCGAGGTTCGCTCGGCCTGGCGCTCGGCATCGCGGGGGTGGCGGTGCTCGCCGGCTTTGACAAGGTGACGCTGCTACCCGGTGCCGGCTTGGCGATTGCCGCGGCGCTGGGCGCCTCGTTCTGTTATGGCATTTCATCGGTTTACGCGAAATCCGCGAAATCGGTCGAGCCCTTCGCGAATGCCCATGGCAGCATGTGGGCCGCCACATTGCTGATTGCGCCAGCGGTGCCGTTCTTTCCGGCGGCACAAGCGGCCAGTCCTGCCGTGATCGTCTCGGTGATCGCCCTCGGCGTTGTCTGCAGCGGCGTGGCTTATTTGCTGTATTTCCGGCTGATTGCCGACATCGGGGCCGCGCCGGCGCTGACGGTGACGTTCCTGATCCCGGTGTTCGGCATCATCTGGGGATATCTATTCCTCAATGAAACGATCGGCTGGCACACCATTGCCGGATCGATCATCGTGATTGCCGGCACGGCGCTGGTGACCGGATTTTCGCTTGACCGGTTATTCCAAAGTAAGACCCGCCCACCCCCCGCCCCTCCCTCGCGGGAGGGGTGACTGTTGACTCGCTGCGCTCGTTTATCACGGGGAGTATTAATTTTACTGAGGTGCGGATTGCGGCTGGCGCCGCGTGTCGTCTCGCCTTGGGGCGACCCGGCGGCGAGACTGTTGCGGAGTGCTTTGCTTCCCTTCTCCCCGGGGGCGCGACTGCATGGATGTTTCGGCATTCATAGCCAGATGCTATCAACCCCTTAGGAAATTACAATTTCCATTTATTGCGTATGGGTACTAAAGTAATTCCGTCAAGGCGGATTGCGTATTGATATTTTGCCGCATCCGGCTTGCCTGTACTGACAACCAAGAGAGGATCTGACCATGAAAATCAAAGGCAGCAAAACCGAACAGCACCTGAAAGACGCCTTCGCCGGCGAATCGCAAGCCAACCGTCGCTATCTGTATTTCGCAAACAAGGCCGACGTAGAAGGCTACGCTGACGTTGCCGCGTTGTTCCGCTCCACGGCGGAAGGCGAGACCGGCCACGCGCACGGCCACCTCGAGTACCTCGAGCAGAGCGGCGACCCCGCCACCGGCCTGCCCTTCGGCCCGACCGCCGATAACCTGAAGTCCGCCGTTGCCGGCGAGACTCACGAGTACACCGACATGTACCCGGGCATGGCGAAGGACGCCCGTGCCGAAGGCTTCGACGAGATTGCCGACTGGTTCGAGACCCTGGCCAAGGCTGAGCGTTCGCACGCCAACCGCTACCAGAAGGCCCTGAACGAACTGGGCTGAGCAGCATCCGGCCGTCCCGTTGTGTCGGGGCGGCCATTTTCGAGGCGACAACAGGGAGAACAACATGGCGCGCGAAGGCAATCTCGCAGCTCCGACACGTCATCCGCTCGACTGGCAGAACCCCGAGTTCTACAGCGAGGAGGCGCTTTATCACGAGATGGAGCGCGTCTTTGACATCTGCCACGGCTGCCGTCGTTGCGTCAGCCTGTGCCAGTCTTTCCCCACCCTGTTCGACCGCGTCGACGCTTCCGCGACATTCGAAGTCGACGGCGTCAAGAAATCCGATTACTGGCAGGTCGTCGATCACTGTTATCTCTGCGACCTGTGCTACATGACCAAGTGTCCCTACGTGCCGCCGCACGAGTGGAACCTGGATTTCCCGCACCTGATGCTGCGCGCCAAGGCCGTGCATTTCAGGAAGGGCACCACCAAGCTGCGCGACAAGGTGCTCACCAGCACCGATGTCGTCGGCAGTTTTGTCGGCATTCCCATCGTTGCACCTCTGGTGAACGCGGTGAACAAGATCGGCCCCGCGCGCAAGGCGCTCGAGGCCGTGGCCGGCATCCACAGCGCTGCCTGGCTGCCCGAATTCGCCAGCAAGTCGCTGCGCAGCCGCTTGCGCGAACTGTCGCCCGAGACGGTCGGCCAGCCCGCCGGCAGGACGACCGGCAAGGTGGCGTTGTTCGCTACCTGCTACATCAACCGCAACGAGCCCGGTCCGGGCGAAGACCTGGTGGCGGTGTATGCGCACAATGGCATCCCCGTGACGATTGCCCGGAAGGAACGCTGCTGCGGCATGCCCAAGCTGGAACTCGGCGACCTCGAATCGGTGCGCGCGGCGAAAGAAGGCAACATTCCGGTGCTGGCCAAACTCGTCGATGAAGGCTGGGACCTCACGGCGATGATCCCGTCCTGCGTGCTGATGTTCAAGCAGGAACTGCCGCTGATGTTCCCTGACGACCCGGATGTCATCAAGGTGAAGAATGCCTTTTACGATCCATTCGAATACCTGATGCTGCGCCATAAGGAAGGCAAGCTCAAGACCGACTTCAAGCAGGGGCTGGGCAAGGTCGCCTATCACGCCGCCTGCCACCAGCGCGTGCAGAACATCGGACCGAAGACGAAGGAGGCGCTGTCACTGGTGCCGGATACCGAGATCGACGTCATCGAACGTTGTTCCGGCCATGACGGCACCTACGCGGTGAAGAAAGAGTTTCACCAGTACGCGATGAAAATCGTCAAGCCGGTGGTGGGTCGCGTCAATCAGGCCAAGCCCGACCATTACGGCTCCGACTGCGCCATGGCCGGCCATCACATCGCCCATGCCCGGGCTGACGGCAGCGCGCCGGTACACCCGATGGCTTTGTTGAGAAAAGCCTACGGAATCGAATAAGGCCACACGCCAAGGAGGCGCTGATCAATCCAAATCTCGTCATTCCGGCGGAAGCCGGAATCCAGGAATATCAACAACCTGGACACCGGCCTCCGCCGGTGTGACGGACTTGGTCAATGCTTTCCTCTAACGGTGGTAACTACATCTCAGGAGACTTTATGCTGACTCACGAAAACCTTTACAGCCTCGAAAAATACGCCCGCATGCGGCCCGAATTCCGGGCCAGGGTCATTGCCCACAAGAAGAACCGGCAGGTGCCGCTCGGCGCCAATGCCACGCTCTACTTCGAAGACGCGCTGACCATGCAATACCAGGTGCAGGAGATGCTGCGCCTCGAACGCATGTTCGAGCCGGGGCCGATCCAGGACGAACTCGACGTCTACAACCCGTTGATTCCGGATGGCTGCAACTGGAAGGCGACCTTCATGGTCGAGTTTCCGGACGAAGCCGAGCGCCGGAAAAAGTTGTCGCAATTGATTGGCATCGAAAAGGCGGTCTGGGTGCAGGTCGAGGGTTTCGACAAGGTTATCCCGATCGCCAACGAAGACCTGGACCGCGAGACCGAGGAAAAAACCTCGGCCGTGCACTTCATGCGCTTCGAGCTGACACCGGCGATGGCCGCCGCAGCGAAGCAGGGCGCCGCCATCCGCGCCGGCATCGACCACCCGAACTACCAGGCGGAGATCAATCTCCCCGCCGCGATTCGCGATTCGCTCGCCGGCGACCTCGCCTGATCAAGCGCTGATTCAGCCGTCACCCCGGCGCAAGCCGGAGTGACGGGTATCGCTCAGTTGTTGTCCTGGGCGAGCAGGCCTTCGATTTCAGAGAAGGTGGTGCTGACCTCGAAGGTCTGCACGGCGGCGCCCAATTGACGGCCGATCTGCGTGGCCGAAAAGATGCCGCGAATGCGGGTCTGCTTGGTGAGCGGATTGCGTTCGCCGACCAGCGCGTGCTGGCGCTTCAATTGCTTGAGGGTGGCGACGATGTCGCCGACCGTGGCGTGCATCACGTCGTTGATCGAGATCAGGTCGATGTCGTCGCGCGGACACATCAGGTCGCTGACCAGCAGGTCGCTGTGCTTGCCGCCTTGCGCCTTGATCAGTTTGATGGGTTTTTCGCCGAGGGTGTCGCGTGAGGTGATCAGGCCGAGGACAATGTCGTCGCGATCGACCACCAGCAGCAGCCGCACACCGCGTGAAATCATGGTCTGGGTTGCCTGCGCCAATGTAGCATCGGGGTTGGTGGTGGCAACCGTCACCTGCTTGAGGTCGGTCATTACGGCAAGCGCGGGGGATTCGGCGCGTACCAGCGTGAAGGTGCTGGGCTCGATGAAACCGGTGCCGGGTGGCGCCTTGAAAGTGGCAAGCGGTTGCGGTGCAGCGTCTTCCTTGCGAATTGCGGTCGTCATCATGGTGCGGTTTCCTCTTTTTTTAGGTTTGGGTGTGGCTGAATCTTAAACCGTTCGTACCTTTCGTTCAGCAAAGGAATCTATGCCGCGAAAAGTTCTGATACCGGTCGATTCACATTCTTCAAGTAGGCTTTCTGCGAAGCCCTGTTGTTGCGGGGTGCTCTTCTGGTGATGCTTATTCGTTGCCGGAACCGGCTGCCGCACGCTTGAGGCGGTCGGCGACGGCTTGCCAGGGCTGGCCGTCGGGTTTCTCGACGTACATGCGGGCGCAACCGAGCGAATCAAGCTTGCGCAGATTGGCGTAGAGCTCGCGGGCGAAACCTGCCGGATCGGCCGGGGCGACCTGCCAACTGATCAGCGGATGGTCGAACGGGGCGGGGAAGGTGGCCAGCACGGCGACGTGATCGCGCTTGACGAGGGCATCGCGCAGGACGATCGGCAGGCTGTCGTTGGGCATGATCTGCAGCGGCGTGCGCGGGGCGTAGTGCGCCTCGTGCGTACCCGGGGCACGCGGGTTTTTTGGCGCGAGCGGATTGTCCGCCATCGCCGGCATGCGGCCAAGGAGGTGACCGATGTCGAACGGGGAAAGCATGCCGGGACGCAGGATGATGGTGCGCGGTCCGGTAACGTCGACGATGGTCGATTCGATGCCGACCGTGCAGGGCCCGCCGTCGAGAATCAGGTTGACGGCGTCGCCCAGGTCATCCCGCACATGTGCGGCCGTGGTCGGGCTGATGCGGCCGAAGCGGTTGGCCGAGGGGGCGGCCAGGCCACTGCGTGCATCGCCTGCCGCGGCGGCAAAGGCGCGCAGCAGTTCCAGGGCCACGGGGTGGTTCGGCATGCGCAGGCCGATGGTGTCCTGGCCGCCGGTCACGGCATCGGGAACATCCGGCTGGCGCTTGAGGATCATCGTCAGGGGGCCGGGCCAGAAGGTCTTGGCCAGCACCCGGGCGACTTCGGAAATGTCGCGCGCCCAGTGATCCATATGGGCGATTTCGCCAATGTGCACAATCAGCGGGTGATCGGCCGGCCGTCCCTTGGTGGCGAAAATCTTGGCCACGGCTGCGGGATTGCGGGCATCGGCACCGAGGCCATAGACCGTTTCGGTGGGGAAGGCGACGAGTTCGCCGGCGCGCAACAACTCGACGGCGCGCTGGATATCGGCATGCGAAGCGGAAGGAGGTTGCAGCTCACTCATCGCTGATGCCCATCAGGCGCCGTCCCGCCAGCGCCGACTTTTGCACTTCCGCCGGGTCGGTGCCGATGACGGTGAAATGGCCCATCTTGCGGCCGGGGCGGGGGTGGCGTTTGCCGTAGAGGTGCAGTTTCAGGTTCGGTATCGCCAGCAGTTGCGCCCAGTCGGGCTCGTGTGCGTGGTGCGGATCAGCGCGATACCAGATGTCGCCGAGCAGATTGACCATGGCCGCTGCACTGTGCGCGCGCGCCTCGCCGAGCGGCAGGCCGCACAGGGCGCGCACCTGCTGCTCGAACTGGCTGGTGACGCAGGCGTCGAGGGTGTAGTGGCCGGAATTGTGGGGGCGCGGCGCCATTTCGTTGACGTACAACTGGCCATGCACGATGAAGAACTCGACGCCGAGGGTGCCGACGTAATCCATCTTTTGCGCGATGCCTTCGGCGATCTCTTCGGCCTCGTTTGGCAACTTAGTCACCGAGAATGAACAACTTGAACATTGTCCATCTTGCATACGAGCGCCATGCCGCGTTGCAAAACGCTTGTGTGGCCAGCCACACGGCGCGTTCTGCGCCTTGCCTGGCATCTCGTCTGCAAGCGGACATCTGTCCAAGTTATTCTTTCTCGGTTCATTAGCGGCGAGGCAGCCCGAGGTGCGCGCCGGCACCAGCGAGATGTCGAGGATGCCATGGCGATGGCTGTTTTCTGCCGTCGGGAAGCAGCGCACCGCACCATGTTCATCGCGCGCCAGCACCACCGAGACTTCGTAATCGAGCTTGAGTTGCTGTTCGAGTACACAGGGTTCGTTGCGCAGCTGGCTCCAGGCGATCAGTGCTTCTGCGCGGCTATTGACGCGCGCCTGGCCCTTGCCGTCATAACCGAAACGCGCCACCTTGAGGATGCCGGGAAACAGGCCGGCGTTGGCTTCGCGCAAATCGGCTTCGCTGCGGATGTCGGCATACGGCGCATGCGGAAAGCCGTGCCGCTTGAGAAAGGCTTTTTCCGCGCTGCGATTCTGGCAGGTGCGCACCGCCTCGGCGTTCGGCCGCACGGTGACGAATTTCGACAGGTTGGCCAGCGTGTCCGCCGGCACGTTCTCGAATTCGGTGGTGATTGCCGCACACTGGCCGGCGAGCCGTTCCAGCGCCGCGAGGTCGTCATAGGCGGCGACGATGTGTTCGTCGGCGCAGCGGCCGGCGGGGCTGTGTTCGTCCGGGTCGAGCACCAGCACGCGATACCCGAGTTCATGCGCAGCCATGACGAAGAAGCGGCCGAGCTGGCCGCCGCCGAGCATCCCCAGGGTGGCGGGTGGGGTAATCACGGCTGCTTATCCCTCTTTGGGTAATTCAAGTTTCATCGCCAGCACCTTTTCGCTCTGGCGCGCGCGGAATTCGTCGAGTTTCTTCGCCAGGCTCTTGCCGTACTTGTCGTTGCCGGTCGCGATGATGGCGACGGCGGTCAGCGCCGCGTTGGCTGCGCCGGCTTCACCGATGGCGAAGGTGGCGACCGGCACGCCCTTGGGCATCTGCACGATGGACAGCAGCGAGTCGAGGCCGTTGAGATGCTTTGACGGCACCGGCACCCCGAGCACCGGCACGATGGTCTTGGCGGCCAGCATGCCCGGCAGGTGGGCCGCGCCGCCGGCGCCGGCGATGATGGCCTTGAGGTCGCGCTCGTGCGCCACGGCGGCGTAGTCGTAGAGCAGGTCGGGTGTGCGATGGGCGGAGACTACTTTCGCCTCGTAGGGCACGCCGAATTCTTCAAGCACGCGCGCGGCCGCCTGCATGATGGGCCAGTCAGAATCCGAACCCATGACGATGCCGACGAGGGGGTGGGTGCTGGTCATTTCAAGGTTCTCTCGGCTGATTCAAGGGTGTTGGCAAGCAGCATGGTGATGGTCATCGGGCCGACGCCGCCGGGTACCGGGGTGATGAGGCCGGCGACTTCCCTGGCCGATTCGAAATCGACGTCGCCGCACAGCTTGCCTTCCGGGGTGCGGTTGATGCCGACATCGATCACCGTCGCGCCGGGCTTGATCATGTCGCCGGTGATCATCTTCGGCTGGCCGACGGCGGCAACCAGGATGTCGGCGCGGCGGGTATGGAAGGCGAGGTCCCTGGTGCGCGAATGGCAGATCGTGACCGTACAGCTTTCCGCCAGCAGCAGCATCGCCATTGGCTTGCCGACGATGTTGCTGCGGCCGACGATGACGGCTTCGGCGCCCTTGAGGGGGACGTTCTCGGACGCCAGCATTTTCATGACGCCACAAGGTGTGCAGGGAACGAAGCGCGGATTGCCCTGCATCAGGGCGCCGACGTTTTCGGCGTGAAAGCCGTCCACGTCCTTCTCGGGAGAGATCGCCTCGAGCACGGCCTCGGCATCGAACTGCCTGGGCAGCGGCAATTGCACCAGAATGCCATGCACATCAGGATCGGCGTTAAGCGCGGCGATCTTGCCGAGCACCACCATCGGTTCGACATTGGGCGGGTAGCTTTCCTTGATCGAGCGAAAGCCGGCCTTTTCGCAGGCCGCGACCTTGTTGCGCACATAGACGGCCGAGGCGGGGTCTTCGCCGACGAGGATCACGGCGAGGCAGGGCACGATGTTCTGCGTGGCCTTGAGGGCGGCGGCTTTTTCGGCCAGTTCGGCGCGGACGATTTGCGACAGGGCGTTGCCATCGAGAATTCGAGCGGTCATGCGGTTACCTCTTCCTTGGTGTGGGTGGCCGCGGCGGCACGGCCGGCGGCGAAGGCACTGCGATTCAGTTCGACGATGGCAGCGCCCTTGCGGGCAAAGCGCGCCTCGATGCAGGAGAGCAGCACGTCCGCGGAAAACGGCAGGTGATCGGCGATGGCGCCCAGCATGACGGTGTTGCCCAGACGCAGGTCGCCCAGGTCGCTGGCGATGGTGGCGGCATCGAAGCTCACGGTGCGGATGCCGGCGGCGCGCATCTCGCCGATCGGATCTTCCGGATAGCTGAACAGGCCGATCTCGACCACCGGCGGCACCAGCCGCGAGTCATTCACCAGCGCGAGACCGTCCGGCCGCAGGTAGGTCGACCAGCGCAGCGCCTCGGCGGCTTCGAAGCCCAGCAGTACATGCACGGTTCCCGGCGCGATCTGCGGCGAGAGCACCTTGGGGCCGAAGCGCAGATGCGAGGTCACCACGCCGCCACGCTGGGCCATGCCGGCCACTTCGGTTTTCTTGGCATCGTGGCCTTCGGCGATGGCAGCCTCGGCGAGGATTTCGGTGGCGGTCATGACACCCTGGCCGCCAATGCCGCAGACGAGGATATTGGTAATGTTGTTTTCCATGGGGGTTCCTTAACGTGGAATATGCAATTTGACGCCGCGTTCATGGACGAGCGCAGCGAACAAACTTCGCCCCCCGCCCCGGGGCGGGGGCTGGGGGTGGGGGGCCATGGGAAGGGGGCTGACTTTCATGATGCGGGGTGATGTTTCACGCATCATGAAAGTTATACCGGGCGCAGCTTGGCCACGATGCGCGGCCCTGCGACCTGCAAAATGGCATCCGGTGCGCAGGGCTGGAGGCACATGCCACAGCCGGTGCAGGCGATCGGGTCGATGCGCACGAAGGCGAGTTCGACTTCCTTGCCGGACGGCTTGACCGCCTTTTCGCGCCGCGTGACGTGGATCGCCGGGCAGCCGACATCGATGCAATTGCCGCAGCCGGTGCATTTGTCATCGTCGACGTAATAGGCGCGCGCCGCCTTGAATTCGTCGGTGAGCACGCAGGGCCGGTAACCGATGATGACCGAAACCTCCTCGATCCTGGTTTCCTCGCGGATCACCTTGAACAGCTTGGGCATCTCGTAGGGGTCGACCTCGCGCACCCGCTCGGGCTTGACACCCAGGGCCTCGACCAGCTTGCGGAAGTCGATCTTCGGCGCCGGGTTGCCACGGATGTCGAGGCCGTTGGCGGGCGTGTTCTGGCCGCCGGTCATGCCCACCGTGCCGTTGTCGAGCAGCAGGAAAGTGATGTTGCTGTTGTTGTAGGTGGCGTCGAGCAGGCCCTGCATGCCCATGTGCATGAAAGTCGAATCGCCCATCACGGCGAGAATCTTCTTGTCCCGGTCGACCGCGCCGCGGCCCTTGTCCATGCCGTGCGCCACGGTCAGCGCCGCGCCCATGCAGATTGTCGTGTCGAGCGCATTCCACGGGTGGCCGGCGCCAAGCGTGTAGCAGCCAATGTCGCCGGCAACGATGATGTTCTTCAGTTGCGACAGCGTGTAGTAGATGCCCAGGTGCGGACAGGAGGCGCACAGCGTGGGCGGCCGCGGGAACACGGCCGGCGCGATGGCTGGCGGCGGCGCTGGTTCGTTGTTGAGCAGGCGGTTGATCGCCGGCGTCAGCACTTCGGGCGCCAATTCGCCGATTTTCGGCAAAATATCCTTGCCATGCACGGCGATGCCGGCGGCGTGAATCTCGTTTTCGACGACCGGTTCGACTTCCTCGACGACCACCAGCGTATCGACCATGGCGGCCAGTGCTTTGATCATGTTCAGCGGCAGGGGATGACTCATGCCCAACTTGAGCACCGGCGCATCCGGGAAGGCTTCGCGCACATGCATGTAGGCCGGCCCGCTGGTGACGAAGCCGACGCGGCGATCCTTGCCCGGCTCAAGCACGTTCAGCGGAGAATGCTCGGACACCTCGCGCAACACCGCGTCGCGCTCGAACATCAAGGGAATGCGCCGCTTGGCGTGGGACGGCACCATCACCCAGCGCGCGGCGTTTTTGACGAAGCCGGCCGGCTCGTGCGCCACGCGCTCGCCGACCCGGGTGACGCACTTGACGTGGCAGATGCGCGCCGTCATGCGCACGAACACGGGCGCCTGGTGCTGTTCCGACAGCTCGAACGCGGCCAGTACCATGTCGTGGGCCTCCTGCGAATCGGCCGGCTCGAACATCGGCAGATGGGCGAAGCGGGCGTAGAAGCGCGAGTCCTGTTCGTTTTGCGACGAGGCCATGCCAACGTCGTCGGCGACGGCGATCACCATGCCGCCGACCGTGCCGGTCAAGGTCAGCGTCATCAGGGCGTCGGCGGCGACGTTCAGGCCGACGTGCTTCATTGCACAGAAAGAGCGCGCTCCCATCATCGAGGCGCCCAGCGCGACCTCCATCGACACCTTTTCATTCACCGCCCATTCGGTATAAATGTCCGGGTAGGTGCACAGGGCTTCGAGAATCTCGGTCGAAGGCGTGCCGGGATAGGCGGCGGCCACCTTGCAACCGGATTCCCAGACGGCGCGGGCGACGGCTTCATTGCCGGAAAGAAGCAGCCGGGACTGGCTCGGCGCGGGTGCCGCGGGTGCAAATGCTGCTACTGCTGCCATATTGAACTCTCTGAGTGGTGAGGAATGGTTAGTCATGGCCCTGATGTCGTCTGGCACCATGAAAGCCGGAAAAAGAGTGTGGATTATCGCTTTTTTGGCCCGCGAGCGTCTACCCGCTGCCGGGTGCGCGTCGTCCTGCTGAGCTGCCTGTTTTTTGTCGGCGCCCTGGTCGCCTTCAGGATACTGTCCGCCACGCATGCATCCTGGGTGGCGGTGGCCTTCTACATCTTCGTGGACATTTTCGGCGTCGTGCTGGTCGAGCAGTTCTGGAGCCTCGCCGACAGCAGCTACCGTACGCAAGAGGGCCGGCGCTGGTATGGCCTGGTCGGCACCGGCGGGCTGGTGGGCGGGGTCTTCGGCAGTCTCGTGGCGACCTTGCTGCTCAGCTACCGCCTGTTCAAGGCGCTGGGCTCCCTGATCATCATTGCCCTCACGCACTGGACACTGGTCGGCGAAGGCGTGGCCGACCTCGGTTGGGTGACCCCGCTCGGCTGCGTCATCTGGGCCTGGGTGCTGGTGACATTGCACCGGCAATATCTGGTTCTTGTGAATCCAAAAGACCGCACGGGAGAGTAAAGCGCCGTCCCGCCAGCGCCGACTTTCTGCTTGGTCTGGCAATGCCTGTTTGCGGTTATCAAGAGACTTAGTTGCCGTTGAGAGCATGCCGCTTAAACGACCGCAATCCACAGTTGCGGTCGGTGTAATATGCTGATCGGCAGTTGTCGGCCAGAAGGGGCAGATGAAGATC
>CAZOMI010000046.1:0-25033 GCA_964580925.1 uncultured Methyloversatilis sp.
TTCGCCTCGTGCCGCGAAAAAAACAGCGTGCAATCGATGTTTTGCAAGAGGCTCATGTGATAGGTTTTTCTCGGTCAGTGTTGTTTCTGATAGCTGCCCATCAGCTCGGCCTGGGCAAGGATGTGGCCGGCCATGGCCTTTTCAAGTTGCGCCTTGGTGGGCCGGCCGAGGTCTGGCGTCCGAGTATAGTTGCCTCTCGCAGCGGGCCACGCTTTTCTGCTGGCAGTCCGCCGGGCCGACCTTGTGGGGGGCAGTGCCAACGGTAAATGATGGTGACAAAATGACGCCGCATGTCTATACTGCGCACGTCAAAAACGATTGCCATCAAGGAGACAGCCATGCTTGCTCATACCGGAAAGCGACTTACCACCAGAATCACCGACCATGTGCAGGGAACACTGCAAGTGGCGGCTGACCTCGTGGGCGCGACGCTTAACCAGTTTGTCGTGCAAGCGGCCCTGGAAAAGGCGGCCAAGGTCATTGAAAGCGAATCGACGATTGCCCTGACACGGAGGGAATCACTGAGACTGCTGGAAATGATTGAAAATCCTCCACCGCGCAATGAGAAATTCCTTCAGGCTGAGGCCCGTTACCGGAGGATGAAGAACGATGCTGGTTCTCCCGCTGAACGACGGGCATGACAGGAAGGGATTCGATTGCGGAGATGCCGATCTCAATGGTTGGTTTGCTCAGGTTGCCAGGCAACACAAGGAAAAGGGGATTTCCTCGACCTTTGTAGTTGTGGCTGACAAAAACCCTGCGGATGTGCTTGGTTTTTACGCGATTAGCCTGGCTGAACTGGTCAATCCGGATTTACCGGTTCAGTATCGAAAACGGCTGCCTGGCAAGGCGCCGGTCTTTCGGCTGGGCAGATTGGCAACTGCCCAGGCGCAGCAAGGCAAAGGTATTGGAGAGTTCATGCTTTTCGACGCCATTGACCGGGTGACGCGTATCGCCGGCGAGGTCGGTGGTATCGGTCTCGTGGTCAATGCGAAGCCTTCAGCAGTCGGTTTCTATAATCGATATGGTTTTGAGCAGATGGCAGATCACCCGCTCAATCTGTTCTTGCCGTTTTAACGGTCATGGAGCTTGGCACCACCACAAATAATGAAAGCTGCGCGTCATGACCGCACCCTCTCCCCCAACCCCGTCAAGGGAGAGGGGAGCGGCCAGAGCCGCTCCGCGTCTTTCACGTTAATGCAACTCTTCCCCAACCCCTTCCCCGCAATAGTCCCCGACATGTCACCCATCCTCAAGCTTCGCGGCACCGCCGCCTTTTCCGCTTCGCGTCTTGCCCGCCTGGCCGAGCAAGTCGGGGTTCCGCTGGTGGCGGAGCACTGGTATTTCGTCGAAACCGACAGCAGCATGAACGCCGACGAGTTGCTGCGCTTGAAGGAATTGCTGGGAATTCCGGCTGAATTGCCGGCCGCGCCTCCCGGACAGTTGATGCTGGTGACGCCGCGCCTGGGCACGATTTCGCCGTGGGCTTCCAAGGCGACCGACATCGCGCACAACTGCGGTTTTGCCGCGATCCGCCGCATCGAACGCGGCATTGCCTACCACGTTGAAAAGTCGGCGCTGGCGGGATGCAATGCCCCGCATGGGGTACGGCGATCAACCGAGCGGCTCCACGACCGCATGACCGAATCGGTACTCGATTCCATCGATGCCGCCGATGCCTTGTTCCATCACGTCGCCCCGCAGCCGCTGACTTCGGTGGATGTCATTGCCGGCGGGCGCGCCGCGCTGGTGCAGGCCAATGGCGCACTGGGGCTGGCCCTGTCCGAGGACGAGATCGACTATCTCGTCGAGAACTTCACCAAAATCGGGCGCAACCCGACCGACGTCGAGCTGATGATGTTCGCCCAGGCTAATTCCGAGCACTGCCGCCACAAGATCTTCAACGCCTCGTGGACCATCGACGGCGTCGACCAGACGCAGACGCTGTTCGGCATGATCCGCGCGTCACACCAGGCGCACCCGCAAGGCACGGTGGTGGCCTATTCCGACAACGCCTCGGTGATCGAAGGCGCGTCGATCAAACGCTTCTACCCACGGGAAGCTGGCCGCTATGGCTATGTCGAAGCACTGACGCACATTCTCGCCAAGGTCGAAACCCACAACCATCCGACCGCCATCTCGCCCTTTCCCGGCGCCGCCACCGGCTCGGGCGGCGAGATCCGCGACGAGGGCGCGACCGGGCGCGGCTCCAAGCCGAAGGCCGGGCTTTCCGGCTTTTCCGTCTCCGACCTGAAGATTCCCGGCTACGCGCAACCCTGGGAATCCGCCTACGGCAAGCCCGAGCGCATCGCCTCCGCGCTCGACATCATGATCGAGGGACCGATTGGCGCAGCGGCCTTCAACAACGAATTCGGCCGGCCCAACCTGGCCGGTTACTTCCGCAGCTTCGAGCAGGAATTCGACGGCGAAATGCGCGGCTATCACAAGCCGATCATGGTCGCCGGCGGCGTCGGCAACATTGCGGATCGTCATTCCTTCAAGGAACAGTTTCCGGCCGGCACCCTGTTGATCCAGCTTGGCGGCCCCGGCATGCTGATCGGCTTGGGCGGTGGCGCGGCATCCTCGATGGCGACCGGCACCAATGCTGCCGACCTCGATTTTGCGTCCGTGCAGCGCGGCAACCCAGAGATGCAGCGCCGCGCACAGGAGGTCATCGACCGCTGTTGGCAAATGGGCGAGCTGAATCCGATCCTCGCCATCCACGACGTCGGCGCCGGCGGCATCTCCAACGCCATGCCGGAACTGGCCAACGACGCCGGGCGCGGCGCACGCTTCGACCTGCGCGCCGTGCCCAATGAGGAACCGGGCATGGCGCCGCGCGAGATCTGGTGCAACGAGTCGCAGGAACGCTATGTGCTGGCCATCGCCCCGGAACGGCTGGCCGAGTTCGCGGCGTTGTGCGAGCGCGAGCGCTGTCCGCATGCCGTGATCGGTACGGCGACCGAGGAACGGCAGCTCGTCGTCGCCGACGATCATTTCGGCAACCTGCCCGTCGACATGCCGATGGAAGTGCTGCTCGGCAAGCCGCCGCGCGTGCATCGCAATGCGGCGCGCAAGACTGTCAGCATGCCGGCGCTCGATCTTGCGGCCATCGACATCAGGGAAGCGGTCTTGCGCGTGATGCGTTTGCCGGCAGTGGCATCGAAGAATTTCCTCATCACCATCGGCGACCGCTCGGTGGGCGGCATGACGGCGCGTGACCAGATGGTCGGGCCGTGGCAGACGCCGGTCGCCGACGTGGCCGTGACCGCGCTGGGTTACGACACGAATCTCGGCGAGTGCTTCGCCATGGGCGAACGCACGCCACTGGCCTTGCTGAATGCCCCGGCTTCGGGACGCATGGCGGTCGGCGAAGCGCTGACCAACCTTGCTGCCGCTACGGTGAGCGATCTGGGCATGGTCAAGCTTTCGGCCAACTGGATGGCCGCTTCAGGCCATGGCGCGTCGTCCGCCGGACCCAGCACCGAAGACGCCGCGCTATTCGACACCGTCAAGGCCGTCGGCCTCGAATTCTGTCCCGCGTTGGGCATCTCGATTCCGGTTGGCAAGGATTCGCTGTCGATGCGCACAAAATGGGAGGAGGGCGGCCAGGCCAGGATGGTCACCGCGCCGCTCTCCTTGATCGTCACCGCCTTCGCGCCCTGTGCCGACATCCGCAACACGCTGACGCCGCAGCTGCAAGCCGATGCGGATGTCGGAGAAACCGAACTGATCCTGATCGACCTCGGCGCCGGCCGGAACCGCCTTGGCGGTTCGGCGTTGGCGCAGGTGTTCGGGCAGAGCGGCGACGTGCCGCCGGATGCCGACGCCATTCTGCTCAAGTCCTTTTTCACCGCCATCCAGAACCTGCGGCCGCAGATCCTCGCCTACCACGACCGATCCGACGGCGGCCTGTTCGCCACGATATGCGAGATGAGCTTCGCGGGCCATCAGGGGGTTTCGCTCAACCTCGACGCCCTTTGTTACGACCCACGGATGAACGATGTCGATGGCATCGAGAAGAAGCCCGAGCTGCTCGGCGGCCGCATGCACGACCGCATGCTTGAAGCGCTGTTTAACGAGGAGCTCGGCGCGGTGATCCAGGTGCGCCGCGCCGACCGCGACGCCGTGCTGCAGGCGCTGCGTGACGCGGGGCTGGGAGCCTGCACCCATGTCATCGGCACGCTCAACAATGCCGACGAGATTCGCATCTGGCGCAATGCAAAGTCGGCGCTGGCGGTACGGCGTGCCGAGCTGCAACGCATCTGGAGCGAGGTGAGTTACCAGATTGCGCGGTTGCGCGACGACCCGGTCTGCGCGCAGGAGGAGTTCGATGCCGTGCTCGACGCCGGCGATCCGGGTTTGTCCATGCAACTGACGTTCGACCCGAACGAGGACCCGGCTGCGGCATTCTTAATCGGCGGCAATCGGCCCAGAATGGCGATTCTCAGGGAACAGGGCGTCAATGGCGAGGTCGAGATGGCCGCCGCCTTCGACCGCGCCGGCTTCGCTTGCGTCGACGTCCATATGTCCGACCTGATGGCCGGCCGCGTGCATCTGGCCGACTTCAAAGGCTTGGCGGCCTGCGGCGGCTTCTCCTACGGCGACGTGCTGGGCGCGGGGCAGGGCTGGGCCAAATCGGTCCTGTTCCATCACGAACTGAAGGACGAGTTCGCGGCATTCTTCGCCCGCACCGACACCTTTGCACTCGGCGTCTGCAACGGCTGCCAGATGATGAGCAACCTGGCGTCGATCATCCCCGGCGCCCAGGGCTGGCCGACATTCCACCGCAACAGGTCGGAGCAGTTCGAAGCCCGCTTCGCGATGGTCGAGATCGTCGCTTCGCCGTCGATCTTCTTCACGGACATGGCCGGATCGAAGCTGCCGGTTGTCGTGTCGCATGGCGAGGGGCGGGCGGTGTTCGGGGCAACAACGTGTCCCGACATCGCCCTGCGCTACATCGACAATCGTGGCGTGCCGGCAACGATCTACCCGTTCAATCCCAACGGCTCGCCCGACGGCATCACCGGCCTGACCACCCCGGATGGTCGCTTCACCATCATGATGCCGCACCCCGAACGGGTCTTCCGCAGCACGCAAATGTCCTGGCATCCGGCCGGGCTGGGTGAAGATTCACCGTGGATGAGGATGTTCCGCAACGCGCGGCAGTGGGTCGGCTAACTTTCATGATGCGTGAAACATCACCCCGCATCATGAAAGTCAGCCCCTTCCCATGGCCCCCCACCCCCAGCCCCCGCCCCGGGGCGGGGGTCGCAGTTTGCTCGCTACGCTCGTGGGATCACCCGGCGTCAAATTGCGTATTCCACGTTAACGTGAAAGACGCGGAGCGGCTCTGGCTGCTCCCCTTGACGAGAGGGGTTGTGGGAGAGGGTGTGGCCATGGCGCGCAGCTTTGGTAGTCACGCCGGCGTTCGCCAGATTACTGCGTCACGCTACGCGGCCACATCGCGCCAGCCATAAACATCACCACCGTCCCGTGAATACCCGCCTTCACCACCAAAAAGCACAATGGGACGATGGGCCTGCGCGCCGGCAAAGCGGCACCAGGTGTTGCAGGCAGCGAACCAATCCGGCGCGAACGTGGCACCAGACTTGATTTCCACCGCCTGCAGGCCAATCGGCGTTTCGTAGAGCAGGTCAATCTCATGGCCGACATTGTCCCGCCAGAAATACAACTGGGCCGGTTGCCCGAGATTGAAGCGCTGCTTGGCGAATTCGCCGACGACCCAGGTCTCGAAGATGGCGCCGCGCAGGGGGTGCAGCGCCAGTGTCGTCGCATCGCGTATGCCCAGCAGCCAGGTGAGCAGCCCGGTGTCGAGAAAATAGAGCTTTGGCGTTTTAACCAGACGCTTGCCAAAGTTGCGGTGGTAGGGCGGCAGGCGCATAACCAGGTAGCTGGCTTCGAGCACCTCCAGCCACTCGCGTGCCGTCACCGCGGAAATGCCGCAGTCGGCGCCGAGTGCCGCCAGATTCAGCAATTGCCCGGAGCGTGCGGCGCACAGGCGCAAAAAGCGCTGGAACAGGCCGAGGTCGCGTATCGCCAGCAATTGCCGGGCGTCGCGTTCGACGTAGGTGGCGACATAATTGGGGAACCAGTCGCTGCCGGCAAGCGGGCGGTCGAACAGGGCCGGATAGCCGCCGGTCAGCAGCGCCGCATCCAGTTCGTCGGGCAGCAGGCCGGCGGCATTGATCTCGGCGGCTGACAACGGCAGCAACTCGACGCGTCCGACCCGGCCAGCCAGCGACTGGGTGATCCCGGCCAGCAAGTCGAACTGGGCCGACCCGGCGAGGACGAACTCACCCATCCGCCGGCGCTCATCCACTTCACCCTGCAGCCAGGAGAAGAGGCCAGGGCAACGCTGCGCCTCGTCGATGATGGCGCCGCGGTGAAAGCGGGCAAGGAAGCGGCGGGGGTCGCGTTCGGCAAATTCCCGCTCATCCGGGTTCTCCAGCGAGACATAAGGCTTGTCCGGGAAGGCGTGCCGAGCGAGCGTCGTCTTGCCGGACTGGCGCGGGCCGGTCAGGGCAAGAATGGGAAAGCCCCTGGTCAGGCGCTCAAGGGTTGACAAACACGCACGCGGAATCATTTCTTACAAATCCAAGTTTAAAACATGGAATTGATGGTAACGCGGTCAAGCGAATGCTGCAAGTGGAATTCTGACGTGGTTAGGGAGAGCACTCCCCCAAAGGAAAAGGGGCCTGGCTCGAATGAACAATCAAGCTCGATTGACTACTTGATTCGCCACACCGGTGCAGGCCGGCGTACAGGTTGTCGATTTTCCTGATAGGGGTAGGAAAGGGCGCTCACCCTCCCCTCCCTCCGAACCGTGCGTGCGGTTCTCCCGCACACGGTCCTCCAGTCGGTGGTTTCTCATCGAGATTGGCTCGCCAGTTGCCGGGCTTCAACCATGGTGAAAAGCCCTGCCGCAGCGAAGAATGCATTTTTTGGAAAGTGATCTCCGAAGACGCCCTGCGCAATGGGCTCAAGCGCATTCCGGAAACCGAAGGCAGGCGTTCGTAACGGGCATCGCCGAAGACGTGCCAGGCACGGCGCAGCAGATGGGCGATGGCAGGTCCGCACACGTCCTCATGCGCACGATCCATCTCCACCAGCAGGGCGATGTCCTCGGCCGTGTATTTGCGCGCGAACGGTGCGGCGGGCACTTGGTACTGCTTGTGCCACGGCGTATCGGCCAGGCGATTGGTATGCCATCGGGAAATCAGTCGGCTGACCCGCGCCCGGCTGTAGCCGCTAACGTGTTCCAGATACCGCCGCAGCACGCCGCGATCCCGCTTGCCGCGCCGGGGGTGGTCGAACCGGCTCGGCGTCCGGCTGATAAAGGCATAGCGCGCGCTGTCATCGCCTGCCGCCGTAAATTCGACCGGCTCACTGCCAGCCAGAAACGCTTCGATCTGCTCGATCGTGCGCAGTTGGGTTTCGTTCATGTTGATCACCATCTCCAGGATGATCAACCCACTCCTCGCTTGGCGACGCTTTACTTGCCTTCAGGCTCATTCTTCCCTGGAAATACGGACCAACGCTCGCTCACACCACGTTGGAAAAGGCTATGTGTTGTGATGTTCTATACAATAATGTATGCTTGTAGCGCATACAAGGAGTGTAGACATGCTAAATGCACAAACCAAAGAAGCGGTTTCCGTTTCCATCAACATCCGTGCCAAAGCCAGGCAGCGCGATCTGATCGACCAGGCTGCGAATCATCTGGGCCGCAGCCGGTCTGATTTCATGCTGGAAGCGGCCTGTCGCGAGGCGGAGGATGTGTTGCTCGACCAGGCATTCTTCTCGGTCGATGCGGGGACCTTCGCCAAATTTCAGGCGCTGCTCGATCACCCCTTGCCAGCGACCGACAAGCTGCGCCGGTTACTCAAGACGAAAGCGCCTTGGGACCCCCCCGCAAATGCCGCAAAGCGGCGTTCTCCCCCCGGGGGGCAAGAAACACTTGGGGCGGCCCGGCGTGTTTCTTCGGAGAAATGAACCCGCTGAATTTCGCGCCGCCTACTCCGATCACGGCCGATCATGATCTGGCGAATTTCGACAGCGGTGAATGGTCACTGAACGAATGGCTAAAAAAGCGTGCGTTCAAGAACCATGCGGCGGGCGCTTCACGTTGTTTCGTGTTGTGTGCCGGCGCGACTGTCATTGGCTACTACAGCCTCTCGGCCGGTGCGATCAGCCATGCGGCGGCGCCCAAGGCGCTGCGGCGCAATATGCCTGATCCCTTGCCGGTTCTGTTGCTCGGTCGGCTTGCTGTCGACAAACACCACCACAATCAGGGAATCGGGCAGGCTTTGCTGCGCGATGCCATGCTGCGGGCGGTCAATGTCGCCGGTGATGCCGGCGTATTCGCCATATTGGTTCATGCGATTTCCGACCAGGCCAGGCAGTTCTATCTGTCGCGCGGCTTCGTGGAATCGCCTTTGCAGCCGATGACTCTGCTCATGACGATAGAAACGATCCGATCAATTCTGGCCGAACCTGACTGACGTCCCCATGGTCTCCGTTGTCCACTCCCTGCCCGATTCGGGTATCGATGAAAAAACCCTGAACCGTCTCGCCGCCGGTCTCTCGGGTGAGGGCGTCGATCGGCTGGTGGAAGCCATTGGCCATGCCCGCGAGTTGTATGGCGATGCAAAAGTCGGCACTGGCGAGACGGCGTTCGGGCATGGCCTGGGTGCCGCGCTGATCCTCGCCTCGTTGAATCTTGACCTGGATAGCCGGTTGGCGGCGCTGCTGTTTGCCGTGCCCGATTACCAGGAGCACTCCCGTGAAAAGATCACCGTCCGCTGGGGCGCGTCAGTGGCGGATCTGGTTGATGGTCTCCATCGCCTGAAACACCTGCGGCCGCTCACATTGGCCACCACGCAAAGCGCCCAGGGGGTGCAGGCGCAGGCCGAAATCATGCGCAAGATGCTCATGGCGCTGGCCGCCGACATCCGTGTCGTGCTGGTGCGGCTGGCCTCGCGCACCCAGACGCTGCGCTGGTATGCCGACCACGACACGCCGGAGCGCGCCGCCATCGCCAGGGAGAGCCAGCAGATCTATGCGCCGCTCGCCAACCGCCTCGGCGTCTGGCAGATCAAGTGGGAAATCGAGGATCTGTCATTCCGCTTCACCGAGCCGGCGGCCTACAAGCGCATCGCCAGGATGCTCGACGAGAAGCGCCTGGAACGTGAGTCGTTCATCACCGCGGCGGTGGCACGGCTGAAGGAAGAACTGACGAAATCCGGTGTCACGCACGTGGAGGTCCATGGCCGCCCCAAGCACATCTACAGCATCTGGAACAAGATGCGCCAAAAGAATATCGAGTTCTCCGAAGTTTATGACGTGCGGGCGCTGCGCATCATTCTTGACGAGGTGCGCGATTGCTATACGGCACTGGGTATCGTGCATGCGCTGTGGCAGCCGATTCACGGCGAATTCGACGATTACATTTCGCATCCGAAGGGCAACCATTACCGCTCCCTGCATACTGCCGTGCTGGCCGAGGACGGCCGTGCGTTTGAAGTGCAGATTCGCACCCGGGAGATGCACCAGCATGCCGAGATGGGTGTCGCCGCGCACTGGCGCTACAAGGAAAGCGGCACGTCGGCCAGGGCCGATTCGGCTTACGACGACAAGATCGCCTGGCTGCGGCAGCTCTTGTCGTGGCGCGACGAGATCACCGACTCGGCGGACTGGGTCGAGCAGTTCAAGCGCGCCGCGCTCGACGACACCATCTATGTCATGACGCCGCAGGGCCGCGTCATCGACCTGGCGAAGGGCGCGACACCGATTGACTTCGCCTATCGCGTACATACCGACCTGGGGCACCGCTGCCGTGGCGCGAAGGTTGACGGCCATCTGGTGCCGCTCAACACCCCCCTGCAAAGCGGTCAGCAGGTCGAGATCACCGTCGCCAAGAGCGGTGGGCCGTCGCGCGACTGGTTGTCGGCGACGCAGGGCTATCTGGCGACCGCGCGCGCGCGGACGAAGGTCAAGGCCTGGTTTGCCGCCCAGCAGGAAGCGCAGATGCTGGCGGACGGACGCGCCTTCGTGCTGCGTGAATTGCAGCGTGACGGCGCGACCCAGGCCAATCACGAAGACCTGGCGCACAAGCTCGGCTTCAAGCATACCGATGATCTGTTCCTGGCCGCCGCGCGCGGCGAGGTGGGCATGCGGGCGATCCAGGTCGCCTTGCGCGGCGAAGTGGCACCGACCGAACCCGAACCCGAGATCGAGACGCATGTCGCCAAGGCCGAGCCGGGCGGCAGCGGGCAGATTCTGGTGGTCGGCATGGACAAATTGCTGACGCAACTGGGCCGTTGCTGCAAGCCGGTGCCGCCCGACGCCATCGCCGGCTTTGTCACGCGCGGGCGCGGCGTTTCGGTGCATCGGATCGAGTGCGCCAATTTCCGCAACATGGCCGCGCGCAACCCGGAGCGGGTTATCGAGGCCGCCTGGGGGGGCAAGCACGAAAGCATCTATGCCTGCGATCTGCGCGTGGAGGCGGCTGATCGGCAAGGGCTGCTGCGCGATATTTCCGATGTGCTGTCAAAAGAAAAGGTGAATGTCACGGCGGTGAATACCCAGTCGAAAGCCGGCGTGGCGCGCATGGCCTTCACCGTCGAACTGGGCAGCGCCGCGCAATTGCAACGCATTCTTGCCGTGTTGGGCGAAATCTCCGGCGTGTCGAGCGTGCAGCGTGCATAAAAGACCCGCCCCTCCCATCCTCCCCGCGCGGGGAGGTGACTGTGGCTCGCTACGCTCGTCTATTACGGGGCGCGTCAGTGTCGGACGCTGCACGGTTTGCGGCTGGCGCCGCGGGTCGCCTTTCCTTGGGGCGGCCCGGCGGAAAGGCTGTATGAGTAGGCGCCATGCCAGGTGAAGCTGGCAGGGCGCCGCTGATCGACACCATCAAGGCCGTTGCTGCGCAGTTGATTGTGCTGCATCACCTGGCCTGGTATGGGCCGATGAGCGACGTAGCCGCGACCGCTTCGCCATGGTTGAGCGCCGGGCAGGACTGGCTGGCCGAATATGGCCGTTATGCCGTTGCGGCGTTCCTGGCCGTCGCTGGCTATCTTGCCGCCCAGAGCCTGTCGCCGCGCGGCCTGCCGCCCGACAGGTCGCCGCTCTCCCTGATCACCCAGCGCTATCTGAGGCTGGCGGGCCCCTATGCCGTTGCGCTGTTGCTGGCGATCGTCAGCGCAGCGCTGGCACGCCAGTGGATGACCCATGATTCGATCGGTTCGCCCCCCGATCTCTGGCAGTTCTTCGCCCATCTGTTCCTGTTGCATGATCTGCTCGATTTCGAAGCGCTTTCGGCCGGCGTCTGGTACATCGCCATCGATTTTCAGCTATATGCGCTGCTGGTGGCCTTGCTGTGGGTCGCGGCGCGACTGCAACGCCGTCCCGCCAGTCCCACGGGGATTTCCCGCGGTCACGCCGACTTTGTTGGCCCGCTGCCAAGGAAACGCAGGCTTACGGTTTCGTCATTCCGGCGGAAGCCGGAATCCAGGGAATTCAACAACATGGACACCGGCTTTCGCCGGTGTGACGGACTAATTGGCATTTCACTAGTCTTGATGGTCGCCTTCGCTTCACTGTTCTACTTCAACCAGCGCGATGCCTGGGATGCCACGGCGCTGTATTTCTTCGGCGCTTATGCACTGGGCGTCGGCAGCAGTTGGGCGGTGCGCTCGGCGCGGCCCTATCGTTTCCTGTTACTGCTCACCCTGATCGGTGTGACGGCGTTGTGGTTCGATTTTCGTCCGCGCATCGCCGTGGCCTTGAGCGTGGCGCTCGCCCTGGGGCTGGCGCACCTGCATGGGCCCATCGGCGCAGGTCTGGGCAACCAACTGATCACCCGACTCGGCCGCATGTCTTACGCGCTGTTTCTGGTGCATTTTCCGATCTGCCTGATCATCAATGCGGCATTTCATCGACTGGCGCCGCACGACCCGCACCTGAATGCGCTGGGCGTCCTGGTGGCCTGGGTTGCGAGCAATCTGGCGGCTATGCTGTTCTATCACCAGGTCGAGCGGAGGCTGTCCGCCCTCTGGCGAATCAGCCCGCCAGTGCCGCAATATCTCCGGGGGAATTGAGATTGACGAAGGCGTCCGGGTCGGGGAAAACGACCTCGATGGCGCCCTGGCCCTTGCACCAGGTACCGAGCTTGCGGCCGCCGGCGGCCAGGTAGGCTTCCAGACTGGGCAGCAGTTCACGGCGGCAGAGTTGAAACGTCGGTTGCAGGCCATCGGCGGTGGCCGCCACCGCCAGTGCCGCGCCCTGTGCTTCGGCCGCGGCCAGCAGGCGGAGCACCAAATCCGCGGGGAGGGCAGGGCAGTCGCAGGGGCAGGTAATGAGCCACGGCGTGGTGCAGGCGGCCAGCCCCGCTGCCAGGCCAGCCAGCGGCCCCGGATAGTCGCTCAGGGCATCGGTGAGTACGGGATAGCCGAGGGCGGCATAAGCATCGAGGTTACGGTTGGCGCTGATCAACAGGCCACCGACTTGCGGCGCCAATCGTTCGACCACTTGCACCACGAGCGGCCTGTCCTGAAACGACAGCAGGCCCTTGTCGGCGCCGCCCATGCGCCGGCCTGCACCGCCGGAGAGAATCAGTCCGGTAACCTGATTAACGTCAAATACAGCGTTTGCGCCGGGCCGCCCCAAGCAAACGCGGCACGCGGCGCCAGCCGCAACCCGCACCGACTGTTGATCGGCGCACCCCGTGATTTTCGAGCGTAGCGAGCCGTCAAGAACCCCCCGCGAGGGGGGCGAAGGGGGGCGGGCGATTTTACCCGCCAATGTAAGACATCTCTATTTTGCGCAGCCCCGGCGTCGCCGCCATGCGCAGTTGCGAATAACGGTCGTCGCGCGCCTGCCAGATGCCGGCAATCGCGGCATCCAGCTCCGCGTCGCTCTTGTCGGCACGGAGCAGGGCGCGCAGGTCGTGGCCGGACTGGGCGAACAGGCAGGTGTAGAGCTGGCCCTCGGTGGACAGCCGGATGCGCGTGCAGGTGTCGCAAAACGCCCGCGTCACGGACGAAATCACGCCGATCTCCCCGGCGCCATCCTTGTAGCGCCAGCGCTGGGCGACTTCGCCGGGATAGTTCGCGTCGATGGGTTCGAGCGGAAACTCGGCATCGATGCGGCGTACCACTTCGGCGGACGGCACGACCTCGTCGAGTTTCCAGCCGTTGCTGCTGCCCACGTCCATGTACTCGATGAAGCGCAGGATGTGGCCCGAGCCACGGAAGTGGCGCGCCAGGGCAAGAATCTCGTGATCGTTGGCGCCGCGTTTGACCACCATATTGACCTTGATCGGTCCCAGGCCGGCAGCGGCCGCCGCGTCAATGCCTTCCAGCACCTTGGCGACCGGAAAATCGACATCGTTCATGCGCTTGAAAATCGTATCGTCCAGCGCATCGAGACTCACCGTGACGCGTTTTAGGCCAGCCGCCCGGAGCAGCGCCGACTTCTGCGGCAGCAGCGAACCATTCGTGGTCAGGGTGATTTCGAGGTCCGGGATGAGCGCCAGCATGCCAATCAGCTTGTCGACGCCATGGCGCAACAGCGGCTCGCCGCCGGTCAGGCGGACTTTCTTTACGCCGCGAGCAGCGAAAACGCGGACGATCCGCGCGATTTCCTCGAACGACAACAATTCATTGCGCGGCATGAACGGATAGTCGCGCCCGAACACCGTCTTCGGCATGCAATACACGCAGCGGAAATTGCAGCGGTCAGTAACCGAGATGCGCAGGTCGCGCACCGGGCGGCCGATCTGGTCGAGGAGGGGTGGCAGGGTGGCCATGGCGCTATTATCCCGGAAACTTGATTTGACCTAGTTGCCCGGCGATTTATTTCACGCCGTCCTGCCAGCGCCGACTTTTACCGCCAAGCTTCATCAATGACCGACTGCAATAACTCCTGTAGCTGCGCTGCCGCTGCCGCGACCGCGGAAGCGAATACCTTGCGCTGGCTGCTCGGCATCAATGCTCTCATGTTTGTCGTGGAAATCGTCACGGGCTGGCTGGCGCAATCGACCGGTTTGATCGCCGATTCGCTGGACATGCTTGCCGACGCGGCGGTTTACGGGCTTGCCCTTTACGCCGTTGGTCACGCCGGCCGCCAGCTCGGCGCGGCGCGGCTGTCCGGCTGGCTGCAAATGCTGCTGGCGCTCGGCGTCTTGAGCGAGGTGGTGCGGCGCTGGCTGTTCGGCAGTGCGCCCGAACCGCTGCCGATGATGGGCATCGCGCTGCTCGCCTTGGTGGCCAACGTGGCCTGCCTGGCACTGCTGGCGCGGCACCGCGATGGCGGCGCGCACATGCAGGCGAGCTGGATCTTCTCGACCAACGATGTGCTCGCCAATCTCGGCGTGATCCTTGCCGGTACGCTGGTGGCCTGGACCGGTTCCAACATTCCCGACCTGCTGATCGGCCTGTTGATTGCCTTGCTGGTGCTCAACGGCGCACGGCGCATCCTGCAACTGCGGGCTACGGCCTGACCGGCAATCTTTAATTTAGAGAAGCGGTCAACCGGGGTTTCCAGGGTCAATAGCCGTTCTTTTCCTCGACCAGGCAGCGCAGCAGGGCCAACTCGTCCGGCGTAACCGCGGCGTCGGAATCCTCCCCGCGAAAATGCCGCCGGAAGGCGCTCAGGGCGGCCTGCGGGTCGGACACGTCGTAGCCGAAGGCCCGCAATAACAAGTTCGCATCGGCGGATTCGAGCGGGGTCGGCGACGGATTGCGACACCAGACCCCGAAACCGGCCTCCGCCAGACGCTGCCAGGGGAAATAGCGGCTCGGATCGACCTTGCGGCCCGGCGCGACATCGCCATGGCCGAGAACATTCGCCGGCGGAAACGGGTAGCGCGTCTGCAGTTCTTCCAGCAAAGCGAGCAGGGCGGCGATCTGCGCTTCCGGGAAGGGTTCAGTGCCGTTGTTGTCCAGTTCGATGCCGAGCGATGCCGAGTTGAGGTCGGTGTTGCCACCCCAGTATGAAACGCCGGCATGCCAGGCCCGCCGGCGCTCATCCACCAGTTGATAGAGCGTGCCGTCGCGGTCGATCAGGTAATGCGAACTCACCTTGCGGGCCGGGTCGGTCAGCGTACGCAGCGCATCCGCCGCACGGTCGTTCGACGTCTGGTGCAGGATCACGTAATTGGGCCGCCGCTCGTCATGGTTCGGCGACGGCACGACGATCGGCCGCCCCGGAGCACCGGTCGGCAACGGGGCGCAGGCGGCCAGCAGCACGCAGACGCACAACAGCATCCAGCCGAGCGGCTGCGCGGCACTGCAACAGCGTGGAACAACTCCGGCTATCGGCATGGTGACTATTCTGGCTTAATGTCACCGATCTGTGCGCGCGTTAAACATGTAAAGTTTGATGCATTTGAACCGCCGGATTAAAGACGTCACCATGAATCTCAATTTACGCACGCTGCTTGTTGCATCGACGATGGTGGCATTGCTTCTGCTGGGTGCTTGTGGCCGTGAGCCAACGCACCCGTCCTTGCCACCGGGAACTGTCGTGCTGGCGATTGGTGACAGCGTGACCTTCGGCACCGGTGCCGCGCCCGGCGAGGATTATCCGACGCAACTCGCATCCATCACCGGCTGGGACATCCGAAATGGTGGTATTCCCGGGGACACCTCTGCCGGGTTGAAGGCAAGAGTCGACGCGGCGCTCATTGAAACGAATCCCGCGCTGGTGATCGTCGAAATTGGCGGCAACGATTTTCTGCGTCGCCAACCGGAAGCCGAAACAAAAGAGAACGTGCGCGCCATCCTGAAACGCATCCGGCAGACGGCGATTCCGGTGGTGCTGGTTGCGACACCGAAGTTCACCCCGCTTGGAGCCGCGTTCGGCTTGTTACCCGATTCCCCGATCTACGCGGAACTTGCCGAAGAAGAAAATGTTCCACTGGTGCCGGACATCTTCGCCAGGGTGCTCGCCGATACCAACTTGAAATCCGATCATATCCACCCGAACGCGGCGGGATACCGCAAGCTTGCCGAAGGCATTGCCGCCGAACTCGTCAATTACGGATTTATCGCAAGGAAATGAGCCGGACATGAGTATCCAAACCATCCTGCGCATGGGCGATCCCCGCTTGCTGGAGATTGCCAGTCCTGTCGCAGACTTCGCCGATCCGCAACTCGCCGCTCTGATCGAGGACATGTTCGACACCATGGCGGCGGCTGGCGGCGTCGGCCTGGCGGCACCGCAGATCGGCAGCGGTTTGCAGGTGGTGATCTTCGGCTTCGAGAAAAGCGAACGCTATCCCGATGCCGAACCCGTGCCGCAGACCATCCTGATCAATCCCGTCATTACCCCCCTGACGGGCGAGGAGGAAGCGGGGTGGGAAGGGTGCCTGTCGGTTCCCGGCCTGCGCGGGGAGGTGCCGCGGTATAAACGCATCCGTTACCGCGGCTTCGACCCGGAAGGAAAAGCGATTGACCGCACGGTGGATGGTTTTCATGCCCGGGTGGTGCAGCACGAGTGCGATCACCTGATCGGGAAGTTGTACCCGATGCGAATGCGGGATTTCAGCCGTTTTGGCTTTACCGATGTGCTTTTCCCCGAGATGACTCAGGATACTTAGAAAATCGATGCGCCCAGTCAAAACCTACGGAAAACCAGTGGAAGACCCGCAAGCCCCCATCGAAATCGAGACCAGCGCCAATCCGGAATTTGCCGTGATCTGGATGCATGGCCTTGGCGCGGATGGCTCCGATTTTGTTCCCGTCGTGCCCGAATTGGGGCTGGGTGACACGCCGGCGGTCCGTTTCGTCTTTCCCCACGCACCCGAGATTCCGGTCACCTGCAACGGTGGCTATGTCATGCGGGCCTGGTACGACATCATGTCACTTGAGCCAGGTAGTCGGCAGGTCGATGAAGCGGGAATCGTGCAATCCCGGCAAATGATTCGCACCCTGATCGCGCGCGAGAACCAGCGCGGAATTCCCAGCCGCAGGATCTTTCTCGCCGGCTTTTCGCAAGGCGGTGCCATCGCCTACACCGCGGCGCTGACGCATCCGGAAACCCTGGCCGGCGTGATCGCCTTGTCGACTTATCTTCCCAGCCAGCGACTGCTGGACGAAGAGGCCGGCGAAGCCAATCGGGCTACGCCGATCTTTGCCGCCCATGGCACCGCGGACGACGTGGTTGCCATTCAGCTCGGACTACAGGCAAGGGACTATCTGAAGCAGGGCGGTTACCCGCTCGAATGGCATGAATATCCCATGCCGCACACCATCTGTTTCGAAGAAATCGAACTCATCGGCGAATGGCTCCGGGCCAGGATTGCGGCGTGCTGAATTGAACGACATAAAGCTGAGCCGGTCGTCGCCAAGGGAAATCGAACTGCCTGTCTATCCGGGCATCGCGCTTGCCGACATGAGCCTCGTAGCCTCTGACGAGAGATAGATGGCATGAAGAAGGACGGCATGGCCAAGGGGGAAATGAAGAAGTAAGCTCCAGTCCCGGCCATCCAAATCAAGCGCAGGGCGTAGACCGAAAAGTCTGCACCCTGCGTCTTTGTGGCGTGGCGAGAAGTGGGCGATTGGCCCGCACAAAAGTCGGCGCTGGCGGTACGGCGTTAGTTGGGCATCTTGCACTCACCGACATAGGCATCGGCATGATCGGTGAAGATGGTACCCATCAGCTTGTTGGTGATGCGGCCTTTTTCATCCTTGCGCACGACGCGCAGGTAGTAGTCCTGCACCGGGAAGTGGTTGGTGTTGAACTTGAACTTGCCGCGCACCGAGTTGAATTTTGCGGCTTCGAGGGCTTTGCGCACGGCGGCCTTGTCTGCGAGATTGCCCTTGGTGTTGCGCACCGCAGAGTCCATCAGCATGGCGGCGTCGTAGCCCTGCGAGGCATACAGCGAGGGCAGGCGCTTGTACTTTTTTTCGAAGTCGGCGACGAATTTCTTGTTGGCGGCATTGTTCAGGTCGTGCGCCCAGTGCGAGGAATTGAACAGGCCGAGCATCGGCTCGCCGACGGCCGGGATGGTGTCTTCGTCGGCGGAGAAGCCTGAGGTGATCAACTGCATTTCCCTGGAAAGGCCGGCGGCAACGAACTGCTTGATGAAGTTGATGCCCATGCCGCCCGGCAGGAAGAAGAACACGGCGTCCGGCTTGGCGGCGCGTAGCTGGGCGAGTTCGGCGGCGTAGTCGAGCTGGCCGAGCTTGGTGTACATCTCGTCGGCCATGTTGCCCTTGAAGTAGCGCTTGAAGCCGTTGAGCGCATCCTTGCCGGCGGGGTAGTTGGGGGCGACGCCGATGACGATCTTGTAGCCCTGGTCGGTGGCCCACTTGCCCATCGCCTCGGCGACGTTGTCGTTCTGCCAGGAGACGTTGAAGAAATAGGGGTTGCATTCCTTGCCGGCGAGTTGCGAGGGGCCGGCATTGGCCGAAATGTAGAAAGTCTGGCTGTCGAAGACCGGCTTGGCGACGGTAAGCAGGATGTTCGAGAAGATGATGCCGGTCATGAAGTCGACCTTGTCCTTCTTGAGGAAGCGCTCGGTGGTCTGCTTGGCGGTGTTCGGATTCTGCTGGTCGTCGGCGACGATCACCTCGGCCGGCAAGCCGCCCAGCTTGCCGTTCAAATGCTGCATGGCCAACTGGAAGCCGTCGCGGATGTCCACGCCGAGGCCGGCGGCGGGACCGGACAAGGTGGAGATGAAGCCGACCTTGACGGTATCGGCAGCATGGGCGGCCTGGGCGGCACAGATGGCTGTGGCGAGCAGGGCGGCCAGCAAGGAATTTTTCATTGGTTTCCTCTTGTTGAATTAGTGGTTAAAGGCTGTCTCTCCAGAGGCGGATCGCGCCAAAGGTGGCGATGTCGTCCGCGGGGGCATGGCCCAGGAGCGTCGCGGCGGCGGCAATCACGGCAGGAGAATGCCAGCGCAGGAAGGGATTGGTGGCAAATTCTTCGGCAAGGGTGGAAGGTACGGAGGGGCGACCGGCGCCAATCAGCTTGTCGACCTTCGCACTGCGGGCTTCGATGGCAGCGTTATCCGGTTCCACGGTGTGCGCAAAGCGCAGGCAGGACTGTGTGTATTCGTGGGCGCAATAAACGAGCGTCTCCGGCGGCAGGGCAGCCAGGCGCGCGAGCGATGCCTGCATCTGGGCCATCGTGCCCTCGAAGACGCGGCCACAACCGGCACCGAACAGTGTGTCGCCACAGAAAAGCACCCCGTCACTATAGAATGCGATATGACCCAGCGTATGTCCCGGCACCTCGATCACGGTGAATTCCGCCCCCAGCCCGGGTATGCGCACGGTTGCGCCATCGCGCAGCGGCTGGGTGACGACTTCGGCAGCTTCCCGCGACGGCCCGAACACGGGCACCGGGTGGCGGGCAACGATCTCGGCAATGCCGCCGATGTGGTCGCCATGCCGATGGGTGACCAGGATCGCGCACAGGCGGTCGCCGCTGGTTTCAAGAAAACGCAGCACCGGACCGGCTTCGCCCGGGTCGACGATCGCAAGCTGGCCGTCCTGACGCAAGGCCCAGATGAAGTTGTCTTCGAATGCTTTGATCGGCTCGATTTGCATGGTAATTTTCTTGGCCCCTTGGGGGGGGAATGCCGCACGGTGGCGTTCTCGGGGGGAGCTTTATTCTAATGGTGATTGACGGATTTGCCGAATGGCTGGAAACACCACAGGGAAAGTATGTGCTGGACTGGGAGCAGCGCAAGCTCGACATCCTGGTGGCGGACATTTTTGGCTTCAATTCCGTCCAGGTCGGCTTCCCGCAGCATGATTTCCTGCGGGCCAACCGCATGCCGTTTCATGTGTCCTGTTGCGACAAGGGCGGCGTGACCGTGCAGAGCGATCCGCGTTACCTGCCTTTTGCAAGCAACAGCATCGACCTGATCGTCCTGCCGCACATACTTGAATTCAATCCCAACCCGCACCAGATCCTGCGCGAGGTTGAACGGGTGCTGGTGCCGGAGGGCAGCGTGGTGGTGGCCGGGTTCAATCCCTACAGCCTCTGGGGTTTGCGGCGCCTCGTGGCCAGGCAGGCAGGCCACCCGCCCTGGCAGGGACGTTATCTCGGCGTGCCGCGCCTGCGCGACTGGTTCACCTTGTTGGGTTTCGAAACCCGCAGCGGTGCGTTCGGTTGTTATGCCCCGCCGGTGTGTCAGGAAAAATGGCTGAAGCGCTGGCGGTTCATGGATCCTGCCGGCGACCGCTGGTGGCCGGTAGCGGGAGCGGTGTTTGTGCTGCAGGCGATCAAGCGCCAGCAAGGCATGCGCCTGATCATGCCAAAATGGCACGAACGCATGGCGGCGGCGCGCGCGCTGGCCGCCGTGACCCGCAAACCATTGACCCAAAAAACCAAGGAACAATGAGCGAAATCGTCGATATCTACACCGATGGCGCATGCAGCGGCAATCCCGGTCCCGGCGGCTGGGGCGCGCTGTTGCGCATCGGCGGCAAGGAGAAGGAGATGTCGGGCTATGACCCGGCCACCACCAACAACCGCATGGAGCTGCTGGCGGTCATCGAGGCCTTGAAGGCGCTCAAACGTCCCGTTGCGGTGCGCGTCCATACCGATTCGCAGTATGTGCAAAAAGGCATCAGCGAGTGGATCCACGCATGGAAAAAACGCGGCTGGAAAACCGCCGGTCGCCAGCCGGTGAAAAATGTCGACCTCTGGCAGGCGCTGGATGCCGCCACGGTCGGTCACAAAATCGAATGGCTGTGGGTGCGCGGCCATAACGGTCATGTGGAGAATGAACGCGTCGATGAGTTGGCGCGCCGCGCGATTGAGGAGCACAGATGAGCATTAATCGCCAGGTCATGCTGGACACCGAAACCACCGGGCTCGAATGGCGTCAGGGTGAACGGGTCATCGAGATTGCCTGCGTCGAGATGGTGAGCCGCAAACTGACCGGCCGGCATTTTCACTGTTATCTGAATCCCGGGCGGGCGATTGGCGCGGGGGCCCAGGCCGTGCATGGGCTGACCGACGAATTCCTCGCCGACAAGCCGAAGTTTGCCGATGTTGCCGAGGAGTTTCTGGAATTCGTGCGCGATGCCGAAGTCATCATCCACAACGCGCCTTTCGATGTCGGGTTCCTCGACAATGAACTGGAATTGATTGACCGGGAACCGCTGAAGTCCGGCTGTAATTGCATTGTCGATACGCTCAAGATGGCGCGCGAACTGCGGCCCGGGAAGAAAAACAACCTTGATGCGTTGTGCAGCGAATTCGGGGTCGATAACTCGAGCCGGCAGTTGCATGGCGCACTGTTCGATGCCGAACTGCTGGCCGAGGTCTATCTGGCGATGACGCGCGGCCAGGAAAGCCTGATGATGGATCTGGAAATGGGCTCGGCGGAAATGGTCGCCCTGCTGAGCGGCGAACGCCCCCCGGTGCGCGTCCTGGCTGCGACCGCCGACGAACTGGCCGAGCATGAACGCGTGCTGATCGAGATCGACAAGGAAAGCAAGGGCAAGACGCTGTGGAGGGTGTTGTCCCACCCCTCCCAACCTCCCCTCGCGGGGAGGTGACTGTGGCTCGCTGCGCTCGTCTATCACGGGGAGCTTTGTTCGGGTAACGGTGCGGTTTGCGGCTGGCGCCGCGTGCCGCCTTGTGTGCGACATAGTCGCATTCCGCTACGCGGAACCAGCCTTCGGCTGTCCTGCGGCCTACGGCCTTGTCTTGGGGCGGCCCGGCGGCAAGGTTTGCCAAGGTATGGGGAAAAGTCGGCGCTGGCGGGACAAAGTGCCCCGCAGCGGGTATGAAATGCCCCGCAGCGGGTACGGCGTTAGCCGGCACACCGCGTAAATTGAGAACGGCGTAAGTTAGCGTTCCGGTTCGAGGAACAGCACGCCAAGTGGCGGCAGTCGTAACAGCAGGGAGCAGGGCCGTCCATGATGGGCGCATGCCTCGGCATTCACGCCGCCGCCATTGCCCTGACCGCCGCCGCCATAGCAGTCGGCGTCGCTGTTCAATACCTCGCGCCAGTATCCACCTCCTGGCACCATGGGCACACCCACCCGGTAGCTCTCGCGCGGCACGGGGGTGGCGTTGATGACGACCAGCATGGTTTCGCCTTGCGGGCCCTTGCGCAAAAAACTGATGACGCTTTCGTCACTGTCGTGGCAGTCGATCCACTCGAAGCCTTCCTGACTGAAGTCGCGGCCGAACAGGGCGGGGCGTGTTTTGTAGCAGGCATTCAGGTCGCGCAGCCAGCTTTGGACGCCGACATGCGGCCAGTATTGCAGCAGGTGCCAGTCGAGGCTGGTGTCGTGGTTCCATTCGCTCGATTGGCCGAACTCGCAGCCCATGAACAGCAGCTTCTTGCCCGGATGCGCCCACATGTAACCCAGCAGCAGGCGCAGGTTGGCGAAGCGCTGCCACTCGTCGCCGGGCATCTTGCCGATCAGCGAGCCCTTGCCATGCACGACTTCGTCATGGGAGATCGGCAGCATGAAATTCTCGTGAAAGGCATACCAGATGCTGAAAGTGATCTGGTCGTGGTGATGCTTGCGATGGACGGGTTCGTGGGCGTAATAGTCGAGCGTGTCGTGCATCCAGCCCATGTTCCACTTCATGCCGAAACCCAGGCCGCCGAGCCAGGTGGGGCGCGACACCATCGGCCAGGCGGTCGATTCCTCGGCGATGGTCTGCGTGTCGGGAAAATCGCGATACACCGCCTCGTTCAACTGGCGCAGGAACTGGATCGCGGCGAGGTTTTCGCGGCCGCCGTGTTCGTTGGGTACCCATTCGCCCGCTTTGCGGGCGTAATCGAGATAGAGCATGGAGGCGACGGCGTCAACACGCAGACCGTCGATGTGATATTTGTCGAGCCAGAACAGCGCGGAGGAGAGCAGGAAGGCGCGCACTTCGTGGCGTCCGTAGTTGAAGATCTGGCTGCTCCATTCCGGGTGATAGCCCTGGCGCGGGTCGGCGTGCTCGTAGAGCGCCGTGCCGTCGAAATAGGCCAGCCCATGCTCGTCGTTGGGAAAGTGCGAGGGCACCCAGTCGAGAATGACGCCGATGCCGCGCTGATGCAGGTGGTCGATCAGGAACATGAGATCCTGCGGCGAGCCATAGCGCGAGGTCGCGGCGAAAAAACCGGTGACCTGGTAGCCCCACGAGCCATAGAACGGGTGCTCCATCACCGGCAGCAGTTCGACATGCGTGAAACCCATGTCGCGGCAATAGTCGGCGAGTTGCGGCGCGATAGCGCGATAGCCGAGGGGCTGGGCAGGATTGTCCGGCGAGCGGCGCCAGGAACCCAGGTGGACTTCATAGACGGCATACGGGGCGTCGAGTGCATTCGCCTGCTTGCGCCTGCCCATCCAGTTTTCATCGTGCCACTGGTAGTCCAGACTGGCGATGATCGAGGCGGTGGAGGGTGCGACTTCACTGGCGCAGGCGAAAGGATCGGCCTTGTCGACCTTGTAGGCGTCCTTGTTCGATTCGATGTGGAACTTGTAGCGCTGTCCGACGCTGGCGCCCGGCACAAAGCCTTCCCAGATGCCGGCGTCGGCATGGATGCGCCGCAGCCAGTGCGTATGGCGGTGCCAGCCGTTGAAGTCTCCCATGACGGAGACGACGTGGGCATTCGGCGCCCACAGCGCGAAATGACAGCCGGCTACCCCCTCATGCACTTCGGGGTGGGCGCCGAGCAGTTCATACAGTCGACTATGGCTGCCCTCGCGAAACAGGTGGAGATCAAGCTCGCTCAGGCGGCTGGTGGTTGTCTGGATATTTGGCATATGTGTCCGGCCTGTTGGATCTATTCCTCTAGCATACTACTTTTGCAGGGAAGATGGGGCATACCTACTATAGCCGTACTTCAAGGATCAGGTGGTCGATTACCCTGTGCGTGGTGTACTTCTTGCGCCCTGACCATGACATTGCCTGGATTGTCATGGCGCTTTCAAGCAGGGCGCGATAATGCGCGGATGAACACGCATCACCGGAGCAACACCTGAAATGCTTGAAGCCACAATTCTGACGAGCGCGCTCGAGCTCGACGCGACCGATTGGCAGCGGCTGGCCACGGCGGGCGATCCTTTCGTCAGTCTTGCGTTCCTTGGCGCGGCCGAGCAATGCGTCACCGCGCGCGGCCCGCTGGGCTGGAAGCCGATGCATCTGGTGTTACGCGACAATGAAGGGGTTATCGCCGGCCTGTTGCCAATGTATGAACGGCATCACTGGTACGGCGATTTCGCGATGGATTACAGTTGGGGACCTGCCTGGCAGCAGGCCGGCCTGAGTTACTTTCCGAAGTTCGTCACCGGCGTGCCCTTCACGCCATCACCGGGACCGCGACTGCTGGTGGCGGGCAACGGTAATTCCGAGCTTGCTGCTGCACTGGTCGCCGGCGCCTGCGACCTCACCGTCGCCTCGGGCGCCTCCAACTGGCAATGCCTGTATGTGCGCGACCACGACCGCGCGGTGCTTGAAGCGGCCGGGCTGCTGTTGCGGCGCGGCGTGCAGTTCCACTGGCTCAATCGTGGTTACCGTGATTTCAGCGATTTTATGGGCACCTTTACGGCCGAGAAACGCAAGAAGCTGAAGCGCGAGCGACGAGCGGTGAGCGATGTCGGTCTGCGTGTCGAGGCGCTCCACGGCGACGAGATCGCGGACGCGCAGTGGTCGGCCATCCACCGCCATTACCAAAGCACCTTCGAGCGGCTGGGCGGCCATGCTGTATTCACTGCCGATTTCTTCCGCAGCGTCGGCGCCGCGCTGGGCCGGCAGATGGTGGTGTTCTGCGCGTTCGACAAAGAGCGGCCCGAACAACCGGTGGCCTCGGCGATTTGCTACCGCGACGACGCGGCGCTCTACGGTCGCCACTGGGGTACCGCGATCGATTGTCCCGGCCTGCATTTCGAGCTGTGCTACCACGCGGGCATCGAATACTCAATCAGTCACGGCCTGCAGCGCTTCGAACCCGGAGCACAGGGCGAGCACAAGCTCGCCCGCGGCTTCGAGCCGGTGTCGACCTGGTCCGCCTTCTGGATCGCCGATCCGCGCC
>CAZOMI010000047.1:0-24818 GCA_964580925.1 uncultured Methyloversatilis sp.
GCGGGCGACCGTGGCGGCTCCGGAATTTGGAATTGTGACTTTTGCAAGAGGCTCATTTGCTCGAAGAAGCAACCCGGCCGGGGGAGTTGATGCCGATCGAGGAAGACGAGCACGGCACCTACATTCTCAACTCGAAAGACCTGCGCGCCATCGAACACGTCGAGCGTCTGGTGGCTATCGGCGTAGATTCCCTGAAGATCGAGGGACGCACCAAGTCGGCCTATTACGTTGCCTGCAGTTGCCAGGCTTACCGGCGCGCCATCGACGACGCCGTCGCCGGCCGGCCCTTCAATCCGCAACTGGTCGGCGAACTCGCCAGCCTCGCCAATCGCGGCTATACCGCCGGCTTTTACGAGCGCCATCCCGACCGCGAATATCAGAACTATCTCAGCGGCCTGTCACAGACGGGCAGCCGGCTGTACGTCGGCGATGTGATCGCCTATCGGCCGGATGGCCTGGCGGAAATCGAGGTGAAAAACCGCTTCGCGGTCGGCGACTCGCTGGAGTTGATCCACCCCGCCGGCAACCGCACGCTGCGCGTCGCGCACATGCAGAAAGTCGGCGCTGACGGGACGGCGTCGGCAGTCACCACCGCGCCCGGCAGCGGCCATCGCGTCCTGATCCCGCTTCCCGCGGAAAAGCAAGGGGCTTTTCTGGCCCGCCTGCTCGACACCCCGAAGACTCCTGCAGTTCAATGAGTGGCTGATTTGGCACAACGCCGCGATCTGACCGTCAACGACGCTCAGATCGCTGCTTCGTCGGTCTCGCCGGTGCGGATGCGCACGATCTGCTCGACCGGCATGACGAATATCTTGCCGTCGCCGATCTTGCCGGTGCGCGCGGCCTTGATGATGGCCTCGATGGCCGTTTCAACCATGCTCTCGGCGATGACCAGTTCGACCTTGATCTTCGGCAGGAAATCGACGACATATTCGGCGCCGCGATAGAGCTCGGTATGGCCCTTCTGGCGGCCAAAACCTTTGACCTCGGTGACGGTCAGGCCGGCAACACCCACCTCCGACAGCGCCTCGCGGACCTCGTCGAGTTTGAATGGCTTGATGATGGCTTCAATTTTTTTCACGGGTTCAACTCCATTCGTCGGGATAACGGGATGTTATCGGATAACGCCAGTCCTTGCCGAAGGCGCGCCGGCTGATGCGGATGCCCGGCGGCGCCTGGCGGCGCTTGTACTCACTGCGTTTGAGCAAAGTGACGACGCGGCGCACATCTGCCTCGGGCATGCCGCCGGCAATGATTTCGCGCGGACTCTTGTCGCGCTCCATGTAGGCTTCGATGATCGCATCGAGCACGGCATAGGGTGGCAGGCTATCCTGGTCGGTCTGGCCGGGCTTGAGTTCGGCCGAGGGGGCGCGTTCGATGATGTTGGCCGGGATGACATCCGAGATAGTGTTGCGATAGTGCGCCAGCCGATAGACGAAGGTCTTGAAGACATCCTTGATGACGGCGAAGCCACCCGCCATGTCGCCGTAAAGCGTGGCGTAACCGACCGCCATCTCGCTCTTGTTGCCGGTGGTGAGCACCAGCCGGCCGGTGCGGTTGGAAATCGCCATCAGCAGCATGCCGCGAATGCGCGCCTGCAGGTTTTCGTCGGTGGTGTCCCAGGCCGGCTTTTCGCCCAGGGGGGCAAAAGTCGGCGCCAGCAGGACGGCGAATTGTTCCATCGCCGCGGCAATCGGAATCTCGTCGTATTGCACGCCGAGCCGCCGCACCATTTCGCGCGAATCGTCGAGGCTCATCTGCGCCGTCCAGGGCGAGGGCATCATCACCGCGCGCACCTTGTCGGCCCCCAGCGCGTCGACGGCGATGGCCAGCGTCAGGGCCGAGTCGATGCCGCCCGACAGGCCGATGAGAACACCGGGAAACCCGTTCTTGCCGAGGTAGTCGCGCACGCCGAGCACCAGTGCCTCATACACCGTCGCCTCGCTGCTGCGCGCAGGTACCCGCTCACCCGGCAGGACGTGGCCGTCCCGGATGTCGACGATGGCCAGTTGCTCGGCAAAGGGAGGCAACTGATGCATAAGTCGTCCCGCGGCGTCGAGCACGAACGACGCGCCGTCGAACACCAGTTCGTCCTGGCCACCCACCAGGTTGACGTAGATCGCGGCAATCCCGGTTTCTTGCACGCGTTTTCTCAAGGTCGCGTGACGCGTCGCCTGCTTGTTCATGTGGTAGGGCGAGGCATTCAGCACCAGCAGCAATTCAGCACCGGCCGCGCGCGCCAGTTGCGCCGGCTCGGCTTCCCAGACATCGGCGCAGATATTCACGCCGCAGCGCACGCCCTTGAGTTCGAAAACGCCGGGCTCGGTACCGGCCTTGAAATAGCGCGCCTCGTCGAATACTTCGTAAGTCGGCAGACGCAGCTTGCGGTAGGTGGTTTCGATGCGGCCGCCACGCAACAGGGCGGCGGCGTTGTAACGCGCCTTGTTGTGCGCCTCTGGATAACCGACCAGGAGGGCAACGCCCGGCGCCAGCATATTCGCCGCCGTCGCCAGCGCCGTCAATTCACTGGCGCAGGCACGATAAAAATCCGGGCGCAACAACAGGTCTTCCGGCGGATAACCGCAGAGCGCCAGTTCCGGCGTCAGCAGCAGGTCGGCGCCCTGCTCATGCGCGGTCTGGGCAGCCGCCAGGATGCGCCGCGCATTGCCGGCGACATCGCCGACCGTGCAATTGATCTGGGCAATCGCAACTTTCAATGTAGCCATACCCGCTCAAGAAACTCGCCGGGCCGCCCCAAGAGTTTCTTGCCCCTTGAGGGGAGCGCCGAGCGTAGCGAAGGCTTTCGGGGTGAGCTCACCTCTCCCCGTTCAGAGCGCAGGTCTGCCTGTCTCATCAACTCGCTTCGAAACCGGCGTCGTCGATCGCCGCGCACAGGGCGGCGCGCGCAAGCCGGGCGGGATCGAATTCCACGGTCGCCTGGCCCGGTTCCAGCACCACCTCGACTTTTGCCACGCCCGGCAATTCCGTCAGCACCTTGGTCACGCTGGCCACGCAGCCGCCGCAGGACATGCCGCCCACCTTGATCGTCGTTGTTTCCATTTCAGTTCCTCCCGGGTTTCCAGCGGCGCAGCAGCAGGGAATTACTCACCACCGACACCGAACTCAGCGCCATCGCCGCGCCGGCGACGACCGGATTGAGGAAGCCGAGCGCCGCCAGCGGGATGCCGAGCACATTGTAGATGAAGGCCCAGAACAGGTTCTGGCGAATCTTGGCGAGCGTCGCGCGCGACAGCGAGATTGCATCGGCGACACTATTGAGATCGTCGCGCATCAGCGTCACGTCGGCCGCTTCCATCGCCACGTCGGCCCCCGCGCCCATGGCGAAGGAGACGTCGGCCGCCGCCAGCGCCGGTGCGTCGTTGATGCCGTCGCCCACCATGCCGACGACCCTGCCTTCGCCGGGCCGCCCCAAGAAGGCAGGCGCCCCCCGGTGGGGGGCAGCGAGCTGGGTTTGCGAGTGTGGGGGGCTGAGCTTACCGGCCGACTTGAGCGCGGCAACATGCGCGGCTTTATCGCCCGGCAGCACTTCGGCCTCATGGCGCGACACACCGGCCTCCGCGGCGATGGCGGCCGCCGTGGCGGCGTTGTCGCCGGTGAGCATCACCACCTCGATGCCCATCCGCTTGAGGCGGGCGATGGCGGCACGCGAGGTGTCGCGCAGCGGGTCGGCGACGCCAATCAGGCCGATGACCTCTGCGTCCATCGCCACGGCGACAATGCTCTTGCCGGTCAGCGCAGCAAGGTCTGGCAAGGCCAGGCCCGTTTCGGCCATCCACCTGGGCGAGCCGACACGAATCACCTGCCCGGCGACCGTGCCGCGCAAACCCTTGCCCGGCGTAGACACCACATCCCGCGGCGTTTCGAGAACCATGCTTTGCGCTTTTGCAGCGGCGACCAGCGCGGCCGCAAGCGGGTGTGTCGAGCCCTGTTCGAGGCTGGCGGCCAGTTTCAGGATGTCTGCCGCCGTCCAGCCAGTCCCGAAAAAGGGATTCCCTTCGGTCACGCCGATTTTTGTTTCGATCACATCCGTCACCACCGGCTTGCCCTGGGTCAGCGTGCCGGTCTTGTCGACCGCGAGGACACTGATTTTTTCCGCGAGTTCGAGCGCCTGCGCGTTCTTGATCAGGATGCCGGCTCTTGCGCCCAGCCCCGTCCCGACCATGATCGCCGTCGGCGTCGCCAGGCCCAGTGCGCAGGGGCAGGCGATCACCAGCACCGCGACGGCGTTTACCAGGGCCATCGTGAAATCTCCGGCCAGCCACCACCACAACACAAAGGTGATGAGTGCAATCGCCGTCACCACCGGCACGAAGATCGCCGACACCTGGTCGACCAGCCGCTGCACCGGCGCTTTCGAGCCCTGTGCCTGTTCGACCAGCCGGATGATGCCGGCCAGCAGCGTATGCGCACCGACACCGGTGGCCTTGCAGCGCAACAGGCCGTCGCCGTTCACCGTCGCGGCGAATACCTTGTCGCCGGGCGCCTTCGGTGCCGGCAGGCTTTCCCCGGTCAGCATGGCCTCGTTGGCGCTGGAATTACCCGACAGCACCGTGCCATCGACCGGCACCGCATCGCCCGGCCGCACCACGATCACGTCACCCGGAATCAGGCTGGCCACCGGTACTTCGACCAGATTGCCAGAGCGCTCGACATGCGCGGTCTGCGGTTGCAGTTTCATCAGCGATTCGATCGCCGCCGAGGTTTTCGCCTTGGCGCGCGCTTCGAGAATCTTGCCCAGCAGCACCAGTGTGATGACGGTGGCCGAAGCCTCGAAATAGACGTGATGATGCGCCAGACCGAGCAACAGCACCACCGTGCTGTAACCCCAGGCCATCGTGGTGCCCAGCGCCACCAGCACGTCCATGTTGCCGCTGCCGCCGCGCAGGGCATTCCAGCCACCAGTGTAAAAACGCCAGCCGATCCAGAACTGCACCGGGGTCGCCAGTGCGAACTGCAACCAGCGCGGCAGGACATCGACATGGCCCGCGGGCCCGAACATAAAAGGCATCTGGGCAATCAGCGGCAGGGTCAGTGCCAGCGCAATCCAGAAGCGGCGCAGCTCGGCCCGATAGGCGGCCTCCTTGCGCTGTTTTTCCGCGCCGCGCGTATCCGCGCTGGACGGCGTCGCGGTGAAGCCGGTCTTGACGATGGTGGCGATCAGCCGGTCGACATCGACCTGTGCCGGATCGAAACGGATCTGCGCACGCTCGGCGGGCAGATTCACCACCGCCTCGACCCCCGGCAGCTTGTTGAGCTGCCGTTCGATGCGCGCCGAACAGGCCGCACAGGTCATGCCACCGATGGCGAATTCGGCGGTCTCGCAGTGGACGCCGCCAGCCGTTGCCACGGCTGGCGCGGCGGTCGCCTCACTCAAAGTTGATCGGCTCCGGTTTTTCGGTCGGCCGCTGCTCGTTGTTCCAGAGCTCGAAGCCTCCGCTCATTGAAATGACATTGGTGTAACCAAGCTTTTGCAACTGGACGGCCGACAACGCGGCGCGACCGCTGGTGCGACAGTAGATGAGGAAGGCGCCGTCCTTGTTGGCGCACTCCGGCACCATGCCGATCTTGAATTCCAGCACGCCGCGCGGAATGTTGATGGCGCCCGGCAAATGGCTGGCGACATATTCATCGTATTCGCGCACGTCGATGATGACGCGCTTGCCAAGTTGCTGCTGGGCCGCGGCGGTGTCGATTTCCTTGATCCGCGCCTTGGCTTCGACCACCAGTTCGTGGGGGGTCATGGGCATGAGTCTCTCCGTTGTTATATCAGGGTCGCCTGATTATCCCAGACCACGCACCCCGCCCGCAACGCGGTTATCCGCGCCAGAGATTGGCCAGACCATACAGGCCATAGCCCAGCACCAGCAGACCCGACACCACCCGCGTCACCCGCGCCTGCGCGAAACGCCGAAAACGCGCCAGCAACAGCCCGGCCAGCAGCAGGTTGGGCAGGGTGCCGAGACCGAAGGCCAGCATCAGCAGCGCCCCCTGCCCCGCCGAGCCACTGGCCAGCGCCGTGGCGAGGGCGCCATACACCAGGCCGCAGGGCAGCCAGCCCCACAGCAGGCCGAGCGGCAGGGCTTGGGCGGCGCCGCGCACCGGCAGAAATCTGCGCGTGGCCGGCTGGATGCGCTTCCAGATCGCCTGTCCGCCCTTTTCGACTATCGCCAGCGCCTGGGTTGCTCCCAGCAAATAGAAACCCAGCGCCACCAGCATCAGGCTGGCAAAAGCATACAAGCCACGTTGCAGGGGCAGCAGATTTCCCGCCACGTAACCGACTGCGCCGACGAGCAGCCCGGCCAGCATGTAACTCGCGATGCGCCCGGCGTTATAGGCCAGATGCAGGCTCATTGACGCCCGGCCCTGCGGCCCTTGCAGGCTCAATGCTGCGACGATGCCGCCGCACATGCCGGCGCAATGCCCGCCGCCCAGCAGGCCGACGATGAACAGGACCAGCAGGCTGTTATCGGGCATGGTGACGAAGCAGGCGCCGTCTCACCAGCGCCGACTTTCAGATCACTTTGGAGTAGCGCAGACGCTCGCGGTCGGAGCGCAGGTAGCGGTCGAACACCATCGCGATGACGCGCACCAGAATCCGGCCGCGTGGTTGCACGGTGATCCATTGATCGTCGATGGTCAGCAGGCCGGCGGTTTCCATCTCGGCCAGGTCGCCGAGTTCGGCGGCGAAGTAGGATTTGAAATCGATCAGATGGGCGATTTCGATGGATTCGATGGACAGTTCGAAGTGGCACATCAGGGCCTGGATGATCGAGCGGCGCAACAGGTCATCGGCGGTCAGTTCGAGGCCACGCATCACCGGCAGATCGCCCTGATCAAGGGCATCGTAATACTCGTCGAGCGTGCGGTAGTTCTGGCAATAGGTCGGGCCGACCTTGCCGATGGCCGAAACCCCGAAGGCGAGCAGGTCGGCCTCAGCATGCGTCGAGTAGCCCTGAAAATTGCGGTGCAACCGCCCCTGGCGCTGGGCAATTGCGAGTTCGTCGTCGGGCTTGGCGAAATGATCCATGCCGATGAAGACATAGCCGGCATCGGTCAGCCGGCGGATGCACAGTTGCACGATCTGCAGCTTGGCATCGGGACTCGGCAGCTCGCTCTCGTTGATGCGCCGCTGCGGCTTGGCCAGACCCGGGAGATGGGCGTAGTTGTAGATCGACAACCGGTCCGGTGCGAGCTTGATGATCTCGTCCAGCGTATGGTTGAAACTGATGACGTTCTGCTTCGGCAGACCGTAGATCAGGTCGACCGAGATGCCCTTGAAGCCGAACTCGCGCGCGGCCTCGATCACCAGTTGGGTCTCTTCCAGGCTCTGGATGCGGTTCACCGCCTGTTGCACGCGCGGATCAAAATCCTGCACGCCGACGCTCATGCGGTTGAAGCCCAGTTCGGCGAGGAGTTTGACGGTTTCGCGATCCACCTTGCGCGGGTCGACCTCGATTGAGTATTCGCCGTCCGGCAGCAGGCGGAAATGCTGCCGCGTCATTTCCATCAATTGCCGCATTTCATCCTGCGACAGGAAGGTGGGCGTGCCGCCGCCCCAGTGCAGTTGCACGACATCATGCGGACCATCGAGCGCCGCTGACTGCAGGGCCAGTTCCTTGCCAAGATATTTCAGGTACTTGGCAGAACGACCATGATCTTTGGTGATAATCTTGTTGCAGGCGCAGTAATAGCAGATGGTGTTGCAGAAAGGGATGTGAAAGTATAATGACAGCGCCCGGCCAATTCCGCCGATCGTGCGCCGCTGCAGCCACGAACGGTATGCTGCGGCATCGAAGGCCTCGACGAAGCGATCGGCTGTCGGGTAGGACGTATAACGCGGGCCGCTGACGTCGAAGCGACGAATGACCTGCGGATCAAAAATCAGTTCCTGATAATGGCTCACGACTCAATAATGGCGGGACAGTGACAAGACAAACAAATGGGAAATCGAACGGCAACGAACGCCGTCAGGCTAGGCATGCAGAATGCAGCAAGCCGGGCCGGACCGCGTTGACGCAGATCAAAGCCCCCATCATTCCATTCGGCATAAATCGATGCACGCCAAGCTAATCCCCCTCTCCGTTCCAGACTTGCGCGAGGCCTGTTCGCAATGCAACCTGCGCGAACTGTGCCTGCCGATGGGCTTGAGCGGCGGAGAAATTGACCAGCTCGACCAATTGGTCGAAGTGCGGCGACGCATCCAGCGCGGCCAGCACCTGTATCGTGGTGGCGAGCCCTTCGAGGCGATCTACGCCATCAAGACCGGGTTCTTCAAGACCGACGTACTGCTGGAAGACGGCCGCGACCAGGTCACCGGCTTCCAGATGGCGGGCGAAATACTCGGCATGGACGGCATCGGCTCGGAAAAGCACACCTGCAACGCGGTCGCGCTGGAAGACAGCGAGGTCTGCGTCATTCCGTTTGCCGACCTGGAGATTTATTCACGCGCAATCAGCGCCCTGCAACATCATTTCCACAAGATGATGAGCCGCGAAATAGTGCGCGACCATGGCGTGATGATGCTGCTGGGCGTGATGCGCGCCGAGGAGCGCCTTGCCGCTTTTCTGTTGAACCTGTCACAGCGCTTTACCGCGCGCGGCTATTCGCCCACCGAGTTCAACCTGCGCATGACGCGCGGTGAAATCGGCTCTTATCTCGGTCTGAAACTCGAAACCGTCAGCCGCGCCTTCTCGCGTTTCAATGAAGAAGGGCTGATTTCGGTGCACCAGAAACACATCCGGATCCGCGATGCGGCCGGCCTGAAGAGGCTGCTTTCCGAGCGCCGGACCTGATCAGTCGATCGCGTTGGCAATGGCCCAAATTGCCGCCTCGACGCGCGAACGGAATTTCAGTTTTTTGAAGAGGTTTCGCACATGTACCTTGACGGTACTTTCCATGATGTCCAGTTCGCGGGCGATCAGCTTGTTCGACATGCCGGCGGCCAGGCATTTCAGGATGGCCGTTTCGCGCTCGGTCAGGCTGGCATTGCTGCGACTTTCGCTCTCGCTTTCCTCGCGCAAGGCCGTAGCCAGCAGGCTGGCGAGTTCCGGACTGATCACGTTCTGGCCCTGCATCGCGCGGCAAATCATCCCGAGGATGTTGTCAGGGTCGTTGTCCTTCAGGATGTAGCCATCCGAACCGGCGCGAATGGCGGCGAGCAGGTCTTCCGGAGCATTCGATACGGTGAGCATGATGATGCGCGCGTCGACTCCCATGTCGCGCATCGTGCGCAGTGTTTCCAGTCCGTTGATGCCCTTCATGTTGAGGTCGAGCAGGATCAGATCCGGGTCGAGCTGCTTCGCGAGCTCGATGCCTTCCCTGCCACTGGCCGCTTCGCCAACGACGGTGAAACCCTCGACCAGGGCGAGCAATTGGCAGACACCGCGACGCAGCAGTGGATGGTCGTCGATGACGAGAACGCGGGTGGTGTCGGGCATGGTATTGGCTGTCATGGGCTGGGTTACCGATATTTCTGCGGCAGAAAATGCAGGGTGACGACGGTACCGGCGCCGGGTGCGGTTTCGATATCGAGTCGACCGTCAAGGATCAACGCACGGTCGTTCATGATGTTGACGCCGAAGTGGTTGGCCGGTGTCTTGCGGGTATCGAAGCCCTTGCCGTCGTCGGCGATGCGCACGGTAACGACATGGTCGGCGGCGGCGGCGATGTCGACCTGGGCACTTTGGGCCGCGGCGTGACGTTCGATGTTGGACAGGGCTTCGCGGATGATGCGGATGACGTGCATTTCCTCATTGCCGGAAAGCGCGATACCCGATAGCGCATTGCTCAGCCGGACCGGGAAACCCAGCTTTTTCGTAAACTCGGTTACCGTCCCCTGCAGGGCGACATTAAAACCCTGTGCGCCGATCCGCAGCCGGAAGGTGACGATCAGATCGCGCAACTCACGATAAACGCCATTCAGGCCCTGCTTCAGTTCATCGGCGATGGCCCGGGTATCGCCGCCCCGATCCAGGCTTTTTTCCAGCCGCGTTACCTGGATCTGGAGGTAGCTCAGTGACTGGGCAATCGAATCGTGGAGCTCGCGGGCTATTACCGAGCGCTCTTCGAGCACTGCCAGGCGATGTTTTTCCTCGGTGCGCCGCATGTTGATCAGGGCATTCGAAATGTGGTGGCCAACGGTTTCGAGGATGCGCGCTTTTTCCTGCGTCAAGGGATTGCCATCCTTCAGCAATATCGGCAGGATGCCGTTCAGTTGATCGCCATCGCCGATGGGGATGGCGATGGAGGAAGCTGCCTGTGCCTGCGCGATGAGCACGGCTTCGGCGCGGGAAAAACATTCGCCGCAGTCATTTCGACCACACCTGTCAAGCAATTCCTCCCCGGTAAGGTCCGCGCTCACGACATGTGCCGGGAAATGCCCGCTCTCGCTGATGCAGATCATGCTGTGACCAAGGTCCAGCGCCTCTTCGACCTCGCGCATCACGGCCTGTATGGTGTCAAGCGTCAGATCACTGGCGGACAGTTGCTGGGTGACCCGGTAGAGCAGCTCAAGCGACTGGTTGGTGCGGGTCAACTCACGCGTCTTTTCCTCTACCTTGTCTTCAAGGCTGGCATACATGCTGGCGATCTCCGCCACCATCTTGTTGAAGGCACGACCAAGCTGACCGAGCTCGTCGCTGGAGACATGCTCGACACGAACCGTGAACGATCCCCGTGTCACCGTGGTGGCTGCCTGCAGCAACTGAGCCAGGGGAAGGATTACCTGCCAGCGCAGCATCCACAGGGTTAGCAGACTGATCAGGACAATGCAGGCAAGCAGCGCCAGTTGAATGACATGAAGCAGGCGCGCCTTGTTTTCAAGCTCGATCTCGATCAGATACACGACATGATTGATCTGCTCTACATAGTCCGGAATTTCTTGCGCCATCCGTTTCAGGGCGGATGGATCACCCTCGGCGGCAGCGATTTCCAGGGACCGGAAATGCGTATTCCACCTGTGCAGGACGTCTTGAACGGCGACAACCGACGCTGCGCCCCGGGGAGCCTTGGCAACGACAAAACGCTCCAGGCCCAGCAGTCGATTCTCGAAGATTTCAATGGTTTCGAACGCCTGCCTGCGTTTTTCCTGTTGCAGAACCTCGCTGAGCGTGCGGAAGGTCAGCATCCGCAATGATCCGGAAACATTGACCGCATTGGCCCGGCCGCTGATGTCGTCGGCAATGACCGTCGAAATCGCGATGGATGCGAAGGAAAGCAAGGCCAGCGTACCCATCGCAATGCCCAGCCTGAGCAGAACTGAATCACGGAGTACTTGCGAGATGGATGAAATGAAGATCACGGCATGGACTGGCTATTACCCATTTTATATTTATGGGTATTTGTCTGTATTTCGTGGTATTCTACGTTTCCTGCATCACCACCAAATTTTCTCTACACAGCATTGATTTTACGCAATTTGTTGCATCCAGTCCGGAAATACGCATACCTACTTCGAGGTAGTGGCCAAGCAACGGTGAAGCTTGGCCGGCCTTTCGTCATCACAGATTGAGGTCTAGCATGCAGGGAAACTACCGGTTAGGCACCTCACTGCCAGTCTGCTCATAGCCCAGATAAAACGCCGGCTTGATACTCGATGGCAAACAAGCATTCGTTCCGGAACTCATCACATGCTCCCACATACCGAAAATCGCATCGACACCACCAAATTGCTTGCACGCATGCCCTTATTCGATGGGGTTCCGCAAGGACAGATGGCACTTATCTCTGCGCACTCACGGGGGATGTATCTCAGCAGGGGTGAAATGCTGTTCCAGAAAGGTGACGCCGCCAACGGGTTTTACCTCGTCGTCTATGGGCAGATCAAGCTGGCCTTCCCCTCATTCAGTGGCAACGAAAAAGTCGTCGACGTGATTGGACCTGACCAGAGTTTTGGCGAAGCGGTGATGCTTGCCCAGCGCCCCTATCCGGTGTTCGCCCAAGCGATAATGGATACCTTGCTGATCCATGTCACCAAGGATGTCGTCTTCGATCTGCTGGAAAATGACCCCTCCTTCGCCCGCCGCATGCTGATCGGCCTCGCGATGCACAATCATTCACTCGTCCATGACATCGAATCCTATACGCTGCGCTCGAGCACCCAGCGCGTGATCTGCTATCTGCTGCAGCATTGCCCGAGCGACGTGAACTGCGAAGGCCGCGTCGATATCATCCTGCCGACCTCGAAGCAAATCGCCGCCTCGCGCCTCAATCTGACACCGGAAACCCTGTCGCGCATCCTCCACGACTTGACTGAAGCCGGATTGATCGTGACTCAGGGCAAACGCATCTCCATCAACGACCCCCGTCGTCTGCGCAGCACGCTAGCCGCATCACACATGGATGAGTGCCGCCCTGTCAGCACATCCCGGCCACGCACAAGCAAACGCGCGAAAACAGCCGCAACAGCCAAGGACAGCACCAACACCCACAGTTCGCCATCCATGCAATTGCACGCGGGACTGCGCATCTGACTCTCAGCCGAACAGGCCCAGCGGGTTCTTGGTCAGCGCAACCGAAACAATCCAGCCAAACAGGGCCACGGCGGCAAACCCCGCCGCTGTTCTGACACGCGGACTGCGCCCAGGCCTGAGCGCCACAACACCAAGGATAATGTAGGCAATCAGGCCTAACACCTTGGCGGTCAGCCAGGCGTCAACAAACGGGTACTGCCCGATCAACACCGCCAGTGTCAGTGCCGCCACCAGCAAAATGCTGTCGTTGATGTGGGGCAGGATGCGCATCCAGCGCCGTCCCGTCAGCGCCGACCTTTGCCAAGTCAGCACACCGCGCAGACAGAATCCCGTGATACTCAGAACCACACAAGTAATGTGCAAATGTTTCACGATCACATAGAGCATCAGATTCCCACTCGAAATAATGGTAAGGTTGCGCCCCATTGAGAGACCCGCTGTACATCACTTCATGTCCCATCAACAGGCAAATCATCTCGACATCCCGGACTTTCTGCTACGCCAGCCCCTGTTTCAGGAACTGACTGCTGAACAGGTCGCGCACCTCGCTGCCCATTCGCGGGAGAAGCGCCTGGCGGTGGGCGAAATGCTGCTGCAGAAAGGCGACAGCCCGCGCGGGTTTTATATCATCATCTTCGGCCAAATCAAGCTGGCCTTCCCCTCCGCTACCGGCAACGAAAAAGTGGTCGATATCCTCGGGCCGCGGCAAAGTTTTGGCGAGACGGTGATGTTCATCGACCGCCCCTACCCGGTATTCGCCGAGGCCATCGCCGACACGCTGCTGCTGCATGTCGCCAAGGATGCGATTTTCGAGCTGCTGGAAACCGACACCTCCTTCGCCCGCCGCATGCTGGCCAGCATGTCGATGCGACTGCACTCCCTGATGCGCGACGTCGAATCCTACTCGCTGCGCTCCAGTGCCCAGCGCGTCATCGGTTACCTGCTGCAACATTGTCCCGACCAGGGCAAGGGCGCTTGCGCAGGCAGTGTCGTGATCACGTTGCCGACCTCCAAGCAGATCATTGCCTCGCGGCTCAATCTGACACCGGAAACCCTGTCGCGCATCTTCCGCGACCTCGCCGAAGCGAAGCTGATCAGCGTGCAATCCAGGCGCGTCACCATCAATGATTTCAAGCGGCTGCGCGAATACGATTTTTGAAGTGCAAGTAAGCGCGCAGCGCCCCTGCCAGATTTACCCCCAACCAGGCGCAGGCCAGCGCAAACACCAACCCGGCAGGACGCGCCAGCGACGGCACCCACACCGCCGCCAGCAGGAACGCCAGTGCGGCCAGATGCAGGTAAAACTGATGGCGCATGCTCCGCGCGGGAATCATCTGGTTCATGGTTGGCGGCAGGGTATCCAAACCGCATAGCCGCTGCAGGTGCAGCCAATTGAGGAAGGGCACGATCTTGTAGACCATGCCATTGATGGCGGTAACAAACACCCCCACCACGGCAAGCATGCCGAGCCACACCGCGGCGCGCGGATCATTGCCAATTTCGGGCGCCGCACTAAACAGCAGGGCAGAAACCAGCAGCGCGACCAGGGACAGCATGGCGGCACGGAAAAACAGCAAGCTGGTATCGCTGACCTTGCGCCGCCGGCGACTTTGCAGATAAAGGGTTGTGACGGCAAACAAGCCCGCCGTCCCCAGGCCGCCCAGCAACACAAACTGGCGCACACCATCCGGGATACCGAAGAGTTGCAGCGACCACACCAGCAGCAACACCAACAACAGCAAGGGAAAACCACGCGCCAGCCAGACAGGATAAGACGGTGTCAGCTGGAACATCGGCACCACGAAATAGGCAACGCCCGCCAGCAGCAGCAGTCCCCAACCGCCGAGCCCCCAGGCGGCATGCACATCGGTCAACGCCAGCAGCGGCAGATCAGTAGGATGCGCCAGTCCGTAAGCCAGTGTCACCCCCAAACCCAACGTCACCAACAGGCCGATCAGCGCGATGCGCAGGGCAACAATGGAGGCGCCCTGCGCCGGCGTGCGCCAGAGCGCAACAATGACCACCCCCCCGTAAAAGCCGAGCGCCACAACAAACCCCAAGCTCGCTGAAATGAAAAACAACGGGTGCTGGGTCAGGAAGGCCGCTACCAACAGGCTGACTGCAACGATCAGCAGTGGATGCGCCCAGGCAGCCACCCGCCGCGGCTGCCAGATATTGCCTCCGGTCGCCACCGGCACGAACTGCAACAAGGCACCGCACATCGCCTGCAACATGAAACCGGCAACCAGCAGATGCGTGCCCGCCAGCGCCCCCGGCGTCCAGCGTGAAGCCAGCATGTCTTCCCCCATGAATGCCAGCAACAACCCGGCCGCGACGCCAAACCAAGGCGCCGTCAGGAAAAACCGGTATGGCACCGAAATCGGCGGCGCCTGTTCGAAGGACAGGTTCGGCTGCACGTCCGTTCAGGCGTGGCGGATGCTGATTTCGTGCGTACCGTCGTCGCGGACGGTTTCCTGCCAGACAAAATCATTGTTGCGCAGGACATTGAACAGGGGCGCCGGATGGCAATACACCAGCAACACCAGTTCGCCATCCGCGGGCAGGGTATCCAGGGCGGCGAGTGTCAGTTCGAGTGGTTCCGGCGGCTGCAACTCGCGGCCATCGATCACCTGACAGGCTGAAGAACTCAATTTTTCGTCAGTCACCTTGGTACCAGGCTTTCTTGAAGCTGCGCGGCGAGCCCTTCGGATTGTGCCGCCAGCGCACGATCGCACATCGGATAAAGGATGTTCTCTTCTTTCAGGTTGTGTTGTTGCATGAACACCAGCAGCGTCTCGGCGGCACCGGCGAAGGCATCACCTGCCTGTGCCGTCTGCGCACTGCGCATCTGCCCGAGCAACTCGCGCATGCGGGCGTGCTCACCACGCATCATCTGGGTTGGCCCCCCCGCCATGCCGGTAGCCGCTTCGAAGGCCGGGAACAACACCGACTCCTCGGTGCAGAAATGATCATCAATGGCGTCCCCCAGGCGGCTCAGCAGCGCCTGACATTGCGGCCAGTTGCTCGCTGCCGCGGCAGCCTCGGCAGCAACGAACAGGTCATCGCAATGCTTATGGTGGTGGCGCAGGGGCTCGGTCAACAGGTTCATGGCTATTTACGGATGAATGACAGGGCAGTTCATTCTCTTCCCAGTAAGCGCCGCAAGCCTTGATACGCATCAAGGGCTCAATTTTCGGGGGGCCCGGCGGCGAATCATTGCAACCAGCCAATGAAACGCCTGAATCGAGCGTTCCGGGACTTCAGGCTTCAGACGTCCGCCGGCAAGGCAATGCTGTTGTCCTTGCTGTAGCGATAGTCGTTGAAGATATGCTCGGCGGTCAGCAGCGCGTAGCTGTCGTCGGGCAGCCGCACTGTGGTGTCCTTGAGGCGATAAGTGTAATGGCCACAGGTCCATAGGTCGAAATTACGCATTTGCGTGCACAGGCAGGTCTTGTCCCAGACCTTGACCTTCTTGGCGTCGGGATGGGCGGCGACTTCGCGGTTATAGGCCTGGATGTACTGGCAGTTGCCGTTGGCGTCGAGGATGTAGCCATACGCCTCGCAGTTGGGGCGGATGCCATCCCCGATCGCCGGGCTATGTTTCAGCATGCGCATCGGATAGCCGGTCGGCGAAATGCCATTGACCTCAATGTCGTTTTCACTGGCCTTGAAGTATTCCTGCTTGATGTCGTCGGGCAGTCCGCATTCCTTTGAAACGGTGAACCGGGTCGCCACTTGCACGGCTGCAGCGCCGTGTTCAAGGAAGTCGACGGCGTCACTGCCGGTGAAGATGCCACCCGCCGGAATCAGCGGAATGTCGAGTTGTTCGGCGGCCATCCAGGCGCGAATTTCGGCGACGATGGTGTGCAGGTCATATTGCGCCCAATCCATGCCAAACCCGAGGTGGCCCCCCGCCAGCGGACCCTCGACCACCACGTAGTCAGGCAGGCGCCGGGTGCGGGCGCTCTTCTTCAGAAACAGTTGCAGCGCACGCAATGAGGACACGATGATGCCGAGCTTGGCATCGTGGAAGCGCGGATGATCCTCCATCATGGCAAACGAGCCCAGATGCAGGCCGGCCGCCAGCGTAATGCCGTCGATGCCGGCGTCAAGCGCCGAGCGCAAGCGCACCCGCAAGGTCTCGCGCGGTGCATTCATCGTCAACTTTTCCATGCAGTTGATGAGGATCAGCCCGCTACCGCGCTTGGCCTCCATGGTGCTGCCGACATGCATCTGCGTCGCTTCGGCCAGGCGCGCGAGGTCGAACTGCACGTCCGACTTGTCGTCGTTGGCGACGTTGTATTTGTACTGTTTTAGCTTGTCCTTGACGAAGCGGGTCTTGAAACGGCGGTCGGCCACCGTCGGCACCATCGCATCGGAAATGTGCCCGACGCCGCCAAGCCGCGCGGCCTCGAGTGCCAACTCGGCAGTCGAGATATCCACGCCCATGCCGCCGATGATGATCGGCACCAGTTCATTCTTGCCCAATTGCAGGCGGAAGTCATCCAGACGTTTCATTGTCGCTTTCAATTACCCCGCCCGGCAGCTTGTCCGCCAGGCTGAAGCCTAAGTAATAAGCTCCAATGATAGCCGAAGCCGCCAGCGCCGTCCCGCCAGCGCCGACTTTTGCGCCGGCGGGACGCCCAACATTCTGCCAGCGCCGCCTTGTTAACTTTCCAGAACGTAGGTGCCCGGTGCATCCCCGTGCGCCGGGTAGGTCTTGTTGGACAGGGCTTGCGGCTTGTCCAATGCACCTGACTGCGGCTTGAGCCAGTGCATCCAGTCCTCCCACCAGCTGCCTTCATGATGCGCCGCGCGCGCGCGCCAGTCCTCGGCGTTATCGTGTCGCTCGGTAGCGCCAACCCAGTATTCACGCTTGGGCGGGTGCACCACCGGATTGACGATGCCGAAAATATGGCCGGAACTCGACAACACGTAGCGTTTCGGACCGGAAACCAGATTGTTCAGGCGGAAGGTCTGCTTCCACGGTGCAATGTGATCATCCGTCGCCGCCACCCCATAGACGGGCTGAACAATGCGGGCCAGATCGATCGGCTGGCCGGCAATCTCCAGCGCGTCCTTCTTGATCAGCTTGTTGTCAAGATAGAAATTGCGCAGGTACCAGGTGTGCATTTTGGCCGGCATGCGCGTCGTATCCATGTTCCAGAACAACACATCAAAGGGCGGTGGTGCCTCGCCATACAGGTAGCCATGCACGACGTAGTGCCAGATCAGGCTGTTCGAGCGCAACAGGCGAAAAGCTGCAGCCATCTCCTTGCCATCGAGGAAGCCCTTCTGTTCCATGTTGTGGGCCAGATACTTGAAGCTCCCCTCATCCAGGAAGACCTCGACGTCGCCCGGCTTGTGGTAATCCACCAAGGTAGTGAGAAAACTGGCACTCGCCACCGGCACGTCCTTGGCGGCATAGTGGCGGTTCGCCCAGGCCAGGTATACAGACAAGGCCGCCCCGCCAATGCAGTAGCCCGCCGTATGCACCTTGTCGCTCTTGGCGATGCTGCGTACCGCTTCGATAGCGGCGCCGATGCCTTCGGTCAGGTAGTCGTCAAAGCCGACATCGGCCATTGACGCATCCGGATTTTTCCAACTGGTGATATAGACGTCAAACCCCTGTCCGAGGAGGAACCTGACGAGGCTCTTTTTCGGTGTCAGGTCGAGGATGTAATACTTGTTGATCCACGGCGTGACAATCAGCAGCGGCGTGCGGTAGGTCTGCGTTACGGTGGGGGCATAGTGGATCACCTCGAGCAGGCGATTTTGCAGAACCACCTTGCCGGGGGTCGTTGCGAGATTGACGCCGACCTTGAAATCATCCGGGTGCGTCATGCGGATGTTGCCGGCTTGCAAATCCTCCATGAATATGTGCAGCCCACGCAGCAGGCTTTCGCCATTGGTCTCGACGGCCTTTTGCAGTGCCACCGGATTGCTCGGCAGAAAATTGGTCGGGGCCATCGCATTCAGCCACTTGCGCCACCAGAATGCAGCGCGGCGGCGATCCCGGCTCGACATGCCGGGCGACTGGTAAAGCATGTCCTGGGTATGGTGGGTGGTCAGCAGATACCACTGTTTGGCGACATCCCAGGCCGCCGACTCCTGCCACACCGGATCGACAAACCGGGTATCGTCCGGATGCGGCTTCTCGACATCCTCGCCCGGCAGACCGAGCAAGCGCCACCAGGAATGCCACTGCAGCGCCAGCACGCGGGTCGATAATTCCGCGGCGGCCTCGGCAAGTTCCTGGGGGTGCGTCGCCCAGGCCAGTTGGGCATGCAGCAAGGGCACCGCCATGCCCAGTGGGTCAATGGTGGTTTCTACCGCCTCATTGAGCGCACGGAAGGTCTGATGTGGCGTCAGTGCGGCTGACTTGCGCTTGTTGTTTGCCATGCCCATGCTCCTCTGGCCGGCCGTCTGACAGCTATGCGCCCATGCCTGCTAGTGAACGCCACTGTTGCGATGCCGGCCATGACAATAGCCATACTGCCAGAATGCGCTATGATTGTGTCAAGGGTTGTTGCCAAGAGTTTTGATCTGCGTCAAGTACTATCTCCGCGCCAACCAAATGGAGGGAAACATGTTCAAACACATTCTCGTTCCGACCGATGGTTCGCAGCTTTCGACGGAAGCCGTCAAGCAGGCGGTCAGCTTCGCCGCCGAATCGGGTGCGCAAATCACCTTCTTCTACGCCAAGCCAGAATATCCGATCGCCTTCTTCGGCGAGGGTGCATTGATCGATCCGACGACGCCGGAGAAATTTGCCGAAATGGCCGACAAGCAGGCCAAGAAGATACTTGGCGCCTGCGAGAGGCTTGCACAGGAGAACAAGGTCAAGTGCTCGTCACTGGCCGTGACCAGCGACATCCCCTTCGAGGCGGTAATTGCGGGAGCGGATTCCACCGGCTGCGACCTCATCTTCATGGCATCCCACGGACGCCGCGGCTTCAGTGGTTTATTGCTTGGCTCCGAAACGCAAAAGGTGCTGACGCACTCGAAGATTCCGGTACTGGTCTATCGTTAGCCACCGCCGATGATCGTTTCGTTGGCGGCGGGCAACACCAAGCTTCCCATCAGCCGCCAGGTTTTCGCTTCATCCTCGATCAACACCACCCGGTGACCGGATGCCGTCGTTTGCATGCTGCCGACGTAAGCATCATAAGCATCACCCGCGGGTTTGAGAATGCTTCTCTGATCCTGTCCGGCGCGGGTCGGATGCGACACCGTCACGAGCAAGGCTGACGGCATTGGCATATCCGCCTGCCGGGCGCTCAGCCGGATGCGAATGCTGTCGCTCGTCAGACGCAGGCCGGCGGCAATGCCCAACTCTTCCGCGCGGCGGCTTTTCGCCAGCGTCTCCCCGATCATTTGCCCCTCCTTGTAATAGTCCTCGGTCACCAATCCATCGCTGGTCGCCACGGCCACCCAGGCAAAGGCAAGTCCCACGACCACGGCGGTGGCCGGTAGCACCATGAGGAGCCAGGGCCAGGGTTCCCGGTACCAGGGGTTTGCATTTTGTATCACTGGAGTAGTCATGGTGTTCTTTCGTATTGCATGGATAATCAAGGGATCAGGAAAGTGGCCTTTTCATGCACGGCCATCCCGCTGTTGCTTTCTGCCTGGACATCAAAATAAATCACATGCGCGCCCTGCTGGCCGGATTCCAGGGGCACGCGCACCAGGATCGGCAGCGTCTTGCTCGTCACGGCGGGCACTTCGATCGTGCGCTCACCTTCCAGCCTGATGTCATTGAGCCCGGATACCGAGACAGTATATCGATGCGCCTGTTCGGTGACATTCATGACCTGCAGACGATAGACATTTTCGATCAATCCGCCCTCGACTTCGCGTGCCAGAATCGCCCGGTCACGCAGCACATTGACACGCAGATCGGCCTTGTTGGCCAGGCCCCAGATCAGCGCCAGCGTGAGGCCGGCCAGGATAAGGCTGTAGATGACAATGCGCGGACGCACCACGTGAGCGAGTATCTCCCGCATGCCCCAATGGCGCTCCAGCGCATTCTCGGTGGTATAGCGGATCAGACCCTTGGGGTAATTCATCTGGGCCATCACATCGTCGCAGGCATCGATGCAGGCGGCGCAACCGATGCATTCGTATTGCAGGCCATCGCGGATATCGATGCCGGTCGGGCAGACCTGCACGCAGATGTCGCAATCAACGCAGTCGCCCTTGCCGATGCTTTGCGGAGCGACGCCTTTCTTGCGCTGCCCGCGCGGCTCGCCGCGTTCCGGATCGTAGGTGATCACCAGGGTATCCGGGTCGAACATGACGCCCTGGAAACGCGCATACGGGCACATGTACAGACACACCTGTTCGCGCATGTGCCCGGCGAAGGCATAGGTGAAGGCGGCGTAAAAGAAGATCCAGAAGGTTTCCCAGGGACCCAGATTCCACGACCAGAACGCAACCCAGAGTTCCTTGATCGGAGTGAAGTAACCGACCAGCGTAAAGCCCGTCCACAGCGCCAGCAAAATCCACGCGCCATATTTGAGGCCGCGCCGGGTCAGCTTGCGCGCGTCCAGCGGCGCCTTGTCGAGCTTGATGCGGGCGCTGCGCTTGCCTTCGATCTTCTCCTCGATCCACATGAAGATTTCGGTATAGACCGTCTGCGGGCAGGCATAGCCGCACCACAGGCGTCCCGCCACCGCCGTAAACAAAAACAGCGCGTAGGCCGAGATGATCAGGATGATGGCAAGGAAAAACACATCCTGCGGCCACAATACCAGCCCGAAAATGTAGAACTTGCGATTGACCAGATCGAGCAGCACGGCCTGCCGGTCATTCCACTGCAGCCACGGCAAACCGTAGTACAGCAACTGCGTAAGCCAGACCAGCACCCAGCGCCAGGTCGCGAAAACGCCAGTCACCGAACGCACCTGGATTTTCTTGCGCGTCTGGTAGAGACCCTCTTCCACCGCGGGAGCGGCGGCGGCAACTCGGGAATTTTTCCGGTTCATGACTTAGGTCGTCTCAATGGAGGTACAAAAGGCCAGGCATTCCCTGAAATCTGCCGTTGCGTACTTTTCCATTATCGCCCATGCGAAACCAACCCACCAACGGTTGGCGAGCAACTCTCGGCCGTTCATGGCCGAGAGTTCATAAACATCGTGTGACTATTGCGCGGCGGCTGGCTTGACGCCACCGCCCAGACCCCAGACATAGGCAGTCAGCAGATGCACCCTGGCTTCGCCAAGGAATTCGCCATAGGGCTGCATTTGATTGGTAATGCCCTTGGTGACGATTTCGATCATCTTGTCCTCGCGCGAGCCGTGCAGCCAGATTTTGTCGGCCAGGTTCGGATAGCCGGCCGCTTCCATGCCTTTCGCATCGGCGCCATGACAGGCCGCGCAGGCTTGCGGATAGAGTTCCTGGCCACGCTGGATACGCACCGAATCGGCCGTCAGACCTGACAGGGAACGCACATAGTGCACGACATCCTTGACCTGCTCTGCGTCCATATCGGGCTTGGTACCCTTCGGGGTCATCACGCCCATCCGGCCGAGCGCGATGCTTTCCTTGATCCGGTCGGGCGTGCCGCCCCACAGCCAGTCGCCGTCCTTCAGGTTGGGAAAGCTCGGCGAGCCGCCGGCGTCGCCGCCATGACACTGGGCGCAGTAGGTCTGGAACAGCCGCGCGCCCATTTCCCTGGCTTCCGGGTTGGCCGCCACGGTCATGATGTCCTGCTGGAGGAACTGGTTGAATTTAGGGCCATATTGCACATCGGCCGCCTGCATCTCGGCTTCGTACTGTCCGCGCGCCGTCCAGCCGAAGCTGCCCGCCATGTTGCCGAGGCCGGGATACAGCGCGAGATAAACCAGCGCGAACACCACGGTGATGTAAAACATCCAGCGCCACCAGTTGGGCAGCGGGTTGCTGTACTCTTCGAGATTCTCGTCCCAGACGTGGCCGGTGACCTCGCCGGGTTTATGTTTGGCCGAACCTTGTATCCATAAAAATACGGCGCAGCCGAGGATGCTGACGATGACGATGACGATAACGTAGTAGTTCCAGAAACTGTGGACGAAATCGCTCGTGTTCTTGAAATCCATGACGAATTCCTTTCAGTTGTGCTGTTGGCCCGCACCGCTCCCGGTCGCGGGCGCGTCATCGTCGAGCGGCAGTCGCGCCGCCTCGTCGAACGCTTGCTTGCGCTTGGAGGAGTACGCCCATGCCACGATGCCGATGAACGCGCCGAACACCAGCACCGTGAAGATGGAACGCAGGTCGTTGATATCCATTTTTGCTTAGCGGGTCTGCTTGAGTGCCAGGCCCATGCCCTGCAGGTAGGCGACGACGGCGTCAAGTTCGGTCTTGCCTTCGACCGCCTGGGGCGCCTCGGCAATTTCCTGTTCGGAATACTTGTGCAGGCCGACCTTGTTGAGCGCCGCCATCTTGGCGCCGATATTCGGCTCCTTGAGCGGCCGATCCAGCCAGGGATAGGCCGGCATGTTCGACTCGGGAACGACGTCGCGCGGATTCAGCAGATGGATCTTGTGCCACTGGTCGGAATAGCGGCCACCGACACGGTGCAGGTCCGGACCGGTGCGCTTGGAACCCCACTGGAACGGATGGTCATAGACGAACTCGCCCGCCACCGAGTAGTGGCCGTAACGCTCGGTCTCGGCGCGGAAGGGGCGGATCATCTGCGAGTGGCAGTTGTAGCAGCCCTCGCGGAGGTAGATGTCGCGGCCAGCCAGTTCCAGGGCGGGGTAAGGCTTGACCAGTTCATTGACCGGCGTAGTCAATGATTTCTGGAAGAACAGTGGCACGATTTCCACCAAGCCGCCCCAGACCAGGACCAGCGTGGTCAGAACGATCATCAGGGTATTGCTGGTTTCGATTTTCGCGTGTGTCAACATGGTGATGGTCTCCCTTGCGATCAGTGGGCGTGGGCGGGGGCGAGGACGGGGGCGTCATCGACCGCTTTGCCACTGGCGATGGTCTTGAACATGTTGTAGGCCATCAGCAGCATGCCGGTGAGGAACAACACGCCGCCGACGACGCGAATGGTCCAGAACGGGTAGGAGGCCTTGACCGACTCGACGAAGGCATAGGTCAGCGTGCCGTCTGCGTTGGTGGCGCGCCACATCAGACCCTGCATCACGCCGGAGATCCACAGTGCGGCGATGTAGAGCACGGTGCCGAGCGTGGCCAGCCAGAAATGCACATTGATCAGGCCGACCGAATACATTTGCGCCTTGCCAAACAGCCGCGGGATCAGGTAGTAAATCGAACCGATGGAGATCATCGCCACCCAGCCCAGCGCGCCCGAATGCACATGGCCAACCGTCCAGTCGGTGTAATGGGACAGCGCATTAACCGTCTTGATCGACATCATCGGACCTTCGAAGGTCGACATGCCGTAGAAGGACAGCGAGACGATCATGAACTTGAGGATTGGATCGTCGCGCAGCTTGTGCCAGGCGCCGGACAGCGTCATGATGCCGTTGATCATGCCGCCCCAGGAAGGCGCCAGCAGGATCAGCGAGAAGACCATGCCGATGGATTGCGTCCAGTCGGGCAGCGCGGTGTAGTGCAGGTGGTGCGGACCGGCCCACATGTAGGTAAAGATCAGCGCCCAGAAGTGCACCACCGACAGGCGGTAGGAATAAATCGGGCGTTCGGCCTGCTTCGGCACGAAGTAATACATCATGCCGAGGAAGGCGGCGGTCAGGAAGAAGCCCACCGCGTTATGGCCGTACCACCACTGGATCATCGCATCCTGCACGCCGGCATAGGCCGAGTAGGACTTGGTCAGGGTGACGGGGATCGCCGCACTGTTGAAGATGTGCAGCAGGGCTACGGCAATGATGAAAGCGCCGTAAAACCAGTTGGCCACATAAATGTGCGGGGTCTTGCGGGTGCCGATGGTGCCGAAAAATACGATAGCATAGGCCACCCAGATCACGGTGATCAGGATGTCGATCGGCCACTCGAGCTCGGCGTATTCCTTGCCGCTGGTAAAACCCAGTGGCAACGTGATGGCCGCCAACACGATGACGACCTGCCAGCCCCAGAAAATGAAGGTCGCCAGGCCGGGAGCAAACAGGGTGGTGTGGCAGGTGCGCTGCACCACGTAGAAAGAAGTGGCAAACAACGCGCAGCCCCCGAACGCGAAAATCACCGCGTTGGTATGCAACGGCCGTAATCGGCCATAGCTCAGGAACTCATGAGCGTTCAGTTCCGGCCAGACCAGTTGGGCAGCGATGATGACGCCGACCAGCATGCCGACGATGCCCCAAATAACGGTCATCACGGCGAACTGGCGCACGACTTTGTAGTTGTAAGTCGCTTGCG
>CAZOMI010000048.1:0-6287 GCA_964580925.1 uncultured Methyloversatilis sp.
CACATGCGCCGTAGCGTTTGCGCCGGGCCGTCCCAAGCAAACGCGGCACGCGGCGCCAGCCGCAACCCGCATCGGTATCGAATCGGAGCACCCCGTGATATCCGAGCGTTAGCGAGCCGTCAAGAACCCCGCGCGAGGGGGGCGAATGGGGGCGGGCCTTAGACCACCAGCGCTTTGCCCTCAAGCACCATGGCCGTGAATTCTTCCGGCGGCACCGGCGCCGAGAAGAAAAACCCCTGCATTTCCTGGCAACCCAGGCTCTTGAGGAAATCGAGTTGCTCAACAGTCTCGACGCCTTCGGCAATGACGCGATGACCGAGACGTTGCGCCATGCTGACGATGGCACCGGCGATGGCGCAATCGTTGCTGTCGTCGGGAATGCCGGTGACGAAGGAACGATCGATCTTCAGCGTGTCGATGGGGAAGCGCTTCAGGTAGGACAGGCTCGAATAGCCTGTGCCGAAGTCGTCCAGCGAAAGGCTGACGCCGAGCGCGGCGAGTTCATCCATCATGTTGATCACTTCGCGGTTGCTGTGGGTGAGCGTGCCCTCGGTGATCTCGAGTTCAAGCCAGCTTGGCGGTACGTTGTGGCTGGTGAGCAAAGCCTGCACCCGCTCGGTGAGGCCGGGAGAGAAGTCGCGCGCCGAAAGGTTTACGGCCACCTTGAGCGGGGCAAACCCGGCGGCAAGCCAATCGTGTGCCTGACGCAATGCCTCATCCAGAACCCAGGCTGACAGGCGCAGGATCAGCCCCGACTCTTCGGCAACGGGAATGAACTCGCCAGGGGGCACCAGACCGCGTTCGGGGTGATTCCAGCGCACCAGCGCCTCGGCACCGACAATGCGGCCGCTGGCGATGTCGACCTTCGGCTGGTAGTGCAACAGCAGTTCATTGCGCTCGATGCCGTGGCGCAGACCGGATTCGATTTTCAGCCGGTCGAGCGCACGCCGGTTCATTTCGTGGCTGTAGAAGGCGTAACCGTCCTGACCGGACTGCTTGGCGCGATACATGGCGATGTCGGCAGTGCGCAGCAGCGTCTCGGTGTCGAAGCCGTCGCGCGGATAGATACTGATACCGATGGCGGCGCCGGCCTTGAGTTCGTGCTCGTCGATCCAGAACGGTGGATCGAGTGCGGCCAGCAATTTCTGTGCGACCACCGCCGCATGCTCGCGCCGCGTGATGTCGAACAGTCCGACGACAAACTCGTCGCCGCCCAGTCGCGCCACGACATCTTCGTTGCGCACGGCTTCACGCAGGCGCTCGGCAACCTGCTTGAGCAGGCGATCGCCGATACCATGCCCCAGCGTGTCATTGATCGGCTTGAAACGATTGAGGTCGACAAACAGGACCGCGCCATGCAGGCGGTTGCGGCGCGCCTCGACCAGCGCCTGGTCGACCAGCTTGTTGAGCAACGAACGATTCGGCAGGCCGGTCAGGTCATCGTAATAGGCCAGGTAATGAATGCGCTCCTCGGCGCGCTTGCGCTCCGTGATGTCAGTGAACATCGAGAAGAAATGACTGACCTGCCCATCGCGGTTACGCACCAGGCTGATCGACCCCCAGGCGGGATAAACCTCGCCATTCTTGCGTCGGCTCCAGATTTCGCCCTGCCAGTTGCCGACCCGCTCGACATGGTCCCAGATGTCTTCGTAGAACCGGGTCGGATGCTTGTCGGAGCGCAGGAATTCCTGTGACTGGCCGATAACCTCATTGGCCTGGTAGCCGGTAATCTTGCAAAAAGCCGGATTGACCGAAAGGATGCGCCGATCGACATCGGTGATGAGGATGCTTTCTTCGCTGTTTTCGAAGATGCGCGCCTGCAGGCGCATGCTTTTTTCCGCCTCGATCCGCGCGGTGATGTCCGACAGATAGCCGATCAGTCCGCAAGGCTGGCCGCTGGCGTCGCGCATCAGCGACAGTTGCAGACTGGCCCAGAAAATTTCACCCGACTTGCGGCGGCGCCGCACTTCCAGTTCGCGGCCACCATGCTCGAGAAAGGTGTCATGAAAACTTTCGCTGTCGTCCTCGGCCTCCGGATCGGCGTAGAGAAACAGGATGTGCCTGCCTACCGCTTCGGCACTGCTGTAACCGAACAACTGCTCCGCACCCTTGTTCCAGCCGGTGATATAGCCGGCAAGATCCATGGTGATCACCGACTCGTGAATCTGGTCGAGGATCTGTGCCTGCGTAACGGGATCGAAATTGGCAGCCATTAACACTACGCTTCCCGGCTGACCAAAACAGCCCAGCGGGCGGCCTCGGACAGCGCAACAGCCCAATCCTCGCGGGAAATGCCGAGTCCCAGCAAATTTGCGTCCAGCTCGGGAGAAGGCGGGCCTTCACTCACGATCACGGTGGCCAGAAGCGCGCCGAACGGTCCGTCTCCGACAGTCAGCGCCTGCACAACTTCTTCGTTCAGATTGAGCGGCGCGATGATCTCTCCAACCGGCATGCCGAACAATTCTTCGAGTAACGAAAACATGCCGGTCATGAAAGCCATATCCTGCTGATCATGAGAAAGCTGGACACATTTGGCGAGGGCTTCCATCAGGCTGGCCCGCAAGGCGGCACGCGGCAGCAGCGGGCTGGCCACCGTGCTGCCCGGCGGCCGGGCATAGAGCAACAGTTGCACCCAGCGCTGCAGTTGGCGGCGCCCCAGCAGTACGATGGCCTGGGCAAAGCTGGTAATCCGTTGGTCGGGGGCAAAGGCCGGGGAGTTCACCAGCTTGAGCAGATGGAAAGCCAGATTCGGGTCACGTTTGATCAGCCCGCCGATTTCGGCCGAGTCGGCATCCGAGGTGACCAGGACCAACAGCTTGAGCAACAGGCTGCGCGAGGTGGGATCACCCTTGGTTCTTGCTGCCTTTGTGTTCTCATGTCCGGCCCGCCAGTGGAATTTGCAGAAGCCGGGGCAGATATCCTGCGTCGGGCCCAACGCCAGATGCGGCCCTGGCAGTTTGCTCAGCCACTCGGCAAAACCGGCCGGGACATGACGCCCCGGGCAGGTCACGGCCAGCGAGGTCAAACCAGGCAACAAGGATGCGTCGGGTTCGGGAAAGCCGGTGGCCATCAGGGCAAGGCCGGCATCCTGCAGGGCGCCCAGGGTGGCATGTTGCTCTGTATCCGCGGCAACGGCAACCGGGAAGCGCAAGATCAGGCGACCCGGAGGCAGCAAAGACCCGACCAGCGCCGGGTCAAGCAATCGCGGATCGACAACAGCGATACAGGACACGGCATCGTCAAGCGCAGCGGCTAGAGCGTAATCGCGCAGTACGCGCGTCAGTACGCTGCTGTCGAGCGGCACATCGCCCTCCAGCATGAGGGCAACCCAGAAATGTCCGGCATCGGCCACCGGCTGCAGGGTGATCAGCGGGAAGTTGTCTGTTGAGTTGATGCCGGAATCACTCATGGGTCATTGCCGTGCCTGGTGTTGAGGCGCTGGGGCGGCATCAACGGGTCGCACCAGGCGCACCATGGCCTCGGTGACGATGATGTCGAGCGGAATGTCGTGCGGCTCGGGAAAAATGCTGGGGACAATGGCGAATTCGAAGCCAACACCGATCGCCAGCGGGTGGGGAACATTGGCTGCCAGGGTGCGGTCGAAATAGCCGCCGCCGTACCCCAGGCGATAACCATTCGGGTCGCATGCCACCAATGGCAGCAGCAGCACGTCGGGGGTGACACATTGCTCGGTCTGCGGCACCGGGATACCGTAAGGGTCGGTCGTCATGTGTGCAACGGGATTCCAGAGACGATATTGCATGGGCGCGTTGAGCGTCGTGACCGTTGGCATGGCGGCCTGCCAGCCGGCAGTGATGAGGTCGGCCACCAGGGTGCGGCAGTCCACCTCGGCGCGAACCGGCCAGCAAAAGGCGATGGTGCCCGGTGGGCGGGGTTGCAGCAATTGGCTGAGGCGATCAAGGATGCGTTCGCTGAGGGTTCCGTGCTGTTCCGCGGGCAAGGCAAGCCGGGCAGCGATTTTTTCGCGCCGCAGCGCGGCGCGAACAGCAGCGGATTGATCGGACTGATCAGCCATGGAGCAATTTGGACCCTGTGCTAGTCTTGGAAGGCATGGATGGTGCGGCGAGCGTAATGCCTCACAACTGATTCAGATCGGTGGATTACGTCGTAATGAAGCGCCCTTCGCGTTTGACAACGGCAAATCTGACGGTTTTTTTAGGTTCAAGCGGTAACTTTATGAATAAAAAGCATATCGAATTGATCTTATTGGCTTTCCTGCCGGGATTGCTGTTTTCGCTGACGGGGCTGGCTCAGGCTGCACATCCCGAAGATACCGCCTTTGAGGCGGCGCGCGAGGCCTTCTTCAAGGGTGAGCGGATAAAACTAAGCCGCGCCGTGGCGAAGATGAAAACACATCCACTGACGCCCTGGGCAAGCTATTTCAAGCTAAGCCAGCAGCTTGAGGATGGTTCCGATGCGGGCCTGGCCGAATTCATCGATCAGCAGGCAGGCACCTATCTGGCCGAAAAAGCGCGTGGCGACTGGCTGAAGTGGTTGATCCGCAAGGAGGAATGGGCCGCGGCAAGCGTCCAGTTTTCCCGGCTGGAGCGGCCGGATGCCGAAGCAAACTGTCGCGGCATCGATGTCCGTTTGCGGCTTGGCGACACCGCGGCAGTGGCTGAAGCGCGCGCCTTGCTGGCGTCACCCGCCCCGCTTGCCGGACCCTGTCTGCCACCATTGACCCGTCTGGCGGCCGCGGGTGAGTTGCCGGTCGATGGTCTGCAGGAACGTCTGCGCAATCAACTGGCCCTGGGCAAGACCAAAGAGGCGCGCACCATTGCCGGCTGGCTGCCGGCCGCGGAAAGCCTGCCCTGGCGCACGGTCGATGCCATCATCGATCATCCGGCACGCTATCTGGCCAGCTTGCCGGAGAAGTATGCCGAGACGCGGCGCGACCGGGAGTTGGTCATGTTCGCGGTGCAGCGTGTCGCCCGCAGCGATGCCCGGGTGGCCGCTGCACGCTGGCAGGAAATCGAGGGCAGCTTTCCCGCAACCGGGCGGGCCTTCGTCTGGGGCCGGCTGGCACTGCGTGCCGCGCTGAGTCACCAGCCCGAAGCAAGCGCCTGGTTCGACAAGGCGGCCGCCCTGGGCGCCACCCTTGACGAAGAACAGCACGCCTGGCGCATCCGCGCCGCACTGCGTTCCGGCAACTGGCCGGTGGTGATGCGAGCCATCACGGCCATGCCCGATGCCCTGTCCAGTCAGCCGGAATGGCTGTACTGGCGCGCGCGCGCCCACTCTGCCGCCCGCGAGCATGCAGCCGCGCACGCGCTTTACGCAAGAATTGCAGACCAGCCTTCCTTCTATGGCATTCTTGCCAGTGAAGCACTCGGCCGGCCCTTGATGCTGCCGCCCCGGCCCATCCCGCCGAGCACCGAAGAGCTTGCCGAGGCGGCATCCCGGCCGGGACTGGTGCGCGGCATCGGTCTGATCCGCGCCGAGATGCGCATCGAAGGCATTCGTGAATGGAACTGGGCACTGAAGGGACTCGACGACCGGCAACTGCTTGCCGCGGCCGAACTGGCCAGCCGTCACGAAGTGATCGATCGTGCCATCAGCACTGCCGACCGCACGCGCAACGAGCATGATTTCGCCCAACGCTATCCGACGCCTTTCTACGCCAAGGTCGAGCCGCGGGTGCGCGAAGCCGGCCTCGACCCAGCCTGGGTGTATGGCCTGATGCGGCAGGAAAGCCGCTTCATCATGGACGCCAAATCGAGTGCAGGCGCCAAGGGACTGATGCAGTTGATGCCGGCTACCGCAAAATATGTGGCCAAAAAGATCGGCATGCACGACTTTCATCCGGGTCGCGTCACCGAAATGGACACCAACGTGATTCTCGGCACGAACTACCTGCGGATGGTGATGGACAGCCTCGACAACCATCCGGTACTAGCCTCTGCCGCCTATAACGCCGGACCTGGCCGGGCGCGCAAGTGGCGCGCCGAGCACCCGCTTGAAGGCGCCATCTACGCAGAAACCATCCCCTTCAACGAGACGCGCGACTATGTCAAGAAGGTGATGGCCAATGCCATCAACTACGCCACCCTGTCGAATGGGACCGCGCCCTCGCTGACCGCGCGCCTGGGCACGATTCGCCCGCGTGGTTTCGGCGACGGCACGGCGGAGTCACTGCCTTGAAAAAGAAGGCCCCCATCCCCCCAGCCCCCTTCCCGGGACAACGAACCCTCGGGGCGATGTTGCGATGGAGGCTTACTTGGCGAAGCCAGGTTATGCCAAGACCAAAGGGGGTGACGGGTGTTCGC
>CAZOMI010000048.1:6387-24638 GCA_964580925.1 uncultured Methyloversatilis sp.
GGGCGTTGCCCGCTCCATGTGCTGGCTGCGCCTCCTTGGGGCGGCCCGGCGGAGGTATGAAAAAGGCCCCCATCCCCCCAGCCCCCTTCCCGGGGAAGGGGGTGACGGGTGTTCGCGGGCGTTGCCCGCTCCATGTGCTGGCTGCGCCTCCTTGGGGCGGCCCGGCGGAGGCGCTGTGAAAAATATATTACTGATCGGTGGCACCGGCTTTTTAGGCGGTGCGCTGGCACGCCGTCTCGCCAGCGCCGACTTCTTCCTTACCTTGCCGACGCGTCGCCGCGATCGCGTCAAGCACCTTACCGTGCTGCCGACGGCCAACGTTGTGGAAGCCGATGTGCATGACGAAGCAAGCTTGGCACGCCTGATGGTCGGACAGGATGCGGTGATCAGCCTGGTCGGCATCCTCAAGGGCAATTTCCAGCGCACCCATGTCGAATTGCCCGGGAAGATCGCGCGTGCTGCCTCATCTGCCAGTAATGCTGCCGGCGTGCCGCGCCTGCTGCATGTTTCTGCCCTCGCCGCAGCCACCGACGCGCCATCCGACTATCTGCGCTCCAAGGCAGAGGGCGAACTTGCCCTGAAAGCGGCCTTCCCCGCTGCGACAATCTTCCAGCCCTCGGTGATCTTCGGGCGCGGCGATGCGTTCCTCACCCTGTTCGCCGACTTGCTGAAAATCGCACCCATCGTGCCGCTGGCCTGCCCCGATGCCCGCTTCCAGCCGGTCTGGATCGAGGACGTGGTTTCGGCAATCGTCGCCAGCCTCGAAAACTCGGCCAGCCACGGCCAGACCTATCCGCTGTGCGGCCCGCAGATTTATACCTTGCGCGAACTGGTGGCCTATACCGGCAAAGTGAGCGGCCACCCGCGCCCCATTCTCGGCCTGCCGCCGAGACTGTCCTACCTGCAGGCCTGGGCGATGGAGTTCGTGCCCAACGGACCGATGACGCGCGACAACGTGCGCTCGATGTCCATCCCCAGCGTCTGCCCGGCCGGCTGCACCCTGCCCTTCGGCCTCGCCGCCACGCCGCTGGAAGCGGTGGCGCCGGGTTATCTTGCCCCGCGCAAACTTTCATGACGCGTTGGCTACGCCCCCAATCATGAAAGACGCCCGCCCCCTTTGTTCGACTGCGCCGAATCCCTCGCTGCGCTCAGGACCGCCACCTCGTGGCGTCCTGCGGCCTGGTGCCTCCCTCGCGGGGTGTTCCAAATGGCTCGCTGACGCTCGCGTATCACGGGGCGCTTCGTTTTGGCATGGGAGCAGGTTGCGGCTTGCGCTGCTTGCCGCGTTTGCTTGGCAGCCCTCTCCCTCAATCCCTCTCTCCCGCAAGCGGGAGAGAAGGATTGGCCCGGCGCAAACGCTGTTCTTTCACGCATTAACATGAAAACCCTGCAACTCGAAACAACCGAACTCGGCCTCGACTTCAACGCCGCGCTCGCGCTGGCCAACGTCATTGCCAGGCAACAGCTGGGCGACGACACCATGCTGCTAAGCTGGTACGACCGCGAGCGCGATATCGAATCACCCAACGGCGTCAGCGAGTGTCATGAAGGCTGCGCCACCAAGGGATCCTGGGATTACGCTCTGAATCGCGGCGCCCATTTGGCAGTCGTGTTCGATGCCGACCGGTTCACCTTCTGTTATCTTTAACGCCATCATGCCAAAGACCGCTGCCCTGAACGAAACCGAAATCGCCAGCCGCCTCGTCAAGCTGGACGGCTGGTCGCGCGATGCCGCCCGCATCGTCAAGGTTTACAGCTTCGCCAACTATCACGAGACCATGGCCTTCGTGAATGCAGTGGCCTGGATCGCGCACCGCGGCGACCACCATCCGGATCTCGCAGTCGCCTACAACCGCTGCACGGTGGCCCTGACCAGCCACGATGCGGGGGGTCTTTCGGCGCGTGACTTTGACAGCGCGGCGAAAATCGACGCGCTGTTCCGACCCTGATCCGCCCTGGCATGGCCGCCATGCAAATCTACTGCGTCGGTGGCGCCATCCGCGACGAATTGCTCGGCCTGCCCGTCAAGGACCGCGACTGGGTGGTGGTCGGCGCCACCCCGGAAGAGATGCTGGAAGCCGGTTTCAAGCCAGTGGGCCGGGATTTCCCGGTGTTCCTCCATCCCCAAACGCACGAGGAATATGCACTGGCCCGCACCGAGCGCAAGACCGCGCCGGGCTATGCCGGTTTCGTCTTCCACACCGACCCTGGCGTTACGCTCGAAGACGACCTCGCGCGGCGCGATTTGACGATCAACGCCATTGCCCGTGCGCCGGACGGCACACTGATCGACCCCCATGGCGGCCAGCGTGACCTGGCGGCGCGGGTGCTGCGCCACGTTGCGCCGGCCTTTGCCGAAGACCCGGTGCGCGTTCTGCGCATCGCCCGCTTTGCCGCCCGCTTCGCCGATTTTTCACTGGCGCCCGAAACATTGACACTGCTGCAACGGATGGTGGCGAACGGCGAGGTCGACGCGCTGGTGGCCGAGCGCGTCTGGCAGGAACTGGCCAACGGCCTGATGGAGGCGCAGCCCTCGCGCATGTTCGAAACCCTGCGCGCCTGCGGTGCGTTGAACAAGCTGCTGCCCGAACTGGATCGCCTGTGGGGCGTGCCGCAACGCGCCGATTTTCATCCGGAAATCGACACCGGCGTGCATGTGATGATGGTGATCGACATGGCGGCGCGGCTGGACCTCTCGCTGCCGGCGCGCTTTGCCGCGCTCACTCACGATCTCGGCAAGGGCACGACGCCCGCCGACGTCCTGCCGCGCCATGCCGGCCATGAACTGAGAAGCGTGGCCCTGCTCGAATCCCTGTGTGACCGCCTGCGCGTACCGACCGACTGCCGCGACGTGGCGCGCCTGGTCGCCCGCTATCACGGCGACATGTACCGGGTCGCCGAACTGCGGCCCGAAACACAAGTGAAGATCCTCGAACGCTGCGACGCCCTGCGCCGTCCGGCACGCTTCGAGGAAGTGCTGGGCGCCTGTGCAGCCGATTTTCGCGGCCGGCTCGGCTTCACCGAACTCGACTATGCCGCTGCAGATATCTGGCGACAGGCGTTGATGGCAATGCAGGGAGTGGATGCCGGTGCAGTCGCCCGTGCCTGCAGCGATCCGGCGCAGATTCCGGCGCGGGTGCATGAGGCGCGCGTCGCGGCGATTGCCGCACTCACTTCTTCAACAGCGCCTTGAAGTTGGCCAGCCGGGCATTGCCGGCGGCCTTGTCAAAAGTCGGCGCTGGCGGGACGGCGCCCTGGCCTTCGCGCCTGATGTCGTCGCTGCCGCCCCCGTCCATTTCATCAATGAAGCGCGACAGGGTGCGCTCGAAATATTCGCGGCCCTGTTTGCGCCGGGCGCACCAGCTGATGTTGAGGCTCATCTGCGCGCGCGTGATGCCGACATACATCAGCCGCCGCTCTTCCTCGATGTTGCCGCTGTCGACAGCCTCGCGGTGCGGCAGATTGCCTTCCTCGACGCCGACCAGATGGACGTGGCGGAATTCCAGCCCCTTGGCGGCGTGCAGGGTGGCGAGCTGCACGGCGTCGTGGTTGTCGTCCTGCTTGTCGAGCATGGTGATCAGCGCAATGGTTTGCGCCAGTTCCAGCAGGTTCTTGTTTTCCTCGGCCGCCTTGGTGGCCAGCCAGCCGACGAAGTCGCGCACATTGCTCCAGCGCGTTTCGGCTTCACGCACCTCCAGCGCTTCGAACAACGCGGCCTCGTAGCCGATGGCCTTGAGCAGGTCTTCCAGCACCGCGCCGACTGCCTCCCCTTGCTCGCGGCTTGCGCGCCATTCGATACGGTTGATGAAGTTGCCGAATTCACGCAGCGCGGCGAGCTGCGCCGGCTTGATTTCAGTCTCGATGCCCGGCGCGAAAATCGCGGCGAACAGGCTCATGTGGCGGCGCCCGGCGGCGTGGCCCAGCGCTTCTAGCGTGCTGCCGCCGATACCGCGCTTCGGTGTCGTGGCGGCGCGAATGAAGGCCGGATCGTCATTGTCATTCGCCAGCAGGCGCAGGTAGCTGGTGACATCCTTGATCTCGGTGCGATCGAAAAACGACTGCCCGCCGGAAAGCACGTAGGGCACCTTGTGGGCGCGCAGTTGCTGCTCGAACAGGCGCGCCTGAAAGTTGCCACGATAGAGGATCGCGTAATCGCGGAAGCGGCCGCGCGTTTCGAACTTGTGCGCCAGCAGCCGCGTGACCACCCACGCCGCCTCGTGTTCGCCGTCGCGGCAGGCCATGACGCGAATCACGTCGCCATGCCCCTTGTCCGACCACAACTGCTTGTCGAACAGCTTGGGATTGTGGCGGATCACATTGTTGGCGGCCTTGAGGATGCGCGTGGTCGAACGATAGTTCTGTTCGAGTTTGATGACCTTGAGGGTGGGGAACTCGTCCTTCAGCAGGCGCAAATTCTCGATGTCGGCGCCGCGCCAGGCATAGATCGACTGGTCGTCGTCACCGACCGCCGTGAAGGCCGCGCGCGGCCCGGTCAACAAACGCATCAGCCGGTTCTGGCAACGGTTGGTGTCCTGGTATTCGTCGACCAGCAGATGCCAGATGCGGCTGCGCCAGCGCTGGGCGGCCGCCTCGTCCGCCTCCAGCAGATTGACCGGCAGGCGGATCAGGTCGTCGAAATCGACCGCCTGATAGGCCTTCAGGGTGCGGTCATATTCCTGATAGACGCGCGCCGCACCGACATCGAGGTCGTCTTCCGCCTGCGCGAGCGCCTCGGCGGGGCCGAGCAGTGCGTTCTTCCACAGCGAAATGCGCTGCTGGATCAGGCGCACACGGGCTTTGTCGACACCCTTCAGCAATTCCTGAAACAGCGCGGTGGTATCGCTGGCATCGAGAATCGAAAAGCCCGGCTTGAGGCCGATGTGGCGCGCTTCCTGGCGCAGCATTTTCGCCCCCAGCGCATGGAAGGTGCTGATGGTCAGCCCCTCGGCGCGGTCGCCGACCAGCTTGCCGGCGCGCTCGCGCATCTCGCGTGCCGCCTTGTTGGTGAAGGTGATGGCGGTGACATGCTGCGGCGCCATGCCGCATTCGCCGATCAGGTAGGCGATCTTCTGCGTGATGACGCGCGTCTTGCCGCTGCCGGCGCCGGCCAGGACGAGCAGCGGCCCGTCCAGATAGCGTACCGCCTCCCGCTGGGGAGAATTCAAACCATGCACTATGGAATTACTGCAGCGCGCCAAACACCTTTTTCGCCAGATTGCCGGCGGCACCCACCGGATTGGTGCGAATCGCCTTTTCCTCTTCGGCAATCATCAGATAGAGGCCATCCAGCGCTTTTGCGGTGACATAGTTTTCCAGATGGGTGTCCTCTTCCTTGACCAGTCCGTATTTGGCGCCCTTGCTGGCAAACTTTTCATACTGCTCGGCCAGTTTGACCTTGGCCATGGCCTGCTTGACGATCGGCAGGAACTGCCGGGTCAGCGGCTGTGCTGTCTTGCTGCGGAAATACTGCGTGCCCGCATCGTCGCCGCCCGTCAGGATGGCCTTGGCGTCTTCGACACTCATCTGCTTGACCGCATTCACCAGCAAGGCCCTGGCTTGCGGCACCGCCGCCTCGGCGGCGCGGTTCATTGACGTTATCAGTTCGTCGGCCTGCTTGCCCATGCCGAACATGCGCAACACGCTCTCGACCTGCTGGATGCTGTCGGGCAGGGGAATCTTGACCTTCGGATTGCCGAGAAAGCCATCGGTACGGCCCAGCAGGTCGACCGCCTTGCCGGCACCTTGCGTCAGCGCCTCCTTCAGCCCGCCACTGGCATCCTGACCTGAAAGATCCGCCAGCGATAGCGCCTGGACGCTGGTGGCGAACCACAAGCCGGCCAGCAGGCCGAGCATGACACGATAAAAAGTATGTGTTTTCATAAGGGTAGTTTAACCTCCGCGATGAGTTGGCGGCCGGGTGGCAAAATACCCCGGACAAACCGCACAATGCAGTGCGCCTTCTGCAAGCACCTTAATCGTTTTTGGTGATTTTTCCAATGGCCAAGGCAATTCGCATCATCATTCTGCTGCTGATCCTTGCCACAGTCGCGCAGGAAACCTGGCTTGCCCGTTCCCGCGCCACGGCCTGGCAAAACACCCTGCATGTCGGGATTTATCCGATCGCCGGCGATGGTTCAGGCAAGGCACAGCGTTACGTCGGCACGCTCGATGCTGATTCGTTTCGGGCCATCGATGCATTCTTCGAGGAAGAGGCCAAGCGCTATGGTTTGACCGTGTGGCGCCCGCTGTCAATAACGGTGGCGCCACCCGTCGCCGCCATGCTGCCCGCACCGCCGCGTGACGCCAACCCGGTCCAGTCGATCTTCTGGAGCCTGCAGATGCGTTGGTGGGCATTGCGGAATGACCGCATCGCCGGCCCGAAACCCGCCGTGCGCCTGTTCGTGCTGTATCACGATCCGGCAGCCAATCCGCGCATCGCGCATTCGGTCGGCCTCGAGCGCGGCCTGGTCGGCGTCATCAACGCATTCGCCAGCCCGGCCATGGCCGGATCGAACAACGCGATCATCGCCCACGAACTGCTGCATACACTGGGCGCCACCGACAAATACGACCCGGCCACCAACCTGCCGCGCTTTCCCGACGGCTACGCCGACCCGGAACAGAATCCGCGCTATCCGCAGGAATACGCCGAAATCATGGGCGGGCGCATCCCGCTCACGGCAGCACAGGCCGAGATTCCCCGCAGCCTGGCGCTGACGCTGATCGGCCCCGTCACCGCGCGGGAAATCGGCTGGCTACGGAAATAAGTGCCGTCCCGCCAGCGCCGACTTTTCGACCGGGGCTACTTGTCCGCGGGTTAACCATAACCAAGGTACAGTAGCTGCGAACCTCGCCTTGCCCACAATTCGGCTTGTCGGGCCAAGTTGCCGCCTGAACTGGCATAGGCAATCACGATGCGCTCGACAAGTTGCGCTGCCAGTTCGTTGCGTTGCAGCGCCTCTTCTCTGGTCAGCCGTTTGGCTTGCGTACTGCCGCTTACCACGGTCATGCAGCCCCTGGCGATGGCTGTTTCCCAATCGGGTTTCAAGCGTGCCTCACCCACCGGCCTTGCCAGCACTGCCACTACTGGACTGCGCGCTTCCAGCAGCAGGCACAGTACCGACTGTTCCAGCGGCGAATGAAATCCGCTGATCACCGCCTGCCGTGTGCGCGCCTGATCCAGTGCCCAGTCCATGGCAGCGCGGATGGCTGTACCCGGGCATTGCCGCGAAGCGAAGAATGCGCTCATTGGCGCCGCGAGCAGGCTCGGCTCTCCTACGCCACTGAGCAGCAGGCCTGCGCGCTCGATCTTCCACAGTTCGGCCTTCTGGATAATAACGGTACTCCTACTGCACTGTTTTAATGAAGTGTTTTAGGGTTTCCCGGGTTGTTTTCCGGTGCATGTGGAAAACAACTCGCCACTGCCAGCCCTCACCAGGGGATTTTGCCCCGGCAAACACCGCTCATGGATAACAACCCATACGCCAACCCATTGCTGCACAAGTCTTTTTAGCTTTCGCCGTTGTTATTATCCGCCAGGTCGGATAATAAACTTTGCTGCTCCCCTCCTTGCGCCGGCTTGGTATAGGCCATGTTGCGTTTGCCTCTATCCGGCAAGGCTTCGAGCACACCTTGATCCACCCAGCCACCCAACATCTTCGATGCCTTGAGCGTCTCTACCTTGGCAATCCTGCACAAATCCGCGTTGGCGATCGATCCATGCCGGTCGATCCAGTCGCTCACCTCGTTCCACACGCTGGGGCGCTCCAGATTCAGCAACGTTACCGTTACGCTCTCGACCGCTGTCTCAAGGTTCTGGCTGTATTGCGGAGGGTAGAGCTGGGCGGCGTCCATCTCGGCGAACATCATCCTCACCCCTTCGCCGGCGTCGATGTTCGGCGCCACGGGGAATTCGCGCAGGTTCTGCGCCACCAGCGGGTTGCGCGCCTTCGAGCCCGCGCGGCCGATGTTCGCCGGCGTGATGTTGCCTGGGAGCGCGCCGGGGCTTTCCACTTCGATCCGGTCGTCAAAGATGCGGATGAAAATGTCGCGGTTCAGGCGGTAGTCGCGGTGGATCACCGCATTGACGATGGCCTCTTTCACCACCCGTTCCGGATACACATGGCGCGTCTTGAAGCCGCTGCCTGAAAGCGTCAGCCCTTGCGCCAGTTCGTCCAGCACCGCCTTCACGGCTGCGTCGATCTGGTCGATCAGGGGGCCGCGTATCGTCTTGGCCGCCTTGCGCAAATTGGGCGTGGCGCCGGGCAATGCTGCCTTGCCGTCATAGACCATGAGCCGGATGTCGGCCCGCGTGTCATGCGCGGCCAGCAGGCTCCCCGGTTCGTCGGCAAACAGCAGCACCGCAGCGCGCATGGGCTGCAATTCATTTCCTACCCTGATTGCCAGACCGATGCGCTGTAACTGTTCGGCAAACGTGCCCGACTTGAGTCCGCGCGCGCCGACAAAGCGGCGCCAGGCATCCGTCTCCAGCAGTTCCAGCGCCACCGGCACCGGCTCGCTGACCGCGCTGCGCACGCCGCGCCGGTAGTGCAGGTCGGCGATCTCGGCGGCATTCATTTCGCGGTTCGAGGCCGACATGCGCGTCCAGGTGCCGTCATCGACGATGGAATGCACCTTGTCGCTCTTCTCCACGCGCAACATCACGATGTATCCCGCATCTCCGTTGTTCCGCGTGCAGGGCAGGCGCATCCAGTGCAATCCTGAGAGCGCCGGGTTCAATTGCGTCAGCGTCTTGCGCCGCAGTTCATCCACAGCTTCGGGGTTCTCCTGCACGCCATGCAGCCGCGCAACACCGCTGCTGCCGATCGCATCGCCGATACCGAGCACCAGCACGCCGCCCTCGGTATTGGCAAAGGCGCAAATGGTTTCCAGCGCCTTGCCGACCATCTTGCCCGAGACGCGCTTGAATTCGAGGGTTTGGCTCTCGGGCGTTTTGAGCAGGGTAGCGATGCGTGAGGCGGCTTGGGCGGGGCTGAGTTCAATCATGCATTCACGCGCCGCAACAGCTTGCGCTGGAAATCATCCGTCGCGTCCAGCGAATCGATCATGTCATTGGCGGCATTGGTGAGGCGACTCAGATCCGGGCGCGGCAAGTCGGCCATGTTCTGGTAGACGATCATCGAATCGAAGTCCAGCCCGGACGCGATCAGATGCTGCAGGATGATGGTCGCCAAGCGTGCCTTGTCCCGATTGGGCACACCAAACAAATAAAAGGGGACAGCCCCCCCTTGGATGAAATAGTCCACCGGATAGTCGCTGCCATTCGGCACGCCGGGCACGACGTAACTCTCGGTCAATCGCTCGCTGCCCACCAGCGCTTCCAGCTTCTCCCGCAAGTCTTCGTAAAACGTGCTTTCCGCCCTGGCGCGGTTCAGGAATGTCAGGTCGTGCACCCGGGTCAGCGCTTGTCCGAGGCGCAGCACATTGGCCCCGATGTCTTCAGCCGTGGATTCCAGAAAAAACTCGCCGTCGTCCTCCATCAAGCCCGCATCGGCCAGCACCTGCGTCAGCAAGCGGCCCCGCGTGCCTTCGCGCAGCTTGACCAAATCGTTTTCATAACTCAGGCGCATCAGCGTCAAACCCTGGTCGCTGATGCGCAGGCCGCCGGTTGGCGCCGGCGAGATATAGATCGAGTAGCCGTCTCCGTCGGGAAACGTCCAGGGCGTATCGACACGCCACAAGGCATCGGCGCGCTGCTGCACCGTCACGCTACCGCACAAGGCGCGGCAGAGCGTGCTTTCCAGATCACTCGTGTTCATGGCTGGTCTCCAAACAAACCCGGTTGCAGCGCCTCGTCAGGCTGAGATTGCAAACCCTGAATATGCGCTCGCTGCACCAGATGGTGCAAGGCACCCGCCAGCGTTCGATAGGCCTGCGTCTCCTCGGCATAACCCTCGGGTTTGCGATTGGCCTGTATGTAACGCTCGGTCGCCAGGTGCACATGGTATTGGAACTCGATGCGCTCGCGCTCCAGCGCGTTGGGATGAGGGTGGTCGCTGCCATTACAGCGCAGCAGCATCACTTCCTCCCCGGTCTTGGCGTGCCACATCAATCCGGCGCTGAAGCCCTCGGCAATCCTGGTGCTTTGGCGGGTGAACAAGGCAAAGCGATGCTCGCCACCGTCACTGACAACACGAAAATCGCGCCTGAGGTGCTTGCCTTCCTGCTTCTCGCGCGCCTGCGGGTTCTCGACGCGCTTGGGGCAAGCGAGCAGTTGCGCAATTCTCTCGTCGGTCAAGGTTTCAATGCCCATGGGTTCTCCTTCGCTGAGTGCAGCGCGCCTCCTGCTTGTCACTGGCATAACCGCGTACTACGGGAATCTCAAACGCAGACGACAGCGTAGCGATGCGGGAGGCGGCTTGGGTGGGGCTGAGGTCAATCATTGCCTGTCTCTTCAGCTACAGCACCGACTCGGAACTTCAAGTCGAACGAGCAGATGGCATCCACCTCGGCTTGGATCAGTCCCAAATGCCCGCCAAGCCGCTGGTCAATCGAGTCGATCAATTCCTTACAGTCACTTGCATAGTACTCGTCGTACTCAATTCGATCCTCTCGCCCGGCTTGCCGCGAGGTGATAATTTTCCGTGCCGCCCCTCGCTCAAGCTGTTTCATGAGTTGGGCATTGAGGGCAACCAGTTCGCTATCTGCCCACGCCCCATCGGGCACAGGAAATGCGGATACAAGTGTGTCGGTGACATGAAAGCAATCACCAAAAGCAACGAACCATACATAGAACAGGTTGCTGTTGAGAATTGCCGAGGCAACAGCCGCATGAGCTGCAGTGTCGAAGTACAACCACCGACCATGCGAAGGTGTCGCTTCCTCGTTATTCTTGGCGTAGTAAGGCAGATGCGATGTGGCCTTGATCCAATATTGAGCTGCTTCTTGATAGTAGACAAAGTGTTTCGACTCGACACGCTTTCGTTCCCGTTCGATCGGTAATGATTCGTGAACCAAGAGCTTTAACAGTGTTGAAGCGATCCAAGAGTCGTCCACCTTGGGCCATGCGCCTTCCGGAGCGCTGGGCCAGTCATACCTCGCCAGGCGCAAGCAAGCAATCATTTCCCTTCGAGCTTCCGAAGGCCACCGCTGGTACCGGCTAGACGTAGGCGGGAGTCCTGTGGTTTCCCCTTTTTGGGAAATGAAGATAGTTGATCGGCAATGCTGTAGCCCCTCGAAGAGTCTTCCGGGGCGGTCGTCAAACGTTGCGACCCAAAGATCCGCAGACTTGCTTTCGATAAAACTCCGCATAGTCTGCATTCGGCTTGCGCTGGCTAGCGGCAATTGCACAATGAAGCTGGTGTGGCTGTCGTTGTGGCCAATTTGAAACGCCCGCTCAATGCAGATGCCGTAGAGATTGCCGGATTCAATAGTGTCGTAACCAATGACGCGGTAGTACTTCTTGACTGCGGCGTATTCCTTCCACGGAGGATTGCCAATAATTACGTCAAAACCACCAGCCCGCATAAGTGGATGGAAATCCACATACCAATGGAATGGCTTGTGGTTTAGCTTCCACTCTTCGTACTTCTTGGTCTTGGTCGGGTCAACACCGTACTCGCGCGCGAGATGGTAGTTCAAGGTCTCTTCCAGGTCATGCAGCGTGTCAGTCAATGCCTGCTTGTCCTGTGCCGACACATGGCCCCCGCGCTGGACTTGCTGAATCTGGAAGTTGTCGTACTGTTGTTCGACCGCAACCAGTCGAAGGCGAATGTCTTCCCACGCATCGGAAAACAGGTTGAAGGTCTTGCCCTGGTTGTCGCCCTTGACGGCGCGCTCGGTCTCGTCGGCCGTGGCATAGCCCACCAGGGTGTTGCCGTGGCGGATGTTGAAGTCGATGTCGGGCAATGGTTCGATGTCGTCGCCAGGCTCCAGCAGGGATACCAGTTTGAGGAAGAGCCGCAGCTTGGCGATTTCCGTAGCCTGTTCCTCGATGTCCACGCCATACAAGTTGTGCACGATGATGTGCTTGATGAGCGCGTAGTCCTGCGCGCGGTCCGATTTGGCGGCGGCGAAGCGGGCGAGGATTTCGTCCACCTCGGCCCATTTCTCGGGCCGGCTCTTCTCGCCTGAAATCAGGGTATCGCTGCGTACCGCGTGCAAGGTGCGCAAAGTGGCGTCGTACAGGGGCCTGATGATATTCAGCGCGGCGAACAGGAAGGCGCCGGAGCCACAAGTGGGGTCTAGCACGCTGAGGCCATGGCGGAACTTTTCGTTGCTCTTGCGCGGCAAGCGGCCGGCAAGTGCAAACCAGAAGCTCTTGAGCAAAGGGACATCGGTACAACGCTCGATCAGGTCCTGGGCGAACTGCCGGATGTTCAGGTTCCATGTGATCAGGTCGCCGACTTCGCGGAGTTCGCCGGCGGCGATCCTGGCTCTTGCCTCGCGCGTGCGCTCGTGCCGCGCAATGGTTTCGCGCCAGATATCGGTGGGCAGGCTTACGGTTTCGTCGGCACGCTTGTTCCAGGGCTTGCGGCGTTCGAGCAGGTCGGGCGCTTCAGTATCCAGTCCGGCGGCGATTTCTCCCGGGTAGGGCACGTCCACGCCCTTGAGCATGGTTGGGTAAATGTAGGCATCGCCGCTTTGCTGCAACATCGGCCAGGCCAGACCGTCGAATGCACCGGGATGCTCGGCGCGTACCTTGGCCAGCAGACAGGGAATGATGGTGTTCTTGCCGATGTATTCGGTGATGTCTTCCTTGGTGTAATACGCTCCCTTTGGATTTTCTACTTGGTTGACGAATTTCTCGAAAATGTAGCCGAGGACGTCGGGGTTGATCTCTCGGCCCGAAGCCAGCGGCCGGTCGTCGAGATGCCAGTCCCACTGGCCGAAGAAGGCGAACAGCTTTTCGAATGCGGTGTCGGCCACATCCAGCGCCGCGCCATGGCGTTGTTCCAGCTCGTGCTGGGCGAACAGCCCGCCGTTCAGGTAGGGCACGTCGCCGTAGGCGGCCTTGATCGCGGCGCGGTTCGCCTCGGTGCGCTCCTCGGCGAAGCCGCGAAAAAACAGCGGGCACAGAAAGCGGCGGTAGAAACTGGTCTTGTGTTTCGCGGCAAGATGGGCGGCAAGATGTTCCTGCAGGTAAAGCTTGTTGCCATCGAGGAACAGCTTTTCCTGTAGAAACCAGAGGAACATCAGCCGGTCGATCAGCACCGCCGTGTACCAGCGCAGGTCTTCGCCGGTGTCCGGTATGCCCACGATGAATTCGGCGAAGGCCTTGCGCTGCTTTTCAAACTCGTTGTAGAACTTCTTGGTGACCTTGTCGCGATCGAAGCCGACGGTGAGACGCTGGGTGACGCCGAAGACGGTCAGCGATTCCTCGTCGTCCAGCGTGAAGGCAATCGCGCCGAGCTTTTGCCGCAGCAGTTCGGCGGACTCGCCCTTGCGCCAAGGCACCTCGCGGTACTGGTTGGGGCGGCCGGGCGAACGTGATACCCATTGCCAGACCTGGGTGGTCTGCGCCGCGTCGGTGAATACGATCAGGTGTTCGCGTGCCTCGGCGGTGACCTTACGCTCGATTTTCTGCCGCACGGAATAGGCGGGGATATGGCCGGCACTATCGGGCAGGCAGTGCAGTATCTGCACGCCCCGCTTGTGGGCCATCACGTCCAGCGCGAAGCTCTCTTCTCCGATGGCTACCGCATAGGGCTGCTGCTGGGCGGGCAGCTCCCAGCCCAGTTCGTTGAAGAGTTGCTTGAAACGGAAGTGCTTGAGGTGCTCGAGATTGAAGTCGAGTGTGGACATCAACGTGCTCGCTCATGAGTTATGGCGGCACGCGCCAATACCGCCATAACTTTCCCCATATCGGACAGCGTTCTTTTAAAAATCATGCGGTTACGGATTTCTGGCCGGTCTTAACCACGCCATATCTCGCCAAATTGTCTCCGCTCACTGGTCGCACCTTAATCCCAACGAGCACACCACGCGCGGATCGCGCAGCGCGGCGTCTTCCTCGGCATAGGTCAGCCGGCCTTCCTCGCGCAGCGACTTCACCGCGTCGCCCAGCTCTTCGTCGTTGACCCCGCTGCGCATCAGGCGGTTGAGCAGGTCGGCCGCTGTTTCGAGCAAGGGGCGCTGGTAGATGTCGCTGATTGCACGCTCGAGTTCCTCGTCGCGGAACAGGGTGTTCATCTGCTGTTCGGAATAAAGCTTGAGCCGGTCATAAGCCCGGCGGCGCGGATTGGAAGGGCGGCCCAGGCCGCCGCCCACCGACTTGTCTTGCGAAACGGCAAGGTGCAGGCCCTTGGCCACCAGGTCGTGGTGCTTTTCGATACGCGGCAGGGCCGGCGTACCGGCTTCACATTCGGCCGCGCGCAGCACGGTGAATTGCGATTCGGTGACTGTCTTGCCGTCATTGCCGACCCAGGCAAGATGGTCGTTGCCTTCGGGCGACTTGACGTAGACCAGCACGCCGCCCTTTTCCGCCTCGTCGCCCAGCAAGGGAAAGTGTGCGGCATCGAGCTGAAATGCCTTGACCGAATAGACCACCGGGGGCAGCGACTCGACGGCGTGCGCGAGATCGGGATTGTGTTCGGTGGCCTGTTTCCAGATTTGCCAGGCGTAGGACGCCAGATCGACTTCATCATCGGTGTCGTCGAGGACGCCCGACTGCTCGGTGTAGAGATTGCGGATGGTGTTGGCTTCGTCGTCCTCGAAGAAGGCTTCATCGGTGCCGACCACCTCGGCATTTTCCAGCAAGCGCTGCCGAATCCGGGCGCGGAGCATGATCAGGTTTTCGACGCCGTCGGTTGGCAGGAAGGAATAGCAATGGATTTCTTCGGCGCGCTGGCCGATGCGGTCCACGCGGCCGGCGCGCTGGATCAAGCGGATGATGGCCCAAGGCAGGTCGAAGTTAACGACGACATTGCAGTCCTGAAGGTTCTGTCCTTCGGAGAGGACATCGGTGCAAATCAGCACCCGCAACTCATCTGCCTTGCTGACCGTCTTGTTGTTCGACTTGGGCGAGAAGCGGCAGGCCGTCGCATAGGGGTCGGCACTGGCGCCACTGGCCATGCCGACCTGCGTGACTCCAAGCTTGCGAATCTCGCGCGCCAGATAGCGCGCCGTGTCGGCGAACTGAGTAAAGACCAGCACTTTGTCCTTGCCGTGGGTCTTGGTGACCAGCTTGTGCAAGGCGACCAGCTTCTGGTCGTGGTTCGGATCCCAATGGCCGTGGCTGCGCAACAGTTCCAGCAAGGCCTGTGTATCTTCCGCGAGATCCTTGGCAAGGCTGCTCTTGAACAGCGTCGGGCGTATCCACTTGAAGCGCCGCTTGTATTCGGTCGCGTATTGTTGATAGACGGCCTTGGCGCGCACCATGCCAGGGGTGACAGCGGATTCCTCGGCCACAGCGTCGACCAGGCCGTCGAGCAGGTCTTCGGTGTCGCCCTCGATGCCTTCCGCATCCTCGTCGATACGTTCGAGGTCGAGCAGGCCGGCATCGAGCACGCCGATGGGCAGGTCCAGCCCCTGCTCGATGGCATGGAGATAAATCTGGTTGCGCAGGACGTGCCGGTCTATCGATTGCAGGAAAGAAAAACCGGTGGACTCCAAACGCTTGAACAGATTGGTGCGGCAGAAGCCCATGAGGCGCTTTCCCGCGCGACCGAGGTTGTCGATGAATTTTCGTTCGGCGGCCGTCGCGCTTTTTTCGGCGATCGGATCGATATAGTTGCCGAGGCCATAGCGCGGCACGTGCAAGGCGTTGATCTGGTCGACTACCGTGGTCGAGTAAAGCCGTGCGTAGCGGTCCGCCGGGTCCGCATCATTGACCGGGAAAGTGAGGGACGAAGGTTTGCGCACCGGGAAATAGCGCTTCTCGCCATCATTGACGGCGATGTAGCGGCGACCGTGTTTGTCCGCCTCGGTGTAATGCTGGATGATGAAGCTGCGCGTGCGCCGCACCATGTAAAGGCGAATCAGTTCGCGCCAATCGTCGAACTCCTCGCTCTTTTCCATGGCCAGGATGGAATTGACCTTGCACTGGTACTTGCGCTCGAACTCTGCTTCGCTGATTGCGTGTTTGCGCATGTGGCGTTCGGGGCGAATACCGATATTGGCCTTCTCGTCGATGAACAGGCGCAACTGGCTCGACAGGTCTGTTTTGGTCTTGTTGTAGGGCGTGGCGGTGAGCAGGATGACCTTGGCGTCGCAACTTCGGATGTAGTCGGCAATGGCCTTGTAGCGCCGGCCTTCGCGATTGCGCAGGTTGTGGCTCTCGTCGATGAGAACCAGGCGATAACGCTTGAGGTCAGGCAGCTTCTTGATGACTTGCGATATCGGCAAGACCATGCCGCGCAGGCCGTATTCGGTGCGGTAGCGTTCCCACATCGGTTCCAGGTTCTTGGGACAAATGATCAGGGTTTCGTAGCCGAGGTCATCCTCGAACATTCGCGCCAGCGCCGTGGCCATCATGGTCTTGCCGAGGCCGACCACGTCGCCGATCATCACGCCGCCACGCCGGTGCAAATGACGCGCGGCGATCTTCACGGCGCTTTTCTGGAACTCGAACAACTCGTTTTCGAAGCGGCCGGGCAGGCGGAACTGGCTCAGGCCGGCGCGGGCTTCGGTGCTCAGGTGATAGGCGATGTTGAGGTAGATGTGGTGGGGCGGAATGGCTTCTTCGCGCGCCCAGCTTGTTTCGATGATGTGTGCCAGATCGGCGGATACATCAAGCGCCCAACGCTCGCCCCAGCGATCGTCGAACCATTTCGCCAGGCGCTCGGTGGCATGGTGTTCGAGCACGTCGACGTTCAGTTCACCTTGCCGCGAGAGGCCTTGCAAGGTTAGATTGCTGCTGCCGACAAAGCCGGTGATCGGGTTGTTGACATCGTCGCGAAACAGCAGGTAGAGCTTGGCGTGCAGCGGGTAGGGAAGGAACAGTTTGACCACGACTTTCCCGGCGCGAAGCTGCTTCGCCAATTTGCGCAGCCCGGCTTCGTCCTTGCCACTCGGGATGCCCAAGGTGATCTGCTCGCGCAGGTGGGCGGCGAATTGGGTTTTTAACCGGATCGCGGCGGCGTTATCGATCAGCCCGTCATTTGCAGCCGCCTTGTACAACTCGCGAATTTCTTCGTGCGGGGGTCGCTGCATTCCCACCAGGACACGACAAATCTGCCCGGCGGCCGGGTCCCAGACTTGGACCAGATCATCGATGGATTGCCAGCCTCGCAGATTCAAATAGCCGACACAGAAGTCCGACCGATGGGATACCTGCATCGTTGCTCGCAGGGCCGAAAGCAGGTCATGATCTATGTTATCGAAGATGCGCGCCATGGATGTTTTTGTCCGATTACAGGCTATTACCGGGCGTCTTCCCTCTTTATGACGCTGGATTCTAGCACCCGCCTTGAGACATTATCGACGTCGAAGGGGCTATAAGTTTCCAGTCGCAGCTTGGTCCGAGCAATGTGGCGTGCCGTCCCGCCAGCGCCGACTTTTCCCAGGCCTTACACCACCCCGGCCGCGTGCGCCTGCTGGTCGGCGTGATAGCTTGACCTGACCAGCGGCGCGCAGGCGGCGTGGGAGAAGCCCAGGGCAGTGGCCTCGCGCTCATACATCGCGAAGACCTCCGGATGCACATAGCGCGCCACCGGCAGGTGGTGGCCGGAGGGGGCGAGATACTGGCCGATGGTGAGCATTGCCACGCCGTGGGCGGCGAGGTCGCGCATTACCGTGAGGATTTCCTCGTCGGTTTCGCCGAGGCCGACCATCAGGCCGGACTTGGTGGGCAGGCGCGGCTGGCGCGCCTTGAAGTCCTGCAGCAACTTCAGCGAGTGCGTGTAGTCGGCACCGGGACGCGCCTGTTTGTAAAGGCGCGGCACGGTTTCGAGGTTGTGGTTCATCACGTCGGGCGGCGTGGCGGCGAGGATGTCGAGCGCGACCTCGAGCCGGCCGCGGAAATCCGGCACCAGGATTTCGATGACGGTGGCTGGTGACAGCGCGCGAATCGCACGGATGCAGTCGGCAAAGTGCTGCGCACCGCCGTCACGCAGGTCGTCGCGGTCGACGCTGGTGATCACCACATATTTGAGTTTCATCGCCGCGATGGTCCGGGCGAGTTTTTCCGGTTCGGCCGGATCGGGCGGCAGCGGCACGCCGTGGCCGACGTCGCAGAACGGGCAGCGCCGGGTGCACAGGTCGCCGAGGATCATGAAGGTGGCCGTGCCCTTGCCAAAGCATTCGCCGATGTTGGGGCAGGTGGCTTCCTCGCAGACGGTGTGCAGGCCGTG
>CAZOMI010000049.1:0-24227 GCA_964580925.1 uncultured Methyloversatilis sp.
GCATGAAGATGTCCAAGTCGAAGGGCAACGTCGTCGCGCCGCAGCAGGTGTCCGATACGCTGGGTGCTGAGATCCTGCGTCTGTGGGTGGCGACCACCGATTATTCAGGCGAACTGACCATTTCCAAGGAAATTCTCGACCGAGTTGTCGAGGTTTATCGCCGCTTGCGCAACACCCTCAAATTCCTGCTGGCCAACACGGCCGATTTCGAGGCGAGCAGCCAAATGCTGCCTGTCGATCAATGGCTGGAAATCGACCGCTACGCACTGGCCATGACGCGCGGCCTGTCGGACAACTGCCTCGCCGCCTACGACCGCTACGAGTTCCACAAGGTGGTGCAGGCGCTGCAAAATTTCTGTGCCGAGGATCTCGGCGCCTTTTACCTCGATATCCTCAAAGACCGCCTCTACACGAGCGCCGTCGACTCGCGCGCGCGCCGCTCGGCGCAAAGCGCACTTTGGCACATCGTGCAGAGCCTGACGCGCCTGATGGCGCCGATCCTCTCTTTCACCGCCGAGGAAATCAGGCAAGTGCAAGGTGGCGAGAGCGTCATGCTGAGCACCTGGCACACCCTGCCGGAACTTCCTGGACAGTCTGAACTGGCATCGCGCTGGCAGGCCATTCGTGCCGTGCGCGCCGAGGTGGCCAAGGTTCTGGAAGACCTGCGCGCCGCCGGCAAGATTGGTTCCTCATTGCAGGCGGAAGTCACGATCAAGGCCTCCGGCGAGACATTTGATCTGTTGGCCGCGTTGGGCGACGACCTCAGGTTCGTGCTGATCTGCTCGAAAGTGACGCTCGCAAAAGTCGGCGCTGGTGGGACGGCGTCAGCCGGAGCCACCTCCAACACGGGGACGGCGATTGAAGCCATCCCCACTTCCCACACGAAATGCGCCCGCTGCTGGCACTGGCGCGCCGACGTGGGGCGGCACGAGCACGCCGGCGAGCATCCCGAACTGTGCGGCCGCTGCGCCAACAACCTGTTTGGCGCTGGTGAAGCGCGCGACCATGCCTGACAAATCGACGGGCTTGCCAGCCTGGCTGATGCTGGCCGGACTGCTGATTGTGCTCGACCAGCTCAGCAAATTCTGGGTGCTGGCCACTTTCCATTTTGGCGAACGCCTTGAGATCACCTCCTTCTTCAATCTCGTCCTGGTGTTCAATGCGGGCGCTGCTTTCAGCTTTCTCGCCGATGCGGGTGGCTGGCAAAAGTGGTTTTTCGTCATTCTGGCGCTGGTCATTTCAGCCTGGCTGGTGGTGATGATCCGCCAGCATGCCAATGAACGTTTGCTGCCATTTGCGTTGACGCTGGTCCTGGGCGGGGCGCTGGGCAATGTAATCGACCGGCTGCGCTTCGGTGCAGTTGTCGACTTCCTCGACTTTCATGCCGCCGGCTGGCACTGGCCGGCATTCAACGTGGCCGATTCGGCCATTGTCGTTGGCGTAGTATTGCTGTTATGGCAGCAACTGACGCACAAGGAAAAGGAAAGCCTTCCGCAATGAATGAGCGTGTCCGCCCCGACAGCCTGGTTACCCTGCACTATCGTGTTGCCACGGCAGACGACGTCGAAATCGTCGCCACCTTCGGCACAACGCCGGCCACGCTGAAACTGGGCAGCGGCGAACTTGCCCCGCCGCTGGAAGCCTGTTTGACCGACCTGCCCGTCGGCGAACGCCGTGAATTTGTCCTGGAACCCGCACAGGCCTTCGGCGCGCACAATCCCGATCTGGTCAAGCGCCTGCTGGTCAGCGAACTGCCCGATGGCGGCGCCGAGATATCCCCGTCGACGGTGGTCGAGTTCACCGCGCCCGGCGGCGGCAAGTTTGCCGGCGTGGTGCGCGAACGCGACGATGCGACGGCGCTGATCGACTTCAACCATCCCCTCGCCGGCAAGTCGCTGCGCTTCGAGGTGGAAGTGATCGGCATACTTTGATGGGAAAAGCCCTTGAGCCGGGCCGCCCCAAACAGGGGCAAGCCAACCAACCGGAGGCCGCGCCGGTTGCGGCCGAACAAAAGTCACCCCTTTCCCCTGAAAGGGGGGCGGGAGGAATGTCCATATTGCTGGCCAACCCGCGTGGCTTCTGCGCCGGCGTCGAGCGCGCCATCGCCATCGTCGAACGCGCGCTGGCAAAGTTCGGCGCGCCGATCTATGTGCGCCACGAGGTGGTGCATAACCGCTTCGTTGTCGATGACCTGAAGGCCAAGGGTGCCATTTTCGTCGACGAACTCGACGAAATCCCCGATGGCGCTACTGTGATCTTCAGCGCCCACGGTGTGCCCAAGGCCGTGCGCACCGAAGCCGCGCGCCGCGGCTTCAAGATTTTCGACGCCACCTGCCCGCTGGTGACCAAGGTGCATCTGGAAGTCGAGCGCCACCGCCGCAACGGACGCGCAGTCATCATGATCGGCCACCGTGGCCACCCGGAGGTCGAGGGAACGATGGGGCAGGGAGTCGACGGCATGTACCTGGTCGAAACCGTTGCCGACGCTGCCAATCTGAAAATCGGCGCTGGCGGGATGAAATGCCCCGCAGCGGGTACGGCGCCCGCTTACGTCACGCAAACCACCTTGTCGGTCGATGATGCCGCCGCGATTGTTGCGGCCCTCAAGATCCGTTTCCCGACCATCGTCGGGCCCAGAAAGGATGACATTTGCTACGCCACGCAAAACCGTCAGGATGCTGTCAAAACACTCGCGCAGCGCGCGGACCTGGTGATCGTCGTCGGCTCGCGGAACAGTTCCAACTCTAACCGCCTGCGCGAAGTCGCCGAACACCTTGGCGTGCCGGCCCATCTGGTGGATGACGCCGCGCGGATCGATCCGGCCTGGCTGGCCGGCAAGTCCGTCATCGGCCTGACGGCGGGAGCCTCGGCGCCCGAAGTACTGGTGAGTCAGGTGGTCGAGCGCCTCCAGGGGCTGGGTGGCCAGTCTGTCCAGATGCTTGCCGGTGCAGAAGAGAGCGTCTATTTCCCATTGCCGAAGGAACTGGCGTAACGGTGAGTGTCGTCTGGTCTGGTCCGGCTCGATCAGGGGGAGTTGAAGTAAATCTCGACCCGCATCCTGACCTTGACCGCTTGCCGGTTGACCAGTGCTTGTGAATAGACTGCCTTGGCAAAAGCGCGGATTGCAAACTGGTCGAACAGGGGGTCAGGTGCCGCGCGCTCGACTTCCAGTTCGGTTACGCTGCCTTCCTCATCCACGACAAAGCGGAGGATGGTCGAGGCCTCGATGCCTAAAGGCAGCATGGGCGGATATTCGGGTTTGATCCTGGACTTGATCCACGGGCGAACATCCACCTCGTCGATTTCGTAGATATCCTTCCTGACGCGGATGCCCTCTTTGGGGGCAGGCCCAACTGTTCCCGGGGCAGCAGAATCCGCCGCTGTTGCGATGGATTCCGCGAGGTTCTGGCTTAACAGTTCATCTGTGGGCGGGAGCGAACTGCGGGACAGCGTTGCCGTCAGGTTGCCGCCATGACTTGTCCTTGTCGTGTCAGTCAGACGCTGCCCTGGCAGGAATGGCCAGGACAGCAAGGCGAGGTGCAGTGACAGGGACAGGGACAGGGCAAGTGCAAAGCCAGGACGTTGTCTCCATTCGCTTTGCACGCCTGAATGTTGCCTGACGCTGACGGCCCCTGCATTCCTTATTGAACCTTGATCAGTTCCCGCCATGAGACGCGCTTTCCGGTAAACACGGCCGGGGGTACCGGGTTGTCCTCCGTCAGCTGGAGGTTGCTCGACGTGGTTGCGATCACCTTCACCTTGCCGCCGGGCAACTGGATGACGTTGATGCCGACGATGAGGGCGCCGCCGATCCGGACACCCGAAAGGATGCCGAGATCCTGCGTATCGATGCCCCTGCCGGTGGCGATGTTGAAGTAGTTGAGATAGCTGTAGCCACCCGCGGTGCAGGCATCGGTGCCGGGCACGTTCGAGGCGACGGTGAGCGTGCCGAGCTGCAGCAGCGGATCCACGTTGACCCGTTCGCGGGTGTCGGGCAGGTCGACGCGCCAGCCCTTGTTGACGTCCCAGTCCACACTGTTGTTGGTGCTGGTAGTGCGCTTTTCGGTGCTGGAGGTATGAACGGCGAGCGACTGGGCGACGGTATCGGCACGTGCGTCGATCGTCGCATTGCTCATGTCGTCACGGATGCCGTAGATGGTCTGCACCTGTGCATCGCCGAGGTCGCTGGTGCCGAGCAGCTTGCCGGTGCCAAGATAAGCGACGCGGTAGCCGTTCACGTAGGCCAGTTCCGGTCGCGTCGTCACCGGTTGGGCAACGTTGCTTGGATCGGTCAGCGTGGCCAGCTTGACGGCGGTCAGATAGCTCGCGGTATTGGCTGGATCCAGGTCGAACTTCCAGAGATTGCCTTTCAGGTCCCCGCCATAGATGGTCAGGGACATGTTATTGACGGCGGAGTTGTCTACCCAGCCGTTGATTTTGCCGAGGCCGGAGGGGTCGACCGTGCCGGCGACGCAGGGCGAGGTGGTCGAGACGCCGTCGCAGCCGACGCCGGTGCCGATGCGGCGCAGGATCTTGCCCGTGTAGGCATCCAGCATGTAGAGATAGCCCTTGCCGTCACCCGGGTTGATGTTGTTGTAGCCGGAGGTGACATACACCACCCATTTGCCGTCGCTCTTGCGCTTGGTGATGAGGGGGTTGCCGAAGCTCAGTCCGAGATGGCAGTCGGCGCTGAAAGTGCCGGAATTGGCCTGGGTTTCGGTCAGGCACGTCGTCGCCGAGGTGGTGGCGAACTCCCACAATGCCTTGGGCGTCTGCGGATTGGTGATGTCCAGTGCGTAATAGCCGCGGCCGCCGCTATTCAGGCCACCGACCAGGATGGTGCGCCAGTCATCCACACCGGCGCAGGGCAGGCTGGTGCAGATGTCGCCGACGCTCGGGCTGCCATCGAGGAAATACTGGTGGTTGTAGGGGCGGTTGGCCAGCTTTCTGAGTTGCGGCACGAGGGCGCCGGGAACATAGGACCAGCGCTCTTGGCCATTCCCGGTATTGTTGCCGGTAAACGTGTCGTCCGCGGTACTGTCGGTCGAGATGCCCCCGGTCTGATAGTAGGGGTTGTTGTTGATGTCGGTTTCGAAGGCGTGGAGCATCCCGTCGTTGGCCGCGACATAGACCGTGCCGCGACGCGGCTGCGGGAAGAGCGGATAGCGCGTGGCATCGCAGTAGGTGGGCGGGCTGGCGTCATTGGAGCCTTCCGTGCAGGTGCGGAACTTGACATAACCTTCATCCTGATCGGAGCTGGATGTCGGGCTGTCCGCATAGTCGAACAAGGTGGCTTTGACATAGATAGGCTGGGCGGAGACGATGTCGCCCAGAACACTGGTGCGATTGCGGAACAGGTCGGTCAGGCCGCCCAGGCCGGAATCCTCGTTGCTGGCGTCGCCGCGCAGATAGTCCACCAGTTTCTGCCCGCTGATCGCCGCCTGTTGCGCAGTCGACAGACTGGTGTAGTGGGTGAGCATGGTGGGGCTGAAGTATGCCTGCTCGGTTGTTGTCAGGCCGCTGCCATCACTGCAGATGCCGGTAGCGCCCGGCCAGCAGAAGTGCTTGAGCTGGTTGCCGCCAGAGCCGAGCGGATCGCTCGCATCGAAGGTCAGGATATTCCGGGTGGTCCAGCTGCGTGCATCGAGCAGATCGCGTGCCGACCACAGCGGCACTTTCGACACGGTGCCGGTCGACAGGTCGATGGTGCGCGCCTTGAGGTCGCCGATCCATTCGACGGTCTTGTATTCGGCCGTGAAGGCGAAGTTGTCGCCCGCTACCGGCTGGAGGTTCGAGGTAGCGGCGGCCGCACCGGCACCGGTCACCGACGTTATGGCATTGAGCGTGTCGCTGAGGCCGGTGGCGAGGTCGCTGGGGTTGCTGGCGCTGAAGAACTTGCCGCGCCCGTTCACCGCGGTATGCCACAGGTCGTCGAGGGCCGAGGGATCGTCGGAGCGGACGGCGGGCCAGTTCTTGGTGCCCTGCTTGATGGCGTAGAAATCGCCGGTCTGCAGGTTCGGGTCGTCGTAGTCGCGGCGATAGCTGAGGTAGCCGTCTAGCCCGAGCCCGAGGGTGAAGGTGGTCATGTGCTGATGCTGCGCGCTGTCCCTGCCGGAGGGCTGCACGTTGTTGTCCCAGCCCGTGCCCGTGCGGAGGTCGGTCTTATAGTAGTACATGGCGACATCCGCCAGGGTGCCGCAGGAGCGAGCCGTGGATGAGGTGCCGCAGGTGGTGCTGGCCATCTGGCCGTCAAAGGCGCCGTCGATGCGGCGGGACCAGCCGGAATCGTCGTTGTCCTGGTTGTCCATGGTGGTGCCGTCGATCTTCTGGCCGGCATTGCCGTTCCAGTAGCCGTCCGTGGAAAGGATCGCATAGTTGGCCTGACAGGACTGTTGCACCGGGTCGTCGGCAGCGAGGATGCCCGAGGTCAGCCCGGTGTTGAAATTGCCGGCATAGATCCAGCCCACCCGTGACAGGGCTTCGCGCAGCGGCGTGCCGCCGGAGGGCGCGCGGGCGTAGAATTTATCGTACCAGGTCTGCTTGTGGCCGCCTACGCCGGCAGTGAAATCGGCGATCTTCAGGTAGCGCGTGGTGTCGAAGTTCAGGGTGATCAGCCCGACCCGGAACGTGTCGTTGAGCGCCGAGAAAGAACGCCCGGCGGCGCTTTTCATCATCTGCATGCGCGTGCGGTAATAGGAATACCAATTTGCGAAATTGGTCATCTCCTCCTCATAGGTGCAGTGGGCCGTGGAGGAAACGCAGTCGGCGCGGTCGGCGCTCTTCGGGTAGGTCTGGCCGGAAACGATGTTGACCCGAGTGAAATTGGACACGCCGACCCGTGTGGGTGCCGTGCCGACGATGGCATCCGCTCCGCCACTGAACGCCACGGTGGTGGTGCCGAGCGCGGCGGTCTGGCCGCCGGCGAATACAGTGGCGCTGGTGACTACGCTGCCGGTTTCCGTGATGGTGTAGCCGTTGGCAGCCGATCCCAGGCTCCATGCGGCGGCGATGTTGACAGTGGAGCCGCTGCTGCTGAGCGAGGCGCTGTAGTTCGGTACGGAGGTGTGGCCGTTGATGGCGTTGACGATGTTCTGGGCGCAGGCGCGTCGGTTGGTGCTGTTGTTGTTGAGATTGCATGCCACGGTGCCGCCGATGATGGCAACGCCATTGACCATCAGATTGGTGATGCTGGACGGGTTGCTGACCGACGTCACCGTCAGGGTCGCAGTTGCCGCGGTGATGGTATTCGTCGGCGAGGTGACGACGATCGGTTGTCCGTTCGGTCCCGGGCCGGGCAGTGTCGAAGTGACCGTGATGACGTTGTTCGAGCGGGTGGCCGTGTAGTTGTGGCTGGCTGTGCCGGCATTGATGGTGCCGCTGATGTAAAGCGCACAGCTATTGCGGTTGGTGCTGCTATCAGTCATATTGCAGGGGACCGGCGCGGAAATGAGCGGCACGCCATTCACCGTGATGTTGCTGACGCTGGAGGGATTGGCCACATAGGTGACGGTGATCCGCCCCCAGGCGTAGGTTGCGGGTATGTCTGCACTGCTGATGACCCGCCCGAAGGCCTTCGGATAGAGGAAGCCGGTGACGCGCTTGCCCTGGCAGGAGGCGAAACTGTTGGTCGCGGTCAGGGGATTTGTGCCGGAACTCGTACCCGAATTGGTGCACCAGCGGGTGATGGCGGGAAAGGCATAGGTTGCCGGGTTGGGACTGCTGCCATCGGCATTGGCGGCGATGCAGTTATCAAGATCCTGCGTGGTGCAGTATTCGGTGGTGGCGATGCGGTAGTAGTAGGGCGCGCCGAAGACGAACTTGGCCCGTGTATCGGCGGCATTCCTGCCGTAGCCGTAAATCTGGCTGGGATAGTTGTAGCCGCTGTTTTTCACGCACAAGGGCGCTCCGACCGTGCCGGTAATGGCGCCGGTTGTGTCAATGGCGCCCCAGTTGGCGGCCTGGCTGGTGCACCAGATCCGGTCGGGGTACTCCGTGATCAGGTTGACCGTGGTGGTCGTGCCGGTGTTTCTGTTCTCGTTTTGCTGCTGGTTGCGCTGCTGCTGCTCATACGGGTCGGTCGGCACGGCGGTCCAGTTACTGGTACTGGCCGCGTCCATGTTGGTCATTTCGGTGCCGTCATAATTCAGGCCGGGGCGGTAGCGGATCGACGGGTTGTAGTACTGCTTGTTGAAATCCGGGCTCATGAAGGGCGGATCGCCCAGCCGGCAGGTTTTCAGGCTGCTGTTGGCGATGGTGTCGTTGCTGGGGGTGGTCATGATGGTGCCGTTGTCATCCTTGTGGTCGAAACAGATGCGCTGAGCGGTTTCGCTGTTCAAGGTGCCGTCGTCATAGACCATGTTGTTGTCCGAGGCATAGTCCGGCGAGTATTGCCAGCCCATGCTGCCCGAGTCGTCGAGGATGAACATGATGTTCGGCTTGGTCGAGGTCAGCGGATTCGCCAGGGGCTCGTTGGCCAAGTCAGTGGCTGCGGCATGCACCGTGGCGGCGATGGCCATGCCGGCGCACAGCAGTGCCAGGGCGACGGTCTTGAGGGCAAGCCTGGCGGCGGGCTGGGAATGCGTTCTGTTCATGAGCCTCTCCTCGAGGAATGACTTAATTGAGTACGGCCTGGACATAACTCACGGTGTTGCGCGGCCCGTTTACGCGGACGGTGACCTGGTAATAGACCTGCGTGGCCGTGGCGAGGGCATAGCCCCCGTAGCTGGGTGCTCCCCGGGTACTGGCGGAAGCGCCGCCGATCGACGAGCGCTGGCAGCCGACCGATGTGGGCAGGCCGGGCGCATCGCAGAGTCGGTGGATCACGTAGCTGATCGCATACGGATCGCTGGCATTCATCGGCGGCACGCTGGCCGCGGTGCTCCAGTCGAAGTTGTTGCCGGTCAGGGCATCGCGCCCGTGAAAGTCGATGCGCAGGTCAGGGTTCGAGTTGTAGGGGTAATTGGCGTAATACGCGTTTTGCCCACCGATGGTCTGGTTGCCGTCGAGGCTAATACCCGAGTTGGCAGTCAGCCAGGTTCGCGCTGCTTCGACACCACGGTCAGCAATCATGGTGGTACCCTGCTTGAAGGCGATGTTGCCGGCGATCAGCGTGGCGATATCAATCTTGCGGAAGAGGATAATTGCGGTCAGTGACATGGCGACCAGCACGAAAAGAGTGATGGCCAGCACGACGCCTTGCTGCCCGGATAGGCGCGATCGTCTCATGCTTCCCTCCAGATCATGTTACGCAGGGGAATGACAGTTTCGAAGGCGCGGTATTTGAAGCAACTGGGCATGCCGCCCGGAATGGTGAAGGTACCCCCGGTATAGGTAGGTGCGGTGGTGGTCGCTTCGCAAACGCCGTCGACCGGCTTTTCCTGGTCCTTGCTGCGCACCAGCAGGGCGACGCGTACGGTAAGTACCTGTATCCAGTCGGCCGAGGTTGCCGGCGCTATGACATCGTAGACGTCCACATCGCCGTCGCCGTTGGTGTCCTTGCCATAGCTGGCCTGCAGATTGACTACCTGTTCGTAGAGTACCTGCGGGTTCGCATTGAACAGCGGGGCTCCGGTGGCGGCATTGATCGAGAAGTAGGACGAGACCTGCAGGCGGTTATTGTTGATTTCGTAGCGATTGGCGACCGGACGACCCAGATTGAACACCAGCGAGTCTTTCGGGTAGGCGTCAAAGCCGGCAGCCCCGGGCGGATTGAAGGGGAAGCTGACGGCGTTGTCCGCATGGGATATCTTGGAAGTGGCGGCATTGACGGCCGATGCCTGCATCAGCGTACAGCCCAGGCTCGGGTGATGGATGGCCATCATGTCGCCAGGCTGGAACCCGAGGACGTCATACATATCCAGGTCGGCGGCGGCGTTGGCCATGGCCGTTTTGATTGCCCCGGGGATGACACGTTCAGCGCCGCTGGCCATCAAAAAGGTAATGGTGTCCGGCCCGCCGGCATTGCCGTCGATGATTTCAACGGGAGCGAAGGTCAGCACAGGCTTGTCGGAGGCGGGGTCGACGATGCTCGAATAGCAGCTCGTCCCGCAGGGTGTGCCATTATTAAAATAGTAGCGCAGTTGCCCGCAGCCGAGCAGTGAGCTGTTGGAGATGCCGAAGCCGGCCATGCGACCATCGGTTTCGATGACGTGCAAGGCCAGGGTGCCGGTGGTCTGGGCATCGGAGGTGCCGACCGTCGACCGCTGGTAACGGTTGTTGACGACCAGCACCTGCGAAATAGCCAGCATCGCGACGATGGCGACCAGCATGGCGATCAGTAGTTCCATGATTGTGAAGCCGCCATGCCGGTTCCGGAGATGATTGTGGGTGCGCATGGTTCTGCCCTTAATCCGCCTGAGTGATGATGGCAGTGGTTGAGTAGGAATGGGTCTGGCTATCACTGGGCAGGCGCCAGAAAATGGTGATATCGACCTGGTTCCCCGTCACCCTGACGAGGGGCGCGCTGCCGCCGCTGGCCCCGGGGAGGTTGGCCTGCACATTGGTTATCCAGCTCACCAGATAGTGTCCATTCGGCCTTGTGCCGCCGTCGACGGTGTCGTAAGTGTCCAGATTGGCATCGTTGGCGCCGCGGTCGCCCCACATCTGGCCGATCAGCTGGTTGGCGAAGTGGCCGGCCTCAATGCGATTCTCGGCATCGATGGAGTGGCTGATCATGAGCGATTGCATGCCGACCAGGCCGACGATGCCGACCGAGAAGATCAGGATGCTGACCAGTACCTCGATCAGCGTAAATCCCTGGTGATCCTTGAGGCGTGGGGTTTTCATGTGGGCTCGCGGGCGGAAAAGGGCAGGGTTATGGACAAATGCGAATGTCGTTCGCATCAGTGACCTTCGGGTCGCAAATGATGGCGTCTCCGCCGGCCAGGACACGGATCCTGAGGCAGCGCAGATTGCCGCCCAGATGCTGGCACTGCGCGCTTGCGGAAGGAATGTGGATGGTGTCGATATTGTTGCCGCCGCTCAAGCGGCCGGCGCCATTGAATGTCAGGGTGGTCTGCGCCGCACCGCTACCGGTGGCGGTGATGGCGAATCCGCCGCCGGCTTCCGTTGCCGGCCTGGACTGGATGATGCGCGGTGCCGCCGCAGTCAGGACCGTCTGCAACGGGGCCGGGTCCGAATGGCACAGGCTGGTGGGGTCGTCGAGACTGACGACCCAGTTGCTCGCGGAGGAAGACAAGGCACAGCTCGAGGTCAGGTCGCTGGTGAGCTGGAAGCGGACCAGCTCGTTGAGGCGGATTGCCTCGGCTCTGGCAAGCTGGATTCCGGAACGTACCGACTCGGTCGGGACGCGCACCTTAGTGTCCTCGATCCAGTCCCGGAGCGTGGGCACGCCCAGCACGAGCAGAAGGGCGACGATGGCGATCGCGATCAAGACCTCGATGAGGCTGATGCCCCTGTTGCGGTCGTGCGGATGCCCGCCAAGCCGTGCCGTCCGGGTTGTTGCCGGCAGTGGGGAAATTCCGTCCAAGTAAGTCGGGTTTCGCGTCATCGAGGCTGCTTTCAGCATTCGCCGCTTCTTGTCCTGATCCAGCACGCCTGGTCACTGCCGGCGCTCCAGTTCGCATCCTGATCCGCTCCGGCCCACGTGGCAGGTACCGCATGCGTGCGGCGCTGATTGTTGTGGTTGATGGAATAGACGAAGCCGCCCGTGCCTTGATTGGCGATGCCTGTCGCCGTGAGCGTGAAAGTCTGGCCATCGGTGACACAGGTATAAGTGAAATAGCGCACGCCGGGTGCGCCCGGCATCGGTACCCGAGTGACGGCGCCATCATTGCCGCAGGTTACCCCGGTGCCGTAGCTCCGCTCGTCCTGATAGAATTTTTCAAGTCGAATCCTCAAATCCGAGAGGATATTGACCGGTTCGACGATCTTTCCCCGCAAGATGTAGTCATTGTAGGCAGGTAGTGCGACTGCAGCCAAAATGCCCACGATGGCAATTACGATCATCAGTTCGATCAGGGTAAATCCACCATTGGAATGCTTCACGGTATTCCCTCCTTTTTGCCTCATTGCACGTTAGTGGGTGCCATGCCGGCAATCAAGCCGTAGCCGACAAAGGGTCCGATGCGTCGGACGAACGGTATAGACAAAGGAGTCTGGGGGTTTTTGGCTATAATTCGCCCGCCAGTTGAATGCTGCTGTAGCTCAGTTGGTAGAGCAACTGATTCGTAATCAGTAGGTCACCAGTTCGATTCCGGTCAGCAGCACCAGGTTTTACGGCTCGCGACAGAACGTCGCGAGCCGTTTCTCCATTCAAAATCAGAGTGATGCCATGACCCAGCCGCTTTTCGAGTCGTCCATTGCCAGCCTGCCGTTGATTGCTCGCGGCAAGGTGCGCGACATTTATGCTGTAGGCGATGACAAGCTGTTGATCATCGCCACCGACCGCCTGTCCGCCTTCGACGTGGTGATGCCCGAGCCGATTCCCGGCAAAGGTGCCGTGCTTACCGCGGTGGCCGATTTCTGGTTCAGGAAGCTCGGACACATCATCCCCAACCAGCTCACCGGCATCGACCCGGAAACGGTGGTGCAGGGCGAGGCGGAAAAACTGCAGGTGCGCGACCGCGCCATCGTTGTCAGGCGCTTCAAGCCCCTGCCCATCGAAGCGGTGGCGCGCGGCTACCTGATCGGTTCGGGCTGGAAGGACTATCAGGCGACCGGCAAGGTCTGCGGCATTCAGCTTCCTGCCGGATTGAAAATGGCGCAGCAGTTGCCGCAGCCGCTGTTCACGCCATCGACCAAAGCTGCAGCCGGCAGACACGACGAGAATATCGAATTTGCCGAGGTAGAAAAGCTGCTGGGTCCGGCGCTTGCCGCACAGGTGCGCGATGCTACGCTGCAGCTCTATACCGAAGCGGCTGCTTACGCCCTGACACGCGGCATCATCATCGCCGATACCAAGTTCGAATTCGGTCAGGATGCGGCCGGCAAGCTGTATCTGATCGACGAAGTGCTGACGCCTGATTCTTCGCGCTTCTGGCCGGCAGAGACCTATCAGGTTGGCGTCAGCCCGCCGAGCTTCGACAAGCAGTTCCTGCGCGACTACCTGGAAACGCTAGACTGGAACAAGAAAGCCCCAGGACCGAAGCTACCTCCCGAGATTCTCGAGAAAACCGCCGCCAAGTATCGCGAAGCGCTAGCCCGGTTGACCGGCTGAACGCTGCCGCGTTTTTTGCCGTTTCCGTGTCAATGGGTTGGGTGGCGCCGTACCCCATGCGGGGCATTTCATCCCGCCAGTCCCGAAAAGGGGATTCCCTTCGGTCACGCCGACTTTTACTGTTGTGGCTTGGGTATTGAAGTTCTCGGCGCCACCTCTATCTGGTTGATATGAACCCACTCCTCGATTTCACCGGTCTGCCCCGTTTCGACAGTGTCGAACCCGATCATGTTGCGCCCGCCATCCGTCAGTTGCTCGATGAGAATCGCGCCCTGCTGGCCAAACTGGAACTGCCCGGCACGCCGGCCACCTGGGACGACTTTGTGGTGCCGCTGACGGATGCCGGCGAACGGCTGGGGCACGCGTGGGGAATTGTCGGCCATTTGCATGCAGTGAATGACGTGCCGCCCTGGCGCGAGGCCTACAACGCGATGCTGCCTGAGGTCAGCCGGTTTTATGCCGAGCTTGGACAGAACCTCGCGCTCTTCGAAAAATTCAAGGCCTTGCGGCAGAGTGCGGAATTCGCCACGCTCGCGCCAACGCGTCAGCGCATCGTCGGCAATGAAGTTCGTGACTTCCGTCTGGCGGGAGCCGAATTGCGTCCAGACCAGAAGCCGCGCTTTCAGGCGATTCAGGAAGAGCAGTCCGCGCTGGCGGCCAAATTTTCAGAAAACATTCTCGATGCCACCAATGCCCACGCCGAATGGGTGAGCGAAGCCAGCGGCGTGGCCGGTCTGCCCGCCGATGTGCGGGCCGCCGCGCGAGCCGCGGCCGAGAGCGAAGGCAAGCCGGGCTGGAAGTTTACGCTGCACGCGCCATCCTATCTGCCGGTGATGCAGTATGCCGACGATCGCGAGCTGCGCGCGCGCATGTATCGCGCCTATGCGACACGGGCATCCGAGTTCGGCAATCCGGATTGGAACAATGGTCCGCTGATCGATCGCATTCTTGCCCTGTGCGCCGAAGAAGCTGCAATGCTGGGTTTTGCCACCTACGCCGAGGTTTCCCTGACCCCGAAAATGGCCGAGTCCCCTGCACAGGTGATTGCATTTTTACGTGACATGGCTGCCAAGGCGCGGCCCTTTGCCGAGCGCGACATGGCTGAGTTGCAGGAATTCGCCCGTGACCGGCTCGGCCTCGACACCCTGGAAAGCTGGGACCTGGCCTGGGTTGCGGAGAAGTTGAAACAGGAGCGCTACGCCTTCTCGGACGACGAGGTGAAGCAATACTTTCCAGAACCGCAGGTGCTGGCCGGGTTGTTTCGGGTTATCGAGACACTGTTCGGGCTTAAGCTAGAAGCCGATAGCGCGCCGGTCTGGCATCCGGACGTGCGCTTCTTCCGCATCCTGCGTGATGGCAAATTGATCGGCCAGTTCTATCTCGACCTGTATGCGCGCCCAACCAAGCGCGGTGGCGCCTGGATGGATGAGGCAGTGGCGCGCCGTCGGGTGCAGACCGGCACCCAGACGCCGGTCGCCTATCTCAACTGCAACTTCCCGGCCCCCGTTGGCGGCAAGCCGGCCACCTTCAGTCACAACGATGTCAATACCCTGTTCCACGAGACCGGTCACGGCCTGCATCACCTGCTGACGGAAGTCGATGAGCTCGCCGTCTCGGGCATCCATGGCGTCGAATGGGATGCGGTTGAACTCCCCTCGCAGTTCATGGAAAACTTTTGCTGGGAATGGGACGTGCTTTCGGGGATGACAGCGCATGCCGAAACTGGCGCTCCGTTGCCGCGCGAACTCTTCGACAAGATGATTGCCGCCAAGAATTTCCAGAGTGGCGTGCAAACCTTGCGCCAGATCGAGTTCGGTCTGTTCGACTTGCTGGTGCATAGCGAATTCAAGCCCAGCAGCGACCAGTCGTTCATGGATGTCCTTGCCGAGGTGCGGCGCGAGGTGGCGGTGATCGTGCCGCCCGAATGGCAGCGCTTCCCGCACAGTTTTTCACACATCTTCGGTGGCGGCTATGCCGCTGGCTACTACAGCTACAAATGGGCCGAAGTCTTGTCAGCCGATGCTTACGCCGCTTTCGAAGAGGCAGCCTCCAGTGCCGGTACGGTGCTTGACGCCGCTACCGGCAAACGGTTTTGGCAGGAGATCCTTTCGGTCGGGGGTTCCCGACCGGCGCTCGAATCTTTCCTGGCTTTCCGTGGCCGCGCGCCGAACCCCGACGCCTTGTTGCGCCATAATGGCATGGTCGCAACTGTCTGACGGAGACTTCAATGAAGACTTTCGCACTGCTGTTCTTGTTGCTGTGCGTCAGCGTGACACACGCACAGACCACCTACCGCTGGGTCGATCAGGAGGGCAAGGTGCATTATGGGGATCGTCCGCCGCCGCCGAAGGCTGCGCGTGATGTGCAGGAAAAGCGCTTCTCGGCGCCAGCCGCAAACAAACAGTTGCCTTATGCGGTGCGTCAGGCCATGGGCAATTATCCTGTGACGCTCCATGTCAGCAACGACTGCCCCAGCGCCTGCAAGCTGGGCCGCGACTACCTTAACAAGCGTGGCATTCCATTTAGCGAGAAAACCGTCGCAAGCAATGAGGAAATCGAAGCCCTGCGCCAGTTGCAAGGTGGTGGTGAAGTCGCGGTACCCGTGTTGCAGGTCGGCGAAAAGACCATCAAAGGTTTTCTGGGTACCAGTTGGGCTAGCTTGCTGGATGCGGCGGGCTACCCAAAATCTGACAACCGCTAGTCGCTTTCTCTTATTAGCGTAGCTAACTCACGGTCAAGCTGGTCCGGATCGCCGGAATTGAGTTCGATCAGACGTCGCAGGTGTGTCACGCTATCCAGGTCAATGCTGTTGCAGTGCAGACCCACCCGGCGGTCCTCGATATGAGCGACGGTTGTGTTCATGCTTATCTTTGCTGCGGCGGCAAGATCGAGCTGTAACTGAAACCGCTCACCCAAATTACCTGCCCAGCCATCGGGCATCTCGATCAGGGCTCCCTTGAGTGAAATGTCGAGAATATCCGCCTTGATGACCTGCCCGGCTACCTCCAATCGAACCTGAGAGTGAAAGTGGGCACGCCAGAACTGGCGACGCTCATGTTGCGTGGTCATGGGATGCTCCAGACGAAAGACCTATTCGGACGATTTGACTCTCACTGCAGCACACTACCAAGAATTCGCAGCTTGTAGCAGCAAAAAGTTTGGACTAGACTGTATAGTCTAATCAGAAAAAACTGAGAATCAAGGAAGTCCATGAACCGACAAACAGCCGAAATTACATGCACCGACAGCCACCAGCGCTTGATTCAGGCCGCAACAGAATCCTTTATGGAAGAGGGGTACCGCGCGAGCATAGACCGTATCGCGAAGCGTGCCGGGGTGGCCAGGCAGACTATTTACAATCATTTTCCAAGTAAGGAAGACCTGTTCAGCGAAGTGGTAAATATCATTGTCAATAGCATTCTGGTATCTCTGGATGGCAACGAAGGGCATATCCGCGAGCGCTTGATACGCTTTGCCATGGTTTTGAGGCAACGCGTAATGAATGATGAAGGCATTGCCATATTCCGCACCCTCATCGCTGAAATGCCGCGCTTCCCTGTTTTGGGCCAGACTTTTTTTGAAAAGGGGCCTGGACAGACGGTCCAGCGACTTGCCAGCTTTATATCTCGCGCCATGCACGAAGGGTCACTCCGCCGGGACGATCCGCTATTCGCCGCCGAAATGCTGCTCTCCATGCTGGAGGGTTTTGACCGCACCCGCAGGCTGTTCGGCGAACCGGCCTTGGCTGCTGACCAAGAGCAGGAAAGAGTCGCACTCATCGTTGATTGCTTTCTCAGGGCATATGCCCCTGAACAGTGAAAGGTACACCATGAATTCAGCCAAGCTTTCAATTCCTGCTCTGCTTATATCGACCCTGCTTGCCGCCTGTGGACCAAGTGGCGAAAAACCGCAGGCTGGTGGCCTCGGTGCCATGCCGCCGCCGGAAGTCGAGGTCATGACCGTTACTACAGGCACAGCGACTCTGACGCAGGACTTGCCAGGCCGATTGCAGGCCTGGCGCACTTCCCAAGTGCGGGCGCGGGTGGAGGGTATCGTCGAGAAGCGACTGTTTGCGGAAGGTGCGGATATTCGGGAGGGGGCGACCTTGTACCAGATTGATGCCCGCACCTATCAGGCGGCAGCCGACGCTGCCCGTGCGGATGTCGAGGCGGCGCGACTAGTCGTCGAGCGCTACCGGACGCTGCTTGAAATCAAGGCGGTTAGTCAACAGGAATTCGACACGGCGCAGGCGCGCCTCAAGCAGGCGCAGGCCGTCTTGGCGCGTGCCGCACTGGATGTTGAAAATACCCTTGTGCCGGCGCCCATTTCCGGCCGGATCGGACGCACGCTGGTCACCGAAGGTGCGCTGGTGGGCCGCGGCGAGGCAACGCATCTGGCGACCATCGAACAGATCAATCCGATCTACGTCAATTTCACCCAGGCTGGTGGAGACATGCTGCGTCTACAAGCCGCTGCCAAAGCTGGCAAGCTCAAGCTCGCCGATTCGGTCAAGGTTGAGCTTCTGCTCGAAGATGGCAGCAGTTACCCTCTCCCAGGCAAGATCCTGTTCGCGGACCTTGCGGTCGATCCATCGACTGGCGCAATCAGCATGCGTGCCGAGTTTCCCAATCCGAAGCAAGAGTTATTGCCCGGCATGTTCGTGCGTATTCGTTTCCCGTCGGCAGTGGCAGAGGGCGCCATTCTGGTGCCGCAGAGAGCCGTACAAAGCAATCCGCAAGGGCAGTCCGTGATGATCGTCACACCCGAGGGAAAGGTAGTCGCACAACCCGTCAAGACTGGCGGCATGGCGGGTCGCGACTTCATTGTTGCCGAAGGGTTGAAGGGCGGCGAACAATTGATCGTCAATGGCTTGCAGAAGGTTCGTCCCGGAGCAGCAGTCAAAACAGTCCCCTGGCAGCCTACGCCAGCAGATCCGCCAAACGCAACTCGGCCAGCCGGTGGCGACAAACTAAAAGAGGGCTGATCGATGTTCGCCAAGTTCTTTATCGATCGCCCGGTATTCGCCTGGGTGATCGCGCTAGTCATATTGCTTGGCGGGGCGCTGGCCTTCAAGAATCTGCCCGTTTCACAATATCCGACGGTGGCGCCGCCCGCACTCGACATTTCCGTCGTCTACCCCGGTGCGGCTGCACGGGTGGTGGAAGAAACGGCGGTGGCCCTGATCGAACAGGAAATGAACGGCATCGAGAATCTGCTTTACATGGATTCCGCAGCGCAGATCGGTACCGGTACGGTGACCCTCACCTTCAAGTCCGGCACCGACCTCAACTATGCCTCGGTCGAGGCACAAAACCGCATCAAGCGTATCGAGGCGCGCTTGCCCGACGATGTGCGACGACTGGGTGTAACGGTCAACAAGACGGCGCGCAACTACGTCATGATCGTGTCGCTGTTTTCACCAGACCAGAGCAAGAACTTTGTCGATCTCGGCAGCTATGCCGCCGCCAGCGTGCTGGAGCCGATCCGCCGCGTGCCCGGGGTTGGCGAGGCATTGTTGTTCGGCACCGAATATTCCATGCGCTTGTGGCTCAAGCCGGAGAAGCTGCAGGGCTACAAGCTTTCGCCCGCCGACGTGGCGCGCGCCGTGCGCGCCCAGAACGCGCAGGTGGCCGTCGGCGAACTGGGACAATTGCCGGCTGCGGCGGGTCAGGATATCAACGCGGTAATCGTGACCAGAAGCCGGTTGTCGTCGCCGGAGGAATTCGCCAACATCATCGTGCGCACCAATCCGGATGGCTCCACCCTGCGGGTGAAGGACGTGGCGCGGGTGGAGCTTGGCGCGCAGGACTATTCGATTTCCGCACGCCTCGACGGGCAGCCGACGGCGGCGATAGCCGTGCGCCTGTCGCCCGGCGCCAATGCGCTGGACACTGTCAAGGCGGTCAACACCAAGATGGCCGAATTGGCCAAATACTTCCCTGAGGGCGTTTCCTGGAGCGTTCCCTACGACACTTCAAAGTTTGTCGAGATATCCATCAACGAAGTCGTGAAGACACTCCTAGAAGCGGTATTCCTGGTGTTTCTGGTGATGTACTTGTTCCTGGGCAACCTGCGTGCCACCCTGATTCCGACCATCGTCGTGCCGGTGGCCCTGGTGGGCGGCATGCTCGGCCTCTATGTATTTGGCTACTCGATCAACGTGCTGACGCTGTTCGCCATGGTGCTGGCGATCGGCATCGTCGTGGACGACGCCATTGTGGTGGTGGAGAACGTCGAGCGGTTGATGACGACCGAAGGACTATCGCCGCGCGATGCGACCCGCAAGGCCATGGACCAGATCGTCAATGCCATTATCGCCATCACCCTGGTACTCGCGGCGGTGTTCGTCCCAATGGCATTCTTCGGCGGTTCCACCGGCGCCATCTATCGCCAGTTCTCCGTTACGCTGATTCTGACAATTCTGTTTTCGGCACTGATGGCGCTGACGCTCACGCCGGCATTGTGTGCCACTTTGCTCAAGCACGAACCCGGCAAGGAGTTGTTGCCTACAAGTGGAGTGTTTGGCTGGTTCAATCGCATGTTTGGCCGCACAACGAAGTCCTATACCTCCTGGGTCGGGCGAGCCATGAAGAAGACGGGGCGCTACCTGGTGCTTTACGCCGTAATCCTGGTGGCCACCGGCTGGCTGTTTGCCAAACTGCCGGGCAGTTTCCTGCCGGAAGAAGATCAGGGATATTTTCTCAACCTCGTCCAGTTGCCGCCAGGCGCTACCCAGGCGCGGACGCTCGAAGTACTTGCCCAGATCGAGGCCTACTACCTCAAGCAGCCGGAAGTGGAACACGTCATCGGCGTTGCCGGCTTCTCCTTCTTCGGGCGCGGCCAGAATGCCGCCATCGCCTTCGTACGACTCAAGGACTGGGACGCGCGACCGGGGGAGCAAAGCGGTGCCCGGGCGCTGGTCCGCAAGGCCAACATGACTTTCTTCGGCATCAAGCAGGCGATGGTCTTTGCCATCAATCCGCCGCCGATCCCGGAACTGGCCGCCGCGGGTGGTTTCGATTTCCGCCTTCAGGATCGCGGCGGCATGGGGCGCGAGAAACTCCTGGAGGCGCGCAACATCGTGCTGGGCATGGCGTCGCAAGATACACGCCTGGTCGGTGTGCGGCCGGAAGGCCAGGAGGCGGCACCGCAGATCTATCTCGACATCGACCAGGTCAAGACCGAAACGCTGGGCGTGTCCATCGCCGACCTCAGCGACACCCTGCAATCGGCGCTGGGCGTCGCCTACATCAACGACTTCGTTCGCCAGGGCCGCATCCTGCGCGTACAGATGCAGGCCGAGGCCGACACCCGCAGGAGCATCGAAGATATCCTCAAGCTGCCAGTACGCAACAATAAAGGTGGCATGGTGGCCCTGTCGGAACTCGCTAAGGCGAACTGGGTGGCCGGTTCGCCCAAGCTTGACCGCTACAACGGCCTGCCGTCGATGAAGATTGCCGGTACCCCGGCTCCAGGACGCAGCACCGGCGAAGCGCTGGCGGCAATGGAAGAGATTGCGCAAAAACTGCCGGCGGGCTTCGGTTTCGAGTGGTCGGCCACCTCCCTGGAGGAACGCCAGTCCGGCACACAGGCGCCGTTCCTCTATGCAATCTCGCTGATTGTGGTCTTTCTGGTGCTGGCGGCAATGTTCGAGAGTTGGGCCATTCCGTTTGCCGTCATGCTGGTCGTGCCACTGGGTTTGTTCGGTGCCGCCCTCGCGGTCGAATTGCGTGGCTTGCCCAACGATGTCTACTTCAAGGTAGGACTGATTGCCATCATTGGCCTGTCAGCCAAGAATTCGATTCTGATCATCGAGTTTGCGAGAAAGCTCCAGGATGAAGGCATGGAGCTCTTCGAGGCCACGCTGGAAGCTTGTCGCCTGCGCTTTCGCCCGATCCTGATGACCTCCATCGCTTTCATTGCCGGCGTCCTTCCCCTGGCCATTTCCACCGGGGCGGGCGCCGAAAGCCGCCATGCGATCGGTACTGGCGTCATCGGCGGCATGCTCGGTGCCACCGTGCTCGCCGTGTTTCTTGTGCCAGTTTTTTATGTCGTCGTGCGGCGCTGGTTCCCTGGCCATGCGCGAACTCATCAGGAGAATGACCATGCTTAAGCTCGCCCAATGCCTCTGGCCGGGCGCACTCATCCTGCTTGCCGGCTGCTCGTTGATGCCCGCTTATGAGCGTCCGGCGGCGCCGGTCGTGGAACATTGGACAGTTTCTACCCAAACTTCCGGAGCGCTGGCGGCGCCAGGGATAAGTTGGCAACAGATGCTTCCTGACCCGCGCCTGCAAGCCCTGATCAATGTCGCCCTCGAATATAACCGCGACCTGCGGATCGCCGTCGCCCGCGTCGAAGAAGCGCGCGCCCTCTACGGCATCACCCGCGCCGACCGGCTGCCGACGGTGAGTCTCGGGGCTGGCCAGACGGCAGCGCGTCTCCCCGGTGAACTTTCCGCTACCGGTAATGAGCAAATCAGCCGGCGCTATGACGTCAACCTTGGCGTGGCCGCGTTCGAACTCGACTTCTGGGGACGGGTGAGCAGCCTCTCAGTAGCGGCGCAGGCTAGCTACCTTGCCAGCGCTGAAGCGCGCGAGTCGTTCCGGCTTACCCTGATCGCTGATGTCGCAAACGCTTACTTTGCCCTGCAGGAGTTGGATGAACGACTGAGACTGGCTCACGCTACCGTTGAAAACCGCAGGGATTTGCACTTCCTGGTACAGAAACGGCGCGAAGTGGGCTTGGCGGGTGACCTTGATTTCCTTGTTGCCGATGGCGCGTATGCCGCGGCACGCGCGCAACTGGTTGATCTGGAGCGGAGTCGCGCACAAGCGGATAATGCCCTGAACCTGCTGGTGGGCAAGGTGCCTGCCGATTTGCCGCTTGGCCGCCGTCTAAGCGAACAGGACTTACCGCTCGAGATTGCCGTGGAGGTTCCCGCCGAAGCACTGCTGAATCGTCCCGATGTCCGTGCCGCAGAGCAGAGGCTCATTGCTGCAAATGCCAACATCGGTGCCGCCCGGGCAGCATTCCTGCCGCGCATCAACCTGAGTTTGGCATTCGGCACGGCGAGCCGTACGCTTTCCGGACTGTTCGATACCGGCACCGGCGCCTGGAGTTTTGCCCCCAGCCTAGTCCAGCCGTTGTTCGACGCCGGTCGCACCCAGATAGGTGTCGACCTTGCTGTAGCACGCAAGACCATCGCGGTTGCGGAGTACGAGAAGAACATTCAGCAGGCCTTCCGCGAGGTGGCCGACCTGCTGGTTGCCCGCGACAAGCTTTTTGAACAACTGATGGCGCAGGAAGCAGCCGAGAATGCCCAGAACGAACGTCTACGCCTCGTGGATGCGCGCTATCGGGTGGGCGTATCCAGCTATCTGGAAGTGCTCGATGCCCAGCGCGACGCCTTCGCTGCCAGTCAGGGAACAGTGCAACTGCGGCGAGCACTGTACGTCACTGCAGCGCAGCTCTACAAGGCTCTGGGCGGTGGACAGGCAATCGACAGGGGGCGCAGTACCTGATGGCGAGCTTGCTATCCTCTGCTTCCCTCGCTGATAAACACATAACCATCTTCTGGCCATCGAATCAATGAAAATTGCCACATCTTATCTTCACTAACGTTTACAGACATTTCAAAATCTACCGGGGGTCATAGAAAACACAGCAACAGAACGGTTTGTGAGTCAATGAACATTTCTTGACATTTCCCGGTATTGCCATCAGAATGACCCACCAGTGACCCACCGAATGATTTTGTGGGTCTCCTGAAGCGAAATTTCTGGGGTGGATCATGCTCAATGACGCCAAAATCAAGGCAGCCAAGGCAACCGGCAAGCGGTATGAGCTTGTCGATGGCGCCGGTCTTTACCTCGAAGTCACAGCGACCGGGGGCAAGATATGGCGCTACCGTTACCGCCTCATGGGGCAGCGCGAGAAGGTCAGGATCGGCGCTTACCCCGCGGTTCCCCTTACCGAGGCCAGAGCACGCCGCGCTGAACTGGAAGCGATGGTGGTGCGCGGCAAGTCTCCGGTCAGGGAGACGGCACGCGAGAAGCAGTTGGCTAGCCAGGCAGGTACGGTGGGGGAATTGGTCGTGCTGTATCAGGCCGACTTGGCAAAGCGCACCAAGGACGGCGGAGGAAACATGGCTTGGCAATTTACGGCCTACATAACGCCCAGGCTTGGCCGGTATCCCCTCGCAGACATTACTGCAACCGACATCCTCAATTTTCTGGACGACATCAAGAAAGATGCTCCGGCTTCTGCCATGGCCATCCACGGCACGGTGCGGAGGATGTTTGACTTTGCCATCGGGCGGCAGTTGATGAGGACGAACCCGGGTTCTGCGATCCCCCTGCGCGTGATTGGCGAAAAGAAGGCGAGGACGCGAGCGTTATCCCCTGATGAGATCGGAATCCTGCTGCGTAGTCTCGATAGCGCAAAAGGCGAGGTCACTACGCTTCAGGCATTCCCGCTGCTACTTCTGACGATGGTCAGGCGCAATGAGCTTCTGGAATCAACCTGGAATGAGTTCGACCTGGATGGTGCTACTTGGTCTATAGCCGGCGAGCGCACCAAGAACGGCAATGCGCATGTTGTTCCATTGTCAGCGCAAGCCGTGGCGATCCTGAGGAAATTGAAGCGCACTTATGGCGGTGTCGGCCTGGTTCTGCCTGGCAGGACGCCTAGCAAGTGTCTTTCAACGGGCACCCTGCATGAGAGCATGACCAGAAATAGCAATTTCGGAATTGCCCGTTTTACACCCCATGACTTTCGCCGCACGGCATCAACGCTCCTGCACGAGCAGGGTTGGAATACCGATGTAATCGAAAAGGCGCTGAATCACACGATGGTAGGCGTCCGCGGCATCTACAACCGCGCGGAGTACCTGGATAAACGCCGGGAAATGCTACAGGCTTGGGCTGACTACCTCGACGCACTCAAGACGGGCGCCAAGGTCGTGCCAATCGGCAAGAGTAAAACCGCCGCCTGACGGACTCAGAGCCTGTGAATCTTTTGCCCGCATGACTGGGTAGTCACGCAAACGTGG
>CAZOMI010000050.1:0-23938 GCA_964580925.1 uncultured Methyloversatilis sp.
TTCAGACACGATTTAACCCCAAATTCGTGTCCAGAAAAATCGGGGGCGGCTCACATAAACTTGCTCGCCATTTCGCGATTCCAGGCCCGTTGTGCCTCGTCGAATATCACCACCTTCTCGACTGGCGGACCTGTGCTCTCGAGGGCCTCATCACGAAAATGGTGAATGTTCTGTACGAAGGTCGAGACTTCCCGATACGCCCTGCTTCGCGGAATACCGTCCCGCTCAGCCTTGTCACGTGCAAGCGCCTCGCGAAGAACGTCTACCAACGGTCCATTACCGGAAAGAAAAACCGCATGCTCATCCGAATGTTGTTCGGCACGCGAAGTCGCAATATTCAAGCCGGCGAGTGTCTTGCCAGCCCCGGGGACGCCGGTAATAAAGCAAATAGCCTTTCGGTTGTTCGTCTTGGCATTTTCAATGATCTGCTCAACGCGAGTCGCTGTTAGACCGAGATTATCTGCACCTGCCTCTGACCGAGTAATCTCTTTCACATCGTGTTGCCTGTATAGAGCCAGTGCAGCTTCTACGATGGTAGGCGTCGGTTGATAACCAGACTGTGACCACGCATGTACGTCGATAGGTAATGCCGTGCATTGCCCAACAGCCAACTCAATGGCTTTAGGTAAGTCTCCAGGGGAAATACAAAGCGGTTCAGCAACCTGGTCGGGCGCCCATGTCATCTCCACCATAGGCTGGGGCGGCGCTGTCGTAGAAACCAGGACAGGAACTACCGGTAGATTGTGGCTACCGCGATGGAAGTTCTTGAGATCAAGCGCGTAGTCATAAACCTGCTCAACCGCATAGCGGTCAAAACTATGCGCCCCCACTTTGAATTCAATGACTAATACCACGCCTCCCGTCACGATGACGACATCAACCCTCTTTCCCATCCTTGGTATTGAGAACTCAAAGTAAATCCTGCCAGCCACGGTCGGTGGCAAATAGTGTCGAAGGATCTGTACTTGGCCATGCCATGCATGCTTTTGTTGATGCTCCAGCGCAAAACCATGTCGCATAGCAAGCGCACCCAGTACCGCATCTTCATCGGCGGCCAGGAAATCCTGAATATCGGCTTCGTAGTATGCAATGCTCATCATAAGAGCACTATACCGGCGATAGCAGCAGACTGTGGCTGGCTCATCTGATGAATCAGATGACTGCTCGTGGCAGAAGGCGGGAATTGCATGAAACTCGGCGCTGGCGGGACGGCACTCAATCCTTCGCCAACGCTCGCTCGATGAAATACCGCGGCACGCGGCTCTTTGGTACGCCCCCGCCGAACCAGCTGCGCACATCTTCATCGAGACCGAGGCCGTGCATGTAGTTGTAGAGCGCCTTGTTCAGCGCGCTGCCCAGTGCGGCGTGATCGACCCCGGTCGGGTCGATGAAGCCGACATCGTTCTTCGCGAACGAGATCGCCGGCAGCGGCTTGAGCGTGATGCCATATTGCTCGGGATGCTGGCCGACCGGAGAATGCACGGTGCAGGCGAAGCGATGGAAGAAACCGGACTGGATGCAGCCCGCCGCGAACAGTTGCCGCACGTATTCGAGGGCGTCGACGGTGTCCTGCACGGTCTGCGTCGGGAAGCCGTACATCAGGTAGGCATGCACAAGGATGCCGGCGTCGCTGAAGGCGCGCGTCACGCGGGCGACCTGTTCGACCGACACGCCCTTTTGCATCAGCTTGAGCAGGCGGTCTGACGCCACTTCCAGCCCGCCGGAGACGGCGATGCAACCACTGTCGGCGAGCTGCCGGCAGAGCGCCGGGGTGAAGGACTTTTCGAAACGGATGTTGCCCCACCATGAGATCGCGCGGTTGCGCTGGTGCAGTTCCGCAGCCAGTGCGGCGAGCGCCTTGGGCGGCGCGGCCTCGTCGACGAAATGGAATCCCGTCTGCCCGGTCTCGGCGATGACGGCCTCGATGCGATCGACCAGCGTGGCGGCGGCGACGGCGTCGTAGCGCGAGATGTAATCGAGCGAGGTGTCGCAGAAGCTGCACTTCGTCCAATAGCAGCCGTGCGCGACGGTGAGCTTGTTCCAGCGCCCGTCGGACCACAGCCGGTGCATGGGGTTGAGCATGTCGAGGACGGAGAGATAGCGGTCGAGCGGCAGGCCGTCCCAGGTGGGCGTGCCGGCCTCGGCGAGGGGGATGTCCGGCTCTTTGGCATCGATGTAGCGAACCATGTCGCCGTCACGCAGGAAAGTGCGCACCAGCTTGTCCCGCGGCCGCGCGCCCTGCAGGTGTTCGAGCAGCGCCAGCAGCGGGCGTTCGCCGTCGTCGAGCATGACGTAGTCGAAATAGTCGAAGACGCGTGGCTCATTCAGTTCGCGCAGTTCGGTGTTGGCGAAGCCGCCGCCGAGCACGGTGACGATCGCCTGATCATGCGCCTTGATGGTCTGGGCGATGCGGAACGCACCATACACATTGCCGGGGAAAGGCGCGGAGACCAGCACGAGCCGCGGCGCATGACGGGTCACGGCCGCCAGCGTCAACTCGCGCAGGGTGCTGTCGATTAGCGTGGGAGGCGCGGCGAGTGCCGCGGCGAGCGGATCGAAGCTCGCCTGACTTTGCGCCAGCGCTTCGGCATAGCGCACGAACTCGAAGCGCGGGTCGACCGCCTCGCGCAGCACGTCGGCGACATCGTTGAGATACAGGGTGGCGAAGTGGCGGGCGCGGTCTTGAATGCCGAGCGCGCCGAAGGCCCAGGCCAGCGGGTCGCCGCCTGCATCATCGACATAGCTATCGAGGGAGGCAAAGCGCGGCCCCTCGGGCAGGAAGTTCCGCCCGGCGATGCGCCAGGCCATGCTCGGGTCGCGGCCCTGCAGAAAGGCCACCACGGGGGCTATGGTGGCGACATAGCGGGAAAACTCCCGCGCGAAGATTTTGGTCGACGGCGTGCGGCGCGACTTCGGCAAGGCGGCGACACACTCCTGCACGGCTTGCAGGCCCGGCGGCGAAAACAGCCGCAGCACCAGCGCCAGCGCGAGGTCTTCCTGCACCGCGGCGACGCCGCGCGAACGCAGAAAACCGGTCAGGTAGGCGGTGGAGGGATACGGGGTGTTGAGCTGCGTCATCGGCGGCACAATGGACAACACCCGCGCCGACAGCACGCGCACGGTCATCGGCTTACGGCGCGCGCACGGGCGCGGGTTGCGTCAGCCGGGTATCCAGTCGCAATTGACCTTCCCCCGACAATGCGGGCTTGGCGCTCAGGCTCATACCCAGCCAGCTACCCGCCAGAACGCCGACTGCAATGCAGGCAGCGGCCAGCAGACCGATCTTCTTGCCGGTCCATCCGGCGCGGCCGGCAATCCGTGATTTGTCGTCATTCCGGTGCAAGCCGGAATCCGGCAGTTTGGTGTCCGATTGCAATTTCCGGCTTCCGGCCTGTGCCGGAATCGCCGATGTTTCGGGGGACGCTCCGAGTTCCGCTGCCAGCGCCTGCTCGGCGACAGCACGCGCTTCTTGCGCCGCCCGTGCTTCGGCTTCGGCCAGATGCCGCGCCTCGGCGGCGGCATTGGCTTCACGCTCCATCGCGAGGCGCTGGGTGGCAACGCGCGCGGCTTCCAGCTCGGCGGCAACCCGGGCGAGCGCCAGGATCTCGGCGGATTGCTCGGACTTGAGGCGCTCATGCGCGGCGACCAGCGCGGCACGTTCCGCGGCGATTTTTTCCTCCACCAGCGCCTTGCCCTGCGCTTCCCGCTTGGCGCGGGCGGCGCTGGCTGCCGCCAGTTCAGCCAGCGCCTGCTCCTTGCGCCGGGCTTCGGCGCAGGCCAGTTCCTCGGTTTCAAGACGACTCCGCAGGGCCGCTTCAGCGGCCTGCTCGGCGCGCGCCTTTTCAATGGCCAGGCGCCGGGCCTGGGCTTCGATGCCGACGCGCTCCCTGGCCTGCTCTTCGGCCATCATTTCGGCTTGCGCGCGCTGCTCCGCGGCGGCCAGCAACACCGTCAAGTTGTCGACCCGTCGCTCGGCATCGCGCCGCGCCCGCTCGTCGTTGCCGGCTTGCGCCAGGGCATCGGCCCGAGCAGTGCGGTGGTCGTCGAGGGAAAGTGAAGGTTCCATGATGATCATGAGGGGGAAGATGCCGTTTGCGACCACAGAGTAACGCGCCGGGGCGCCTGGCGGCCGTTAGAATAGCGGCATGGAAACCCCGCTTGGGAGATGAATGATGGCCCACCCACTCGCCGGCCAGCCGGCCCCGCAGACCAGCCTCACCGACATCCCCGCACTGCTGGCGGCTTACAAGAATGTTCCTGACGTCACGCAAGCCACGCAGCGCGTCGCCTTCGGCACCAGCGGCCATCGCGGCAGCGCCTTCACCGGCAGCTTCAACGAGGCGCACATTCTGGCCATCGCCCAGGCAGTTGCGGAGTATCGCGCGGCCGCCGGCATCACCGGCCCGCTCTTCCTCGGCATGGACACCCACGCGTTGTCCGCGCCGGCGCAACAGACCGCGCTGGAAGTGCTGGCCGCGCACCAGGTCACCGTGCATCTGCAAAAGGATGGCGGCTACACGCCGACGCCGGTCATTTCGCGCGCCATCCTGGCGCACAACGCCGATGAAAGTCGGCGCCGGCGGGACGGCAGCGCTGACGGTATCGTGATCACCCCGTCGCACAACCCGCCGCGAGACGGCGGCATCAAATACAACCCGCCGCACGGCGGCCCGGCCGATACCGATGTCACCGGCTGGATAGAGAACCGCGCCAATGCCTTGATGCTCGACGGCAACCGCACGGTGAAGCGCCTGCCCTACGCCCAGGCGCTGGTCGCGCCCACAACCCATGCCGTCGACCTGATGACGCCTTACATCGTGGCGCTGGGCGAGGTGATCGACATGGCGGCCATCCGCGATGCCAAGCTGAAAATCGGCGTCGATCCGCTCGGCGGCGCGGCGGTGGCCTACTGGCTGCCGATCGCCAAACATTACGGCCTCGACATCGAGGTGGTGAATCCGCGTGTCGATCCTGCCTTCGGTTTCATGACGCTCGACCATGACGGCAAGATCCGCATGGACTGCTCCAGCCCGTATGCGATGGCCAGTCTGGTCGCGCTGAAAGACCGCTTCGACATCGCCTGGGGCAACGACGCCGACGTCGACCGCCACGGCATCGTCACGCCCTCGCTCGGCTTGCTGAACCCCAATCACTATCTCGCCGTCGTCATCCACTACCTGCTGACTCATCGGCCGCTCTGGCCAGCCAACGCCGCAGTGGGCAAGACGCTGGTGTCGTCCGGCCTCATCGACCGCGTGGTGAATGGCCTGGGGCGCAAGTTTCGCGAAGTGCCGGTCGGCTTCAAGTGGTTCGCCGGAGGCTTGCTGACGGGCGAATACTGCTTCGGCGGCGAGGAGAGCGCCGGCGCGAGCTTCCTGCGCAAGGACGGCACGGCGTGGACGACCGACAAGGACGGCATCATCCTCGGCCTGCTGGCCGCCGAGATCACCGCCGTCACCGGCCAGGACCCCGGCCGTCACTATCAGGCGCTCGCCGCGCAATACGGCACGCCCTATTACATCCGCATCGACGCACCCGCCACGCCCGCCCAGAAAGCCGCCTTCAAGCAGCTCACCGACGAACGGGTCAGCGCCGCGACACTCGCCGGCGAACCGATCACCGCGCGCATGACCCGCGCGCCCGGCAACGACGCGCCCATTGGCGGCCTGAAAGTCACCACCGCCAACGGCTGGTTCGCCGCCCGCCCTTCGGGCACCGAGGACATCTACAAGCTCTACGCCGAGAGCTTCAAGAGCGCGGAACATCTGCAACAGATCGTCGCCGAGGCGCAGCAGATCGTGACGGCGGCACTGGCCGGATAAACGGTTAACAACGCCGACCCACCAGCGCCGACTTTCCGCCGCGGCCGCAGCCATAGCCGATCCCACCCAATCCTTCTGGTTGATCTACATGGCCACCATTGATTCCCGCAGCCGTCGCAACCTTCTTCAGCTCGCCCTCGCCAGCGCAGCCACCGTGTGGTTCCCGCGGAGCGCGTGGAGTCAGCCAAAGTTCAGTAGCAATCCCTTCGCGTTAGGGGTGGCCAGCGGCTCCCCGACCCATGATTCCGTGGTGCTCTGGACTCGACTGTTGGCGGAAGGACTGTTCGGTTCCGGCTTGGGACGCGACGCGATCACCGTGCGCTGGGAGGTCGCGCACGATGACAAGTTCGTCCGCATCGTGCGCACAGGGCAGAGCCAGGCGCTTGCCGAACTCGCCCATTCTGTTCACGTGGAAGTTTCGGGCTTAGAAGCCGACCGCTGGTATTTTTACCGCTTCATGGTTGGCGATGCGGTCAGCATGGTAGGCCGCACCCGCACTTTCCCGGCGGCAGACGCCAGCGCGGCCAGTCTGCGTCTTGGCTACGCATCCTGCCAGCGCTGGGAGCACGGCTACTTCAGCGCCTACCGCCATATGCGCGAGGAAAACCTCGACGCGGTGATGTTCCTCGGCGACTACATCTACGAGTATCCCGGCGGCAAGACTTCGCTGCGCGTGCCCTCGGGCGGCTGGGTGCAGACGCTGGACGACTATCGGCAGCGCTATGCGCTGTACAAGGGCGAAGCTGACCTGCAGGCCATGCACGCCGCCTGTCCGTGGCTGATGACCTGGGACGACCACGAGGTGCAGAACGACTACGCCGGAGAAAAGGAGGGCGAAGGCGGTCCGCCCGTCGCCAATTTCGCGGCAAGGCGCGCGGCGGCTTATCAGGCCTACTACGAGCACATGCCCCTGCGCGCCGCCGCGCTGACCCAGGGCTTGGCGGGATTGACGAATACCGCGCCGGTGGCGGAGATGCGGCTCTATCACCGCGTCGAGTTCGGCCGTCTGGCCTCGCTCTATCTGCTGGATGCCCGGCAATACAAGGATCCGCAGCCCTGCACCCCGGGCGGCAAGTCGGGATCGGGCTACGTGAATCCTGCCAATTGCCCCGAATGGAGCGACCCGCAACGATCAATGCTTGGCGCCGAGCAGGAGCGTTGGCTCCATGGCGAGCTTGCCCGCGCCGGCAAGGGCTGGAACGTAGTAGGACAGCAAACACTGTTTGGCCCGCGCGACTTTCGCCCCGGCCCCGGCCAGACATTGTGGAACGATGGCTGGGATGGCTATTCCGCCGCACGCAAGCGCCTGACCGATTCCTTGCTGGACCATGCGGTGGCGAATCCGGTTTTTCTCGGTGGCGACGTGCATGAAAACTGGGTGGGCCATGTCAAGGCCGACTATGCGAACCCATCCAGCCGGAACGTCGGCGTGGAGTTTTGCGGCACGGCCATTGTGTCGCGTCCCGGCAGCAATGCCAAAGCTGCCGAACGCCTGGCCGAGAACCCGCATTTCATCTTTGCCGAAGCGGAGCGCAAGGGCTATGGTGTTGCCGAATTCACACCGCAGCAACTCACGGTTGCCTTGCGCGTAGTGGATGACATGACGCGCAAGGACACGAAGATCGAAACCCTGGCGCGGTTTACTGTTCCGGCAGGACAATCTGTCATTGAGAAAGCCTGAAGCAATTGCGGCGAGCCGCGCCCTTGTTGAATGCGGCAAGCGTGGGGGCAAATAAAGTCGGCGTGACCGGAGGAAATCCCTTTTTCGGGACTGACGGGATGAAATGCCCCGCAGCGGGTACGGCGGTTGGCGGTATTCAGGTGCCGCACTCAGGTGCCACAATAAGTGCGAAAGTCCGCCATGAAGGCGTCCGACGCCGGCTCGGCGTAGCGCGCCAGCGCCGGGTCCTCGTCGTAGGGTCGCCGCAGTGCGGCCAGCAACTCCTCGAAGGGCGCCAGGTCGCCGCGCTCCGAGGCGGCCTGCAGCGCTTCCTCGACACGCTGGTTGCGCGCGATCAGCCAGGGATTGACCCGGCGCATGCGTTGCACACGCAATTCGGCACGCAACTCGGCAGGCGCCCCGTCGCTCGTCATGGCGGCATCCGCGGCAGCGCAACGGGCGCGCCAGCGTTCCAGCCAGCGCTCCAGCCCCTGTGGCGCGGCGAACAGGGCGCGCAGCGGCGCCTCGTTGCCGGCCGCCGCATCCGCCAGCCGCCGCCAGGCCAGGGTGTAGTCCACCCCCTGCGCGTGCAGCAGATCCAGCCAGCTTTCGCCCAGCGCGGCATCGCCGCGCGCGCCGTCCGCATCCTCCTTCAATTCGCCGCCGAGGCCGAGCTTGGCGCGCAATCCAGCCAGCCAGTGCTGGTGGTAGCGCTCCGGGAAGGCGTCGATCACCGCGCTGGCGATTTCGATCGCGCGGCCCTCGCTGGTGCCGATCAGCGGCAGCAGCGCTTCGGCCAGGCGCGCCAGGTTCCAGCGGGCGATGCCGGGCTGCGCCGCGTAGGCATAGCGCCCCCCGGCGTCGATGGAGCTGAACACCGTGCGCGGATCGTAAGCCTCCATGAAGGCGCAGGGCCCGTAGTCGATGGTCTCGCCGGGAATGCCCATGTTGTCGGTGTTCATGACGCCGTGGATGAAGCCGACGTGCATCCATTGCGCCAGCAGCGCAGCCTGGCGCTCGCCAACGGCGCGCAGGAAGTCGGCATGGCGCTGCGGGCTGCCGACCAGGTCGGGGTCGTGGCGGGCAATGGCGTAGTCGGCGAGTTGGCGCACCATCTCGGTCGTGCCATGGGTCGCGAAGTACTGGAAGGTGCCGACGCGCAGGTGGCTCGCGGCGATGCGCGTGAGGATGGCGCCGGGCAGCAGGTCCTCGCGCTGCACCGGCGCGCCGGTCGCCACCACCGCCAGCGCGCGCGTGGTCGGAATGCCCAGCGCATGCATCGCCTCGCCGACCAGCACCTCGCGCAGCATCGGTCCCACCGCCGCCTTGCCGTCGCCGCGGCGCGAGAACGGCGTGCGCCCGGAGCCCTTCAGGGCGATGTCGCGCCGTTGGCCGTGGCGGTCGATGACCTCGCCGATCAGCAGCGCGCGGCCGTCGCCCAGTTGGGGCGAGAAACTGCCGAACTGATGCCCCGCGTAAGCCTGCGCGATGGGCATGGACCCGGCGGGCAGCGCGTTGCCGGAAAACATCGCCGCCAGGGCAGGCGCGTCATGGCCGGCCAGGCCGAGCCGCAATTCCTCGGCCAGATCGTGGTTGAAGAACAGCAGTGCGGGAGTAGGCGCGCGCTCCGGCTGACAAGCGGCGTAGAAGCCCGGCAGCTCGCGGGCGTAGGTGTTGTCAAAGGGAATGGCACTGTCTGGCATGGGCTGTCCGGCATCCGCCGGTCCGGATTGGTCGCGTGATCAACTGCCTCCCGGATGGCGGAAGGCGGCAAGCAAGTACCAGATGGTGGCCAACGCGCCAGAAGCAAGTCGGCATAGCCACAGCCAGCCGCTTCGCTCAGTCCAGTTCCACCTCGGTCACCAATGTCGCCGCCGGCAGGCCGATGCAGGCGCCCTGTGCGTAATCGATGCCGAGTGCCTTGACTGCCTTCAGCAGTGCCGGGCTGTGCACAAACTCGGCAACGGTCTGCATGCCCAGGCCCCGCGCAAACTCCACAATGCCGCGGGTGACGGTCAGGGCGTTCTGATCGGTATCCAGCAGCCGGATCAGGCTGCCATCGATCTTGATGGTGTCCACATCGAGTCGCAGCAGGTGTTCGAAATTGGAGTAGCCGGTGCCGAAGTCATCGATGGCGATCTGGCAGCCCAACGCCTTGACCCGATCGATGAAGACCTTGACCGCCGCATAGTTTTCGATGCCTTCGGATTCGAGTATTTCAAAAATCGCCCGCCTGGCCAGGCTGCCCTGGCTCAGGCTGTTGACGATGAAAGTGGTCAACTCCGGGTCAAGCAGATCTTCCAGGGAAAGATTGAGGGAGAACTCATAATCGTTCTCGGCAAAGCGGCTGAAGCTCTGCTGCACCATGGTCCGGGTGATCTGGCGATACAGGCGGATTTTTTTCGCCACATCGAGAAACCGGTTGGGGCTGACCGGCTGGCCACCTTCGTCGATCATGCGGACCAGGCATTCGAACTTGCGGATCCGCCCGCTGCGGGTATCCATGATCGGCTGGAAGAAAGGCACGATGCGGCCTTCATCCAGCGCCCGCTTCAGGCGATTGGCCCACAGCAGGTTCTGTTCGTAGGATTCGCGCACCCGCTGCGCCGGGTCATAGACCAGATGGCTTGACTTGCCCTGCCTGGCGAGCTGCATGGCGATGCTGGCAGAGATCAGCAGTTGTCCTTCGCCCGGCTGCGCGCTGTCCTCTGCCTGGGTCGCGGCCAGCCCCAGCGTGACATGCAGCGGGATGGCCTGACCCTGCCATTTGATGCCCAGCTTGCCGACATGGGCCAGCAACTCGTCGATATATTGCTGCAGGGCCTGCGGCGTCCGCTCGCCGGGCAGCCAGATCGCCATCTCATCCGCGGGCATGCGATACAGGCGGCCACCTTCCCAGGCGGGCTGCTGGCCGAGAAGCTGGCTCAGGGATCTGGCCAGGCTGACAATGACATGGTCGCCGCATTGATGCCCGTAAAAATCGTTGATCTCCTTGAAGGCGTCGATGTTCAGCAGGATCAGCGTCGCCGGCTGGGACGGCTTCAGGTCTGCCAGCAGCTTTTCGCGGTTGGGCAACTGCGTCAGTGCGTCGGTAAACAGCGTGTGCAGCTGCCTGAGGATGCCGGCGATCAGATACAGCAGCAGGCCGGACAGCAGGAGCACCAGGCTGCCCACCAGCAACGTGATGCGCAGGTTGCTTTCGCGCATCGGCACCAGGATCGCAGCGATCTCGGCGCGCGGCACGCCGACGCCGAAGACCATGCCGGCCTGGGTACGACTGAAGAACAGCGCGTAGTCCTGGTCCCTGACGCTCAGGGTCATGGTCTGCATGGGCGATACCAGCTGGCGGCCGGCGATGATTGCCGATTGCGGCTGCGGCCGGATGATCTGTTGCTGGAGCCGGCTTTGCGCAATGGCATCCATCAGCTCCTGGGCCAGCAGCACGTCTTCGGCGGCGGCGAGGCTGGAAAGATTGCGGTTGTCGCTGTCGAGCAGAAACGAGAAGGTCCCGGGCGTCACCTTGACGCGGCTGACCAGCTGGATGATTTCGTCGACGCGCCAGTCGGTGGAGGCGAGACCGACGACCCGCGCGTTGGCGTCGCGCATCAGCGTCGTCAGGCTGATGACGACATCGTTGATGCGATCCTTGTAGTAGGCAGGCGTCCAGTAAAAACGCGGCAGCGCCTCGGATTTCCGGCTGTCGCCATCCGGCGGCAGGACGCGCGCATACCAGTCCTGGGTGTGATATTTGCTCCCGTCACGCTGGATGATCAATTGCCCCCCGTGTCGGTAACCGTACGCTGAGTAGTTGTCCGGCGTGTAAGTATGCGGCGCATACCAGATGCCACCGCCATAGGCATCCGGAAAGTCGGCGAGGGTGCGCTGCAGCGCCTGCTCGAGCTCCCGGCGCTGATCGCCGCCGGTGGTTGTCTTCATGCGCAGGAACTGTTCGCCCAGCCGCGCCAGGCCGGCAGTATTCTGTTCCATCAGCAGATGGTGGGCGTTGATGCGATCCAGATTGGCGTAGAAAGTATCGGTAATCTGGCGCTGGCGCAGTTCTTTCAAGGCTTGCTGCGAGACATCCAGGTTGAGCGAGGACATCAACAGCATGCCGAGGACGAACAGGCCGACCAGCAAACCCAGGATCAGCATGATGGAATGCTTGACCTGCGACATGCCGAAAAACATCAACGCCATTGGCCGTTCAATCCCGACTGGATGCGCGCATGCGCCGCATCCAGTTCTGCGCTGGTGAGCAGGGCCGCCTGCCGGTCCACTTCGGGCTTGGCCCGGCTTTCGCCATTGAGCAGCGCCAGGCTGTACCAGAAATAGGCTTCCTTGCTATCAACCACGCCGTTGCGGCCCCTGGCATAGTGGTCGCCAAGCCGGAATTGCGCCTTGGCGGAGCCCTTGCGGGCGGCCTGCAGCAGCCATGACAGTGCCTTGTCCGGTTGATTCTCCGTTTCGAACAGGGCAGCCAGCGCGAGGTGTGCGGGGATATGACCCTGGTTGGCGGCCTGGGTCAGGTATTGCACCGCCCTGGCCGAACTGGCCTCGGACCCCATGCCCTGCTGATAGGCGAGCCCCAACTCATACAGGGCTTCCGGCATCCCGCCATCTGCGGCCTGCTGGATCAACTTCAGAGCCTGGACAGGGTCCTTCCTTACACCATGGCCGTCCTTGTACAGATTGCCGAGCAGCAATTGGCCGGGAGGGAACTGCTGGCCGGCGGAACGTGTCGCCCATGCCGCAGCGGCCTCAAGGTCACGGTTGGTCAGCGCCAGACTGGCCATGTGGTGCTGCGCCCGGGCATCGCCGCGTTGCGCAGGTTCGCGGCAGGCTTCCAGCGCCTGTCGGTAATTCTTGATGGTGAACAGCATGTAGCAGTTATTGGCCTCCTTGCGGCTGAGGGATTCCGCCATGACAGCCGGCCTGGGGGCTTCCGCGTCGGGTGCGGGACGATTGGCCGTGTCGGCAGCCCTGCTGCTGTTAACGCGGCTTGTGAAGGCTTTGACCTCACCCGGGCAGGAGTACAGATAACCACGCTGCATCCTCTGCAGGTTCTGCGGGGTGGCCGCCTCACCGGCATAGCGTTTGGCGATCGCCTGGCAGCGGCTGTCGCGCTCGCTGGCAACCTTGGCCAGATAGTCGGCCCGCGCATCATCGCCCGCGTGCTCTTCCAGGTAGCGGGTCAGTGGATCGATCAAGGCTTGCCCGAACAGGGCGTTCACCTCTGCCTGGAAGCGTTGCTGGTCCGGGCGGCCCAGGCTGCTGGCGAAATCGGCCAGTCGCCGGCCCTGCGCAGTGAGGAACTCACCGGATCTGCCCAGAAAGGTGCCGGATGCGGGCGTCGCCTGATCCTTTTCCGGCTGAGTAGCGCAGCCCGCCAGCCCCAAGGCTGAAAAAAGGACAAACGCGAACATGGGATGCCTTGTCATGGCCTGCCTGTCACGCCAGCGCCTGCGCCATGTCATGCGCCAGCGCTTCGACGGCTTCTTCCTGCGTCGCCCAGGAGCACATGAAGCGGGCGCCGCCGCCGATGAAAGTATAGAAAACCCAGCCGGCGCCGCGCAGTTTGGCGATGGCGGAGTCGGGCAGGTTGACGAAAACGCCGTTGGCTTCGGTAGGCAACAGCATCTCGGCGCCCGGAATCGCGGCGAGGCGATCTGCGAGTTTGCGCGCCATCGCATTGGCGTGGCGGGCATGGCGCAGCCAGGTGTCGTTCTCCAGAAGTGCCAGCCAGGGCGCGGAGAGGAAGCGCATTTTCGAGGCCAGCTGGCCGGCCTGCTTGCAGCGGTAAGCGAACTCCTCACCCAGCGCCCGATCGAAAAAAACAATGGCTTCACCGAGCGGCAGGCCAAGTTTGGTACCGCCGAAACACAGCACATCGATGCCGGCGCGCCAGGTGATGTCGGCCGGCGAGCAGCCCAGCGCGGCGACGGCATTGGTGAAGCGGGCGCCATCCATGTGGCTCTTCAGGCCGAACTCGCGCGCCAGCCGCGTCAGCCCCGCCACCTCGCCGATCTGGTAGAGCGTGCCGAGCTCGGTGCTTTGCGTCAGCGTGATGGCGCGCGGCCGCGGGTAGTGGATGTCGCTGCGCCGGGTGATGACTTCGCGCACGCCCTGTAAGGTCAGCTTGCCGTGCCGGTGCGGTGCCAGCAGCAGCTTCGAGCCATTGGAGAAGAATTCCGGCGCACCGCACTCATCGGTGGCGACATGGGCCGTGTCGGTACAGATGACGCCTTGATAGGATTGGCACAACGCCGCCAGTGCGAGCGAATTGGCCGCCGTGCCGTTGAAGACGAAAAACACTTCGCAGTCGGTCTCGAAAATTTCGCGCAGGCGGTCGCACACGGTGAGTGTGTGGTCGTCATTGCCATAGGACGGGACGAATCCCCGGTTGGCGGCATTGAACGCGGCCAGGGCTTCCGGGCAGATGCCGGCGGTGTTGTCACTGGAGAATTGCAGTTTGAAACCGTCCGGATTGTCGTGATGCGGCATGCGATGAGGCTCCCGAAAATGGGAAAAGAGTAGGGGCCTTAGTGTAGTGCTTCACGCCGGCCGGGGCCACCCGCGAAAACTGGCAAGAGCCCCGACGCATGAATCACAACATGCGGGAAGTCGATGATCTATATTGGGAAAGGAACGACAACAAGGAAGGAGCGGATCATGGGGGCCATTGACAAGCCTGCCGCTGTAGAACACGTCAGCTGCGAAACGTGCCTGAAAGAGATTCCATTGTCCGAGGTGTTCATCCCTGAGGCCAGTGATTATTTCGTGAACTTTTGCGGGCTGGCCTGCTACGAGACGTGGAAAGCACGCCAGGAGAAGTCCGAAGAAAAGCCTGGAATCTGAATCAGATACCGCCTTTCAGGCAGTTTTGTCCGCGCCGGCTTGGATGGAGGGAGCGCCAAGGTAACGGGCATTCTCGAACAGCGAGGCAAACACGACTTGGCGCACCTCGGGATGGTCGGGCACCAGATACAGGGCGGGGGTCAGCAGTTCTTCGAAAATGCCGCGCAGGCTGCGCGCGCCGACCTTATATTCCATCGCCAGGTCGGCGATCTGCTCGAACACCAGCGGTTCGATCTTCAGTTCGACGCCCTCGTTGCGGAGGATTTCGCGGAACTGGTTGAAGATCGAGTTCTTCGGTTCGGTCATGATCCTGATCAGTGTCGCCCGTGACAGCGACTCGAGGTGGGCGACGATCGGCAGTCGGCCGGCAAACTCCGGAATCAGGCCGAACGTGAACAGGTCGGTCGGCTTGACGCGCGCATTGAGGCGGTCGAGCACCTTCTGGTTGTCGTCGTCGGCGGTGGAGATGAAGCCGAAGCTGCGCGACTGGGCGAGGATTTCGCTGAGCCCGACAAAGGCGCCGCCGCAGATGAACAGGATGTGCGTGGTATCGATATGCTGCGCACTCTTCAGCTTGACAGGCGCGCTCTCCATGATCTTCAGCAGCGCATGCTGCACGCTTTCGCCAGCTGCGCTGCGCGACTGGCCGCTGATGGCTTTCAGCTTGTCGATCTCGTCGATGAAGACGATGCCGCGCTGGGCGCGTTCGATATCGCCCTCGGCCTTGTCGATCAGCCGCTGCAGCATCGCCTCGATTTCCTCATTGACGAATTCGCTCTGGGCCAGCGAGGTGGCGTTGGCCGTGACGAAGGGCACCCCGAGCGCTTTTGACAGGGTCTCGCAGAGCAGCGTCTTGCCGGTGCCGGTCGGGCCGATCAGCAGGACGTTGCTCTTGACGATCTCGCTGTCCTCCGCCTTGGCGAGCGCGATCTTCTTGAAGTGCGCATAAACGGCGACGGCCAGTTGTTTCTTGGCTTCTTCCTGGCCAACCACGTGTAGGTCGAGGAATTTGACGATCTGGCTCGGTGTCATTTGTGTCATGGGATCAAGGGGCTGGGCGGGCGCGGACGCTAGAATAGCAGCATGGAAACATTGCTGGTGATCACCACCCTGCCCGACGCGGCGCACGCCCACGCGCTGGCCACTGCGCTGGTCGAGGCCAAGCTGGCGGCCTGCGTGAATATCCTCGCGCCCTGCCGCTCGGTCTACCGCTGGCAGGGACAGATCGAGGACGCCACCGAAGTGCCGCTGCTGATCAAGACCACGGCGGAGCGCTACGCGGCGCTGGAAGCGGCGATCCGCGCGCAACACCCCTACGAACTTCCCGAGATCATTGCTGTCCCAATCGAGCGCGGCTTGCCGGACTACCTGAGCTGGGTCGGCAATGTGCTAGCATGACAACGACTGCAATTTGATAGCAAAGAGGGCGCAATGAAAGCATTGAGTATTCGCAATCTACCGGACGCTGCTTATGAGGCCTTGAAGGCAATGGCGGCAGCCAATCACCGCAGCATGCAGGAGCAGGTGCGCTGCCTGATCGAGCGGGAAGCCCGGCTGGCCGCTGGCCCTGGTCTGGCGGAGGCGCGCGCATGGCGGATGCGGCTGGCGGGGCGCAGTCTGGGCGATACGGTGGAAGACGTGCGGCAGGATCGGGCCAGATGATGTGGGTGATCGATACCTCGGCCCTGATTCGCTTGTATGTGCCCGATGGTCCGCTGCATTCCGAAATCGAGACTGCATTTAATCGGGCGGCCAGCGGCGCTGACCTGGTGTTGGCGCCCCAGTTGTTGCTGGCGGAAGCGGCCAACGTGTTGCTGCGCAAACGGCGCCGGGGCGAGTTGTCGGCACAAGAACTAGGCGAGCTTCTTCAAGCGCTCGAATCGCTACCGATCCGCCTTTGCGAGCATGCGCCCTTGATTTTGCCGGCATGCGCCCTGGCGGAGGCGCATGGCTTGAGTGTCTATGACGCCCTGTATCTGGCCCTGGCCGAACGACACGGCGCGCGCCTGATCACCTGCGACGACGCGCTGGACAAGGTGGCGCGCAATCTTGGACTGGCGTAATGGCCTGGCTCAATCCGGAAACCCGCGCCGCCCGCGACAAGCTCTACTCCCTCTACTCCCTGAAAAATATGCCGATCCGTTTTTTCGCCCTGCTCTGGCTCGCCCTGGCCAGCTTCGCCGCCCATGCCCTGTTCTCCAGCGGCCCCATCGATCCGGAGCAGGCCTACCGCTTCTCCGCCCGGGCGCTCGACGCGCAGACCATCGAGGCGCGCTGGGACGTCCAGCCGAAATATTATCTGTATCGCCACAAGATCAGCTTCACCGCCGAGCCGGCGACCGTCAAGCTGGGCGAGCCGGCAATACCCCGTGGCGAGGAAAAGGACGACGAATTCTTCGGCCGGGTCGAGGCTCTGCGCGGCACGGTGGTCGTGCGCATACCCGTGACCGCTGGCGCCAACGCTGGCGCCAACGCTGGTGCCTTCGTGCTGAAAGCCACCTCGCAGGGCTGCTGGGATGGCGGCGTCTGCTATCCGCCCATCACGCAGGAGGCGAAAATCACCCTGGCGGCCAGCACCGACGCCGTCCCGCCAGCGCCGACTTCTACCCCGGCCACCGCGTTAGCCACCACCAGCGCTCCGGCCGGCGACGAAACGTCCCGCATCGCCGGACTATTGCAAGGCAGCGGCTTCTGGCTCGTGGTGATCACCTTCTTCGGCTTCGGGCTGCTGCTCTCCTTCACGCCCTGCGTGTTGCCGATGATCCCGATTCTCTCCAGCATCATCGTCAACCATGGCCACGCCGTCACCCACGCGCGCGCCGGTCAGCTCTCGCTCGCCTATGTGCTGGGCATGGCGGTCACCTATGCCGCAATTGGCGTCGCGGCGGGATTTTCCGGCACGCTCTTGTCCGCCGCCTTGCAGAACGCCTGGGTGCTCGGCGCGTTTGCACTGGTCTTCGTCGCCCTTGCCCTTTCGATGTTCGGCTTTTACGAACTGCAACTGCCGGGCGCGCTGCAAGCGAAGCTGTCGGATACCGCCAACAAGCGGGGCGGCTCGCTGGCCTCCATCGCGCTGATGGGCGCGCTTTCCGCCCTGATCGTCGGCCCCTGCGTGGCCGCGCCGCTGGCCGGCGCGCTGCTCTACATCGCCCAGACCGGCGACGCCGTGCTCGGCGGCGGCGCGCTGTTTGCCATGGGCCTCGGCATGGGCGCGCCGCTGTTGCTGGTCGGCGTGTTCTCGCGTTCGCTGCTGCCCAAGACCGGGCCGTGGATGCAGGCGGTCAACAAGTTTTTCGGCGTCCTGCTGCTGGCCACCGCGCTGTGGCTGGTGTCGCCGGTATTGCCCGCCTGGGTAACGATGGCGGGCTGGGCGGCGCTGCTGATCGTGCCGGCCATCTATCTGCATGCGCTCGACCCCCTGCCGCCCCAGGCCGGTGGCTGGCAGCGCTTCTGGAAGGGCATCGGCGTCACCATGCTGCTGGCTGGCGCCATGCTCCTCGTCGGCCTGCTGGGCGGCAGCCGCGACCCGCTGCAACCCCTGAGCTTCCTGCGCGCCGGCAGCGCCGCCGTCTCACCAGCACCGACTTTTGAAAAGCTCAGATCAGTCGCCGAACTCGACGCCCGTCTCGCCGCCGCCCATGCCACCAATAAACCCGTGCTGCTCGACTTCTATGCCGACTGGTGCGTGAGCTGCAAGGAAATGGAAAGATTCACCTTCGCCGACCCCGTCGTCGCCGCGAAAATGCGCGAATTCACCCTCCTCAAGGCCGATGTCACCGCCAACAACGATGACGACAAGGCGCTGCTGAAACGCTTCGGCCTGTTCGGCCCGCCGGGCATCATTTTCTTCAGGGACGGCAAGGAGATCGCCGGCCTGCGCGTGGTGGGTTACCAGCCGGCCGAACAATTCCTGCCGACGCTCGAGGCTGCTTCAAGATTATTCACACCTTAATAATCAGCATCTTGCATTAACGCCGATTTACGTTTACATTTGTGAGTAAATTAACTCATGAATGTAAACGATGGATGACTATCAGCGTACGCAAGCGGCAGTTCTGTTGAAACGGTTGGGCGAACCGGTCCGCTGGATTCATATCGTCGCCGGCCCACGCCGGGTGGGAAAAACCACCTTGGTTCGGCAAGTCCTGAACGAACTGCCTGCCCAACGCCGCCTGTATGTTTCAGCGGATCAAGTGGAGGGAATGGCCGGCTCGCCCTCCTCTCCCTCCAGCGCTCTTGCCACCACTGCCTACGCTGTCACCGGAGCGAAGGCGGATGCCGCTTGGCTGATTCGGCAATGGCAGGAGGCCCGCTTGCAGGCGAGTCGGGCGAGCATGCCTTTCGTTCTCGCCATCGACGAAGTGCAGAAAATCCCGCACTGGTCGAATACCGTCAAAGGTTTGTGGGACGCGGACCGAGCCGCCGGCTTGCCGATGCATGTGATCCTGCTTGGTTCTTCCCCGCTGCTGGTGCAGGACGGTCTGAGCGAAAGCCTGATGGGACGTTTCGAACCCATCCGCATGGGCCATTGGTCCTACGAGGAAATGCACACGGCCTTCGGTCTAGGTCTCGACGAATACCTCTACTTCGGCGGCTATCCGGAACCGGTGGCCACCGGTTTGTATCGTGACGAAGCTCGCTGGCGCAATTTCGTATCCGACAGTCTGATCGAACCAAGCATCAGCAAGGATATTTTCGACCTTGAACGGGTGGATCGACAGCCCTTGCTCAGGCAATTGTTCTGGCTCGGATGCAATTACGCCGGACAGATACTCGCCCTCGACAACATGGCCCAGAACCTTCGAGAGAAGAACGAGGATGAGGAAGCGCATACCGGCACCATCGCGAAATACCTCAACCTGCTCGGCAAGGCCGGCCTGGTCATTGGCTTGCACAAGTACTCGGGGAGCATGCTGCGTCAACGCACTTCAACTCCCAAGCTGCTGGCACTGAACAACGCGCTCATGGCAGTGGCTTCTGGCTATGACTTTACTACCGCCAAGGCGGATCGCTCGTTCTGGGGCCGCATGGTCGAGAACGCCGTGGGCGCGCATCTCCATAACAGCGGCGATCCATCAATGCTCACCTATTGGCGAAAAGGCAAGCTGGAGGTCGACTTCGTGCTTGCACGCGGTCAGCTCGTCACGGCGATCGAGGTCAAAAGCGGGAAAAGCGGGCGCAGCATGCCGGGGCTCGCCGCCTTTGCCGCAGCCTATCCCGGCAGCAAGCGTCTGGTCGTCGGTGAAGGCGGCATCCCGCTTGTCGAGTTTCTTTCCGAGCCGGCGGAACACTGGCTGGCGATGCAATGACTCTCATCGTTCCGCGCAGTTGCACCGAGGTCGTCGGCGACCAACGCACGCTCGGTCTGCCGTTGGCCACGCTGAGGGAGCGAGCAGCCTATGTCCTGCTCGGCGAACCTGGCGCGGGCAAGACCACCGAGTTCGATCAGGAAGCCAAGGCGGCCGGCACAAAGCTCGTGTCCGCCAGAAATTTCGTCGATCTCGGTCCGCCCGACAGTTGGCAAGGCAAGCCGCTGTTCATCGATGGCCTCGACGAAATGCGCGCCGGCGCCGCCGACGGGCACGACCACTTCGGCGCAATCCGGCGGCGGCTCCAAGAACTCAACCGCCCGCCCTTCCGTATTTCCTGCCGCGAGGCAGACTGGCTCGGTGCCAGCGATCAGGACGCGCTCCGTCGACTTGCACCGGACGGCAACGTCGTCGTCGTTCATCTCGACGATCTGACCGATGAACAGATCGAGCAACTGCTCAAGGAAAACCACGGCATAGACGATCCGCATGCTTTCATCGATCAAGCGCGAGAACGCCGCCTTGACGGCTTGCTCACTAATCCGCAAACGCTGGGGATGCTGGCCGAAGCCGTGCGACAGGGTTGGCCGGACAGTCTGGCGGAAACTTACGCGCTGGCCTGCGGAAAGCTAGCCGAAGAGCCCAGCAAGCGTCACCGGGACGCACGGCGCGGCAATGCCGTCGCCACTCATGCCGTGCTGGAGGCCGCCGGCCACGTTTCCGCGGTGCAACTGCTGGCTGGCATCGCCGGCTTCGCCCACGATCTGGCCAGCGCCGATGCATCCCACCCGACCTTCGAAGCAACTGGCCTGCCTCTCTCGCCTGCCCTGAAGCAGGCGCTGACCAGCCGGCTGTTCGAGTCAGGCGGCCAAGAGGAGCGGCACGAGCCCGCCCATCGCAGCATCGCAGAATTTCTCGGCGCGCGATTTCTCGCGCATTGCATCGACCGCGCCGGACTACCGCTCGGCCGGTTAGTGGCGCTAATGACCGCCGAGGACGGCGGGGTCGTTGCCGACCTGCGTGGCCTACACGCCTGGCTTGCTGTGCATTCCCTGGCTGCTCGCTCCGGCTGCTTGGCACGTGATCCGCTCGGCGCCGTGCTTTACGGCGATCTACGGAACTTCAGCACGTATGACAAACGGCGCCTGCTCACGGCCTTAGGCCAAGCAGCGAAGCTTTATCCGGGGTTCCGCTTTCAGAACTGGGAAGCCTCGCCCTTCGGCGCGCTCGCCGGGCCGGACATGTCGGCGGACTTCCATGCAGTCCTCGTTTCTGATGCGCGCGACGAAGCCCATGAGTCCCTGCTCGACTGTGTGCTCGAAGCCGTCACCCACGGCGAGCCGATGCCGGAACTCGGCGACGCCTTGATTGCCCTCGCACGCGATGCCAGTCATTGGCCGCGAAATCGCCATCAAGCCATCGAAGCCTATCTCCGAGCCAACTCAAGTGAATCCAAACCCTTGTTGGAATTACTCGACGACATAAAAGACGGCAAGGTCGAGGATGGTGACGACGAACTGACAGGCATTTTGCTTCGCACTCTGTATCCGATTCATCTGGCAGCGGAGCAGGTCGTCTCATATCTCCATCCATCCAAGACTCCAAATCTGGTTGGGATGTATCAGCATTTCTGGGAAGAAGAACTCACCAAGAGGACGCCCATTCGCGATATGCCAAATCTGTTGGATCAGGTTGCCGACAACATAGATCGGCTGCGAAAGGCACTGGATGAATTCCACTTCGAGCGTTTCGCCGACAAGTTGTTGGCGACCGGTTTAGAAACAGCCGGTGAGTCCGCCTCGGTACCTCAACTCTGGAACTGGCTAGGCATCGCCCTAGACGAGTATGCAGAAAGTCGCTTGGATAGGGATTACGGGGAGCGGATCACCAACTGGCTATGTAGCAGACCGCAAACATATCGGGCGCTGCTGGAACATGCGCTTAGTCAATTCAGGGATGACGGCAATCCCTTCGAACTGATCTACAGAATCGAGCGTCGATTTCATGGCGCGGAAATGCCCGCTGAAGTCCAAGAATGGTGCTTTGCCAAGGCGGCAGCGACTGCCAACGAAGGACTGCGCAGGCAATTGTTCAACAAAGGCGCATTCGCGCTGGTGCGTCGTCTCGACTACACGCCTGAATTACTCGACACATTTCTGGCTATTGCGGATATACATCCTGTCCTGCAAACCAACGTGGACGAGTGGCTGAAAGAAGAATGGGGCGAGCGGCGGCAAGAGGCTGCGCAAAGAAAAGCGCAACGCTCCGACAAAGAGCAGGCGCGTATCGCGGAATGGGTCGGCCAATTTCGCGAACACCAGAAAAAGAATGTTATCGAAGCCGGTACCGCACCACCCGGTTTCATGCACCAACTGGCGATGATTTATTTCGGCCGCTTTCGCGAAGCTAGAGGCGACAACCCAATAGACCGCCTTCAATCCTTTTACGGCAACGATGCAGGTATTACGCTGGCCGCGCTGGCAGGCTTACGGGGCTGTCTGTCGAGAAAGGATTTGCCTTCGATGAAGGAAATCATCGATCTCGATACCCAAGGGCGCCATCACTACATCGCCGAGGCCTGTCTTGCCGGCGCGGAAGAATTGACGCGCGAAGGCGAAGAGGCGGTATTGGTGCTCGATGGCGAAGTCCAGGCCAAGCTGGTCGCATTCCGCCTCACTCACAACTTCGGCAATACTCCTGCGTGGTTCCTGTCTCTCGTCCGCCATCGACCACAAATCGTCGCGGAAGTGCTGGTCGCATATGGGACGGCAATGTTCAAGGCGCGCAAGGAGCATGTGAGCGGCATCTATCCGCTGGCCCATGACGATACCTACGCCGAGGTGGCACGCCAGGCAGCCATAAAGCTATTGTCCGCCTATCCGCTGCGCGGGAAAAAGGAAAGACTGAGCGATCTCGGCGTCCTGCTCGCTGCCGCCGTCCAGTATGCCGACAGACAAGCACTGCTCGAACTGATCGCAACCAAACTATCCCGGCCGAGCCTCGACGGAGCTCAGCGCAGCCAGTGGCTTGCCGCCGGCGTGTTGCTTGACCCCGCAAAATACGAAGCGCCGCTGACGCGTCATATCGGTAATAACCGCTCGCGCGCGACGCAGGTCGCGGGCTTCTTCGAATCGCGACCGACGCGCGGCCGGCAACTCCCCGAACTGTCGGAATTCGCCGCCGCCCTACTGATCCGACTATTGGCGCCTCACTTATCGCCAGAACGGCCTACAGACACAGGCGCTCATATTGTGACCGCGGAAATGAATGCGGCCGAGTTGGTCAGCGCCCTGATTTCGCGCCTAGGCGCCAATCCCGGCACCGAGGCTACCAGCACCCTCGATACCCTCCTCGCCAACGACGGCTTGCATGCCTGGCATGGTCTATTGCGCCATTACCGGGAATCGCAGCGCGTTGCCAGCCGCGAAGCACATTTTCAGCGCGCCTCTGCCGCCGAAGTCGTCCGCACGCTCGCCAACGCGGAACCATCCAATGCCGCCGATTTGCATGCGCTTCTTGTCCAGCATCTGCGCGACATGGCCCACGACGACAGGGACGACAACGCTATGGGCTATCTCCGTTACTGGAATGTGGATAGCCATGGCAGGCCGACCGATCCACGCCCGGAGAACGAGTGCCAGAAGCGCCTATACGAGTTACTGAAGGAAAGGCTGCGTCCGACTGGCGTCGACCTTCAACGCGAACATCAACGCCGAGAAAACAGGCGCGACGATATTTCCGCCTCCTTTGGCGGCATCGGCGGCTTCAACGTGCCCATCGAAATCAAGCGCGACAGCCACCGCGATCTCTGGCACGCCTTGCGTGACCAATTAATGGGCCACTACGTGCGCGATCCCGGCACCGAAGGCTATGGCATCTATCTCGTTTTCTGGTTTGGCGGCAAAGGCATGCCGGTCGCGGCGGATGGTGGCAAACGGCCCGGTAGCGCCCAGGAACTTGAAGGCCGCCTGCGTGCCACTCTGAAACCCGATGAGCGGCAGTTCATCGGTATCGTTGTGATGGATTGCTCCCGTTCATCACCTTGATCCAGGCAATGGTGCCGTCCCGCCAGCGCCGACTTTTATTCCTTGTTCCGTCATGGAAATGAGAAATACGAATAGCCTACCTGCGCTCCATCTCCTTGCCGACAAGCTTGCCGACATAGCCGCCTGCCACCGCGCCTGCCACCGTGCCCGCAGTGCTGCCGTAGGTCAGCGACGAGCCGACGACACCGCCGACCACCGCGCCGGTCACCATGCCGACATCCTGCTTGCTCGGATTGGACGAGCAGG
>CAZOMI010000051.1:0-22540 GCA_964580925.1 uncultured Methyloversatilis sp.
CGCGGGAATGACGGGTTTCATCATCAGGGGTGGCGCCTGTCGCAATGAACGTTAAACAAAGACTCAGTGTCGGCTGGTTTCAATGCCAGCGAATGTCATGCAAAAATCAAAAATCACCCCAAATGGCCTGCATTGCTGCCAGCACGGCGGCACCGGCGGTCTCGGTGCGCAATATACGCGGTCCCAGCCGGATCGGCCGAAAGCCGGCAGTCTGTGCAGCCAGAATTTCCCCTTCTTCCCAGCCGCCTTCAGGACCGATCAAAGCAACCAGCGGCAGTTCGGGCCGGGGCAACTCGCGCAGCGCCATGCCGTTGTCGGGTGACAGCAGCAGTCGCAGCGTATCCTGGCCCTGCGCCTGGGCCAGATAGCGCGGCAAGTCGATCACTGGTGCGACGACGGGCACCTGATTGCGGCCGCACTGCTCGCAGGCGGCGCTGGCGATGTTGTTCCAGTGCGCTACGCGGCGTTCCATGCGCTCCGCGGAGAGCCTGATCACGCTGCGCTTGGCCGCCACCGGCTGAATCGCCGCGACGCCCAGTTCCACGCTTTTCTCCACGACCCAGTCCATCTTGTCGCCGGACGGCAGGCCCTGGGCCAGTGTGATGCGCAAGGGGGATTCCCGGTCGGTCGCGTCAAAGGATTGCAGGGCCACGCGCACCCGGAACGCCGTACTGCCAGCGCCGACTATTGTTGCCTGCCATTCGCCGCCGCGGCCGTCAAAGAGGATCAATGGTGCGCCCTCTTTCAGGCGCAGTACCCTGATTGCATGGTGTGCCGCCGCCTCGGGCAGATCGACCTGCGCGCCCGGAGCAAGGGGAAAGGGACAATGGAAGCGCGGTATCATGGACTGATTATTTCACAATGCTCCCGAGTTAGAGGCGCCCGTACATGAAATTCCCCACGCTCATAAAACCAAGCCTGCTCAAGAAACTGGTGCTCATCCTGGTTGGCTTGAGCCTTGCCACCTTGCTGTTCCTGTGGCTCGCCCTGCCGCGCATCGTTCAGTCGCAGGCGGAAAAATTCGTCGCCGAAAAGACCGGTCACCGCCTGATGCTCGACCGGCCCGAATTCAATCCCTTCCGGCTCGCCCTGCGCCTCGGCAAGCTGCAATTGACCGAGCCCGACGGTAAGCCGCTGCTGAGCTTCGATGCGTTGCTGGTTGATATTTCGGCGGCCAGCATCACACAGCGCGCGCTGGTATTCGACGCGATCAGGCTGGATGGACCGGCAGCGACAGTCGTGGAACTGCCCGGTGGCGCGCTCAACTGGACGCCCTTCCTCGCCGCGCTGAAAAGCAGCGAAGAACAGCCGGAGGAGAAGAAGGGCCTGCCGCGTCTCGACATCCGCAGTTTCGAGTTGATCAATGGCAAGCTCGACTTCGCCGATCGGCGTGCCGACAGCGGCTTCGTCACGCGTGTCGCACCGCTCGACCTGGAGCTGACCGATCTGTCCACGCTGCCCGACGACGCAGGCAAATTCAAGATCGCCGCGCGAACCTTGCTGGGTGCGCGGGTCGATCTGGTCGGCCAAATCGATCTCAACCCAATGATGGTTGTTGGCACCTTCAGTCTCGCCGATCTGCAACTGGCGCAGTTCGCCCCCTATCTGAAAACTGCGCTGCCCGTTCCGCCCGAAGGCGTGGCGGGAGTGACGGCCAGCTATCGGGTCGGCAACGCTGGCGGAAAGATCGATGCGACGGTCGAACAGATCGAGGCGCAGCTGAACGGCCTGCGGGTCACCCTGAAGGATGCCGGCGGACCCGTCGCCACCATCGACAACATCGAGTTGAAGGATGGCCGCTTCCAGTTGGCGAAGCAGGAACTTGTCATCGGCGCGATTGCCGTCAATGGCGGGAAGCTTGCCCTGCCGCAGATCGACAACCCGCCACAATTCGCTGCCCTGACGATCGGGGATATTCGCGTCGCGCTGGCCGAGCGCAATGCCACCGCAGGCAGTCTCAAACTGGCGGACGGCCGTATTCAGGCGGTACGCGAAGCCGATGGCAGCATCGACCTGCAGGAGGCTCTCATGGTGCTTTCCGCTGGCAAGCCCGCTGCCGAAAAACCCGTTGCTGAAACAGTGGAACCCGTGGCACCCTGGCGCTTCAAGATCGACAAGATCGAGGTCGCCAATCTGGGCGTGGCGCTGCGCGATGCGAGCGTTGCGCCCGCTGCCGAGCTGGCGCTCGACAACATTGCGGCGCAGGTCGAGGGCCTCGGCAGCGACATGAGCGCACCTCTGCCGTTGCGCCTGTCCTTCGATGCCCGTAGCGGCGGACATTTCGCGGCCGAAGGCAAGGTCATGCCTGCCGCGCCCGCGGCGGAAATCAATTTCAAGCTGACCGACCTCGCCTTGAAACTTGCCCAGCCCTATCTTGCCGCAAAGACGACGCTGACGCTGGCCGACGGCAAGCTCTCCACCCAGGGCCGCGCACTCTATGACGCCAAGGCTCCGCACGCAATCAATGTCCGGGGCGAATTTTCCGTGCGCGACCTGCGTCTCATTGAGCCAGGTGCCGACGAGCCGCTGCTGGCCTGGAAGACTTTCGGTAGCCGCGATCTGACGCTGACGCAAAAGGTGCTCAATCTCGGCGAGTTGCGCCTGAACGGTCTCGATACCCGGTTGATCATCGACAAGGACAAGAACTTCAACTTCAAGAAGGTGATGAAGTCGTCCGGCGCGGGAAAAGCTGTTCCGGCTACCGCGCCAGATGAAAAGGCGTCGGTCGGCGTACCCGCCGCGGGACATTCCATACCGCCAGCTCCTTCATTCATCGTCAATATCGATCGCCTGCGCTTCACCAAGGGCGAGATGGATTTCGCCGACCATTCGCTCATCATCCCCTTTGCCACGCGCATCCACAACCTGCGCGGCAGCATCGCCGGTCTGTCGAACCGTCCCGGCGCAGTGGGCCAGGTCGAGGTGGACGGCGCGGTGGACGAATTCGGCCTGGCGCGCGCCGTCGGCCAGCTCGACCTGGGCAATCCGACTGATTCGCTCGACATGCGCGTGCAGTTCCGCAATGTCGAGATGACGCGGCTGACCCCCTACATGGCCACCTTCGCCGGGCGCAAGATCGATTCCGGCAAGCTCTCGCTCGACCTGCATTACCAGATCAAGCAGCGCCAGCTGCAGGGCGAGAACCAGTTCATCATGGACCAGCTGACGCTCGGCGAGCGCATCGACAGCCCGACGGCGCAGGACCTGCCGCTCGACCTGGCGATCGCCATCCTGCAGGACTCCGCCGGCCGCATCGACCTCGGCCTGCCGGTGGTCGGCAGCCTCGACGACCCGAGCTTCAGCTACGGCGCGATCGTCTGGAAGGCGATCACCAATGTCCTGACCAAGATCGCCACCGCGCCCTTCCGCGCATTGGGTGGGCTGTTCGGCGGAAGTGGCGAGAAAGCCGAGATCATTGTGTTCGACGCTGGCGCGCCGCAACTGACGCCGCCCGAGCGCGAGAAGGTCGTGCGGCTGGCCGAGGCGCTGGGCAAGCGCCCCGGGCTGCTTCTCGCGGTGGGGGGCATTCATGCCGACGCCGACCGCGTCGCGCTGCAGGAGGTTCAGTTGCGCCGCACAGTACTTGCCCAGTCCGGCCAGCGCGTATCGGAAAAGGGCGATCCCGGTCCCCTGTCGACGCAGCAGCCGAAGATCCGGGAAGCACTCGAAGCGCTATACAAGGAACGTTTCGGCGCCAGCGAACTGGCCGCGCTGAAGGAAGGTTTCCGCGGCGCCAATCCCGGCCAGCTCGAAGAGAGCATGACCGGCAAGGTGCTGTCGCGCATGACCGGCTTGCTGCGGGAAAAGAAGACCCCGAGCGAGAGCGAGGTCGCGCAGCTCAAGGGCGCCGACTTCTACAGCGTATTGTTCGAGCACCTGCGCGCGAAGGAGGTCGTTGCCGACACTCGGCTACAAGCGTTGGCGCAGTCGCGCGGCGAAGGAGTGGTCGAGATCCTCAAGTCGGCCGGCGCGGCTACGGAACGGGTACAGTTGCTAGCACCGGAGAAGGGCGATAGCGCGAATGGGGAAATCCCGCTGCGCATGTCGCTGGAACCGGCAAAGACAAGCAAATAACCCACGGAGAACGATATGGTCAGTACCCCCACCCCCGTCTGCGATTTCGGCTGGAAAGCCCCCGATTTCGACCTGCCCGGCGTCGACGGCCGGCGGCAGAGTCTGGCCAGCGCGCGCGGCCCCAATGGCCTGCTGGTCATGTTCATCTGCAACCACTGTCCCTACGTCAAGGCGGTGCTCGACCGCATCGTGCGCGACACGCGCGAACTCAAGACGTGCGGCATCGGCAGTATCGCCATCATGAGCAACGACCCGAGCGAATATCCGGAAGATTCGTGGGACAACATGGTGCAGCTGGCGCGCGAACTCGATTTTCCGTTTCCCTATGTGCAAGACGCGACGCAGGTCATTGCCCGGGCCTATGATGCCGTGTGCACGCCGGATTTCTTCGGTTTCAACGGCAAGCTCGGATTGCAATATCGCGGTCGGCTTGATGCATCGCGCAAGGAAGCCGCGCCGGCCGACGTGCGGCGCGATCTCTTCGAAGCGATGCGGGAGGTCGCGCTGACCGGCCAAGGGCCACGCGAACAAATTCCCGGCATCGGCTGTTCGATCAAATGGCGGAGTTAAGCCACTGAGCGCTGACCTGTTCGCCCACCGCGGCGCGCTTGCCCATGCGCCGCTCGCGGAGCAGTTGCGTCCCGCCACACTCGATGAGGTGATCGGGCAGCAGCACCTGCTCGGCCCCGGCAAGCCGTTGCGGCTGGCATTCGAGTCGCGCACGCCGCATTCGATGATCCTCTGGGGACCGCCGGGAGTGGGCAAGACCACGCTGGCGCGCCTGATGGCCACGGCTTTCGAGGCGGAATTCATCGCCTTGTCCGCCGTCCTTTCCGGAGTGAAGGACATCCGCGCCGCCGTCGAGCAGGCCGAACTGACGCTGGCCCAGAGCGGGCGGCGCACGCTGCTGTTCGTCGATGAAGTGCATCGCTTCAACAAGGCCCAGCAGGATGCGTTTTTGCCCTTCGTCGAGCGTGGCCTGCTGACCTTCATTGGCGCCACCACCGAAAATCCCTCCTTCGAGGTGAACTCGGCGCTGCTCTCGCGGGCGGCGGTGTATGTGCTGAAGAGCCTCACGGCGGAAGAGTTGCAGCTGCTGTTCGCGCGCGCGCAGGCGCGCGCTTTCCCCGATCTCGAGTTTTCGCCCGAGGCGGTTGAGCGCCTCGTCGCCTTTGCGGATGGCGATGCGCGGCGCTTGCTGAACGTGCTGGAAACCCTGCACACGGCAGCGGCGTCCGCCAAGTTTCCGGACGATCGCCGTCTCGTCAGCGCCGACTTTCTGCAGGCGGCGCTGGCGGCCGACCTGCGGCGCTTCGACAAGGGCGGCGATGCCTTCTATGACCAGATTTCGGCCCTGCACAAGGCAGTGCGCGGCTCCTCTCCGGAAGCGGCGCTTTACTGGCTGGTGCGGATGTTCGACGGTGGCGCCGATCCGCTCTATCTGGGGCGGCGCATCATCCGCATGGCCAGCGAGGACATCGGCCTGGCCGACCCGCGCGCCCTCTCCATCGCGCTCGACGCCGTGGAAACCTACGAGCGGCTCGGCTCGCCCGAGGGCGAACTGGCTCTGGCGAATGCGGTGATTTACATGGCGGTGGCGCCCAAGTCGAATGCCGGCTATCTGGCCTATGGCGCGGCGCGGAAGTTTGTCGCGCAGGACTCGAGCCGCCCGGTGCCTGAACATCTGCGCAACGCGCCGACCAAACTCATGAAGGATCTCGGCTTCGGCAGCGCCTACCGCTACGCGCACGATGAACCGGAAGCCTATGCGGCGGGCGAGAACTATCTTCCCGAGAACATGCCGCGCATCAATTGGTATCGACCCACGCCACGCGGACTGGAACAGAAGATTGGCGAAAAACTCGCCCATCTGCGCACGCTCGACGCCCAGCACAAAAAACAGCAGAAGGACTGATCAGTGCTCGGGGTGATTGGCGACAAACTGACGATAGGCGCGCCGGGCAGCCTGTAACGCGGTGGCATGGCCGCCATTCTTGGCGTCGCTGATCGCGTTCATCAGCAGGTTGCGCAACACCTCGACACCATCCTCCGACTGCGCAAGAAAGCAGGCCAACTCCGCCGCTGATGCAAACGGCACATGCTCCAGTCTGGCGATGACGATTACCTCGTCCTCGGTCAGATCGCTGTAATCAAGGCATTCCTTGATGGAGATCACCGGTATTCCCCATAAAATAGCCAACTTCAGATACGCATTCTAATTTCAGTACACCAGATCGGTTTTTCAAGGACATTTCAATGCTCGACATTCAATTGCTGCGCACCCAACCCGAAGTCGTTGCGGCTGGCCTGGCTCGACGCGGCGCCGCCATCGACCTGGCCCCCTTCGAGGCGCTCGAGGCGCAGCGCAAGCAGGTGCAGACGCAGACCCAGGATTTGCAGGCCAAGCGGAATACCTTGTCCAAACAGATTGGCATGCTGAAAGCGAAAGGCGAGGATGTCGGGCCGGTGATGGCCGAAGTGGCGGGCTTGGGTGACGCGCTGAAGGCCAACGAGGACAAGCTGGCGGTCTTGCTTGCCGAACTGGATGCCTTCGCCGCGCAAATCCCCAACCTGCCGCACGAGAGCGTGCCGGACGGTCGTGATGAAAGCGCTAACGTCGAGGTGTTGCGCTGGGGTATGCCGCCGGCCTTCGATTTCGCGCCCAGGGACCATGTCGAACTGGGCGAAGGCTTGGGCGGGCTGGATTTCGCGGCAGGCGTGAAGATCGCCGGCAGCCGCTTCACGCTGATGAAGGGCGAGGTGGCGCGGTTGCATCGCGCGCTGGCGCAGTTCATGCTTGACGTGCACACCACGGAGCATGGCTACACGGAAATCTATGCGCCCTATCTTGTCAACCCGGACAGCATGTTCGGCACCGGCCAGTTGCCCAAGTTCGAGGACGACCTGTTCCGCGTCGAGCGCGGCGACGGCACTCACCTCTACCTGATTCCCACCGCCGAGGTGCCGGTGACCAACATCGTGCGCGGCGAGATTCTCGATACCGCCAGCCTGCCGCTGAAGTTCGTCTGCCACACGCCCTGTTTCCGCTCCGAGGCCGGCAGCTACGGCAAGGACACGCGCGGCATGATCCGCCAGCATCAGTTCGACAAGATTGAGATGGTGCAGATCGTCGCGCCCGAACAGTCATGGGAGGCACTTGAGGAACTGACCGGCCATGCCGAGACGATCCTGCAGAAACTCGCGTTGCCTTATTGCAAGATGGCGCTATGTGCCGGCGACATGGGGTTCTCGGCCGCCAAGACCTACGACCTCGAAGTCTGGCTGCCGGCGCAGAACACCTACCGCGAAATCTCCTCCTGCTCCAACTTCGAGGCTTTTCAGGCACGCCGCATGCGGGCGCGCTGCCGCGACAAGGGTGGCAAGCCGCGTCCCCTGCATACCCTCAACGGTTCCGGCCTGGCGGTCGGCCGCACGCTGGTCGCGGTGCTGGAAAATTATCAGCGGGCCGACGGAACGGTGGTTGTGCCCGAAGTGCTGCACAACTACATGGGCGGGTTGGAACTGCTGAGTCCGGGAACCTGACTGTCCTGTTTCAAGCCGCGCAGCTTGCGCGGCAAGGGCCCGCCCAGGCTCGGCGGGGTGTGGATCGGTTCGAAGCGCGACAGCACGTCGAAATAGTTACGCACGTTCTCGACCAGGATGACCGCCTCGCCGCCGCGCGCCCGACCGCTTTTTAGGCGGGTGTAATACTCGGGTCGCGCCATCAACGGCAACACCTGTTTCATGTCGTACCAGTCGTCGGGATCGCGCTTCAGCCCCGGGGCAAATGCCCGCGCACCGTTCATATGTCCCATGCCCAGGTTATAGGCCGCCAGCGCGAACCAGAGCCGGTCGGGATGATCGATGCCCGCGGGCAGCTCATCCCTTAACATTGCCAGATATCTGGCACCGGCCTGAATGCTCTGGCTGGCGTCAAGCCGATTGGTAACCTTGAGCCGGTCGGCGGTATCTTCGGTCAACATCATCATGCCGCGCACCCCGGTGGGCGAGGTGGCGAGCGGGTCCCATTTCGATTCCTGATAGGCCAGCGCCGCCAGCAGGCGCCAGTCGATGCCGGTGCGCTCCTGCGCGGCATGAAATTCCTGCCGGAACGCCGGCAGACGGCTGCGCACGTGTTCGAGAAAAACCTCGCTGTCACGCGCTTCCATACGGCGGATGTGACCGAAATAACGATCATTGAGACGGCGCAGCAGGCCTTCCTGTCGGGCGGATTCGATAAAGCGCGTGGCGCAATCGAGCAGGGTGGGGTTGTTGGGGGAAATGGCCCAGACATAGGACAGCTTTTCCGGAAGTTCGAAAGCGATGGCCAGATCGGGGTAATAATTCGACGCTACCGCGAAATGCAGTTCGGTGCTGGCCACCAGTTCATGGTGGCGGCGGGCAACCCCGCCCAATAGCTCCAGTTCGTTGATGTCGGCGCGCTCGATGATCACGGGCGGCGGGTCAATGTTCATGGCGCGGATCACGCTGGCCTGCACTGCGCCGGCGGGGACGGCAATTTCGCGGCCGGCCAGCTTCGCGGCGCTATCGACGCGCAGCGCGCCGGCATGCTGGACGATCAGTTGACGCGTTTCAAGCACGGGCGGGCTATAGCTCAATTTCGGAGAACTCCCGGGAACGGCGGCGGCCAGGGTTGGCACGGCTACGGCTAGATGCACTTTCCCTTTGCGCACCATCTCCAGGAGGGCAGGGTAGTTTGGCGCAACGACGTAGCGCAACTCGACGCCCAGCGACTCGGCAAATGCCGCACCCAGATCGCGGCTGAAGCCATCCATTCCCTCGCTGGGCGGTGCAGCTTTCTGAAACACCGGATCGGCCGGCAAGCCGACGACCAGCGGTTGCTCCGGCCCGGGTGGTTCGAGGCGTCCGCAACCGGCTAGCAGTGCCAGGAGAACGGGAATGATCAGGCCAAACCGCAGCCGAAGAGTGCGAATCATCAATTCTTCATGTGCTGGACGAGGCCGCATTGTGCCACGCAAGAGCAGCACGGTTATAATCGCGCTCGCCGGAGGGGTGGCAGAGTGGTCGAATGTACCTGACTCGAAATCAGGCGTACTGCAAGGTACCGTGGGTTCGAATCCCACCCCCTCCGCCAATAACCTGTAACGCCTGACCAGCATCAAGGACAGAGTGGCAACCGCACCGCAAACTGTGTGCCATGGCTTTCCTGATGAAACTTGCCGCACACCCGCTTTGGCTGGTCGGCTTCCGCCCCTTTTTCGCCCTCGCCTGCCTGGCGGGCCTGAGTCTGCCGCTGTGGTGGGTGTTGATGTATACCGGCGCCGTCCCGCCAGCACCGACTTTTGGCGGCCCGCTGCAGTGGCACGCCCACGAAATGTTCTATGGTTTCGGCTGGGCGGCGCTGGGTGGTTTTCTGCTGACTGCCAGCAAGAATTGGGTGGGGGTGCGTGGCTGGCATGGTGGTGCGCTGATCCTTCTTGCCGCCGCCTGGATTTTCGACCGCATCGCCATGGGTTTGGGTGCCGGCTGGCCCCCAGCGCTCTTCTGGCTGGCGCACGGCCTGTTCCAGACCACGGTCGTTGCCATGCTGCTGTGGACGCTGTTCGTCCAGCGCGTGCGCGAGAACAACAGCGACAACTACTTCTTCTGGATCATCCTGCCGCTGTTCCTGCCGGCGAAGTATCTCATCGTGCAGGGTGAGTATTTCACTTTTGGCTGGAGCATGACGCTCGCGCTGTTCCGCGTGGCATTCCTCATCATGCTGGAACGTACCCAAGTGCAATTCATGCTTGGTGCTTTCAAGGTCGACATCCTGCGCAATCCGCGCCTGGATCTCGCCATCAAGTGGCTGGCGGTCGTCCTCGTTTTCGGTCAGTGGCTGCCGGCTATGCTAACCGGCGTACTTGAATTCGCACTCGCTTTGCTGCTGCTGGCCCGCTTCACCGGGTGGCATCCGCGCAAGGCGTTTACCCGGCTCGATATCGGCATCATGTATCTGGGTTATCTGGCCATCGTCGCGCAACTGTGTATCAACGCAGTTGGTCGATTCGCTGATCTGCCATGGGTCGGCAGTGTTTCCGTGCATGTATTCGCCCTCGGCGTCATGGGGCTGATCCTGCCGGCCATGATCGTGCGCATCTCCAAGGGCCATACCGGGCGCAACGTCGTTTTCGAGCGCCTGGACAAACTGGTGTTGTGGATCATGTTGATCGGCTTTGTTGCGCGGATCATCGCGCCGCAGTTTTATCCAGCCGGCTACACGATGTGGCTTCATCTCGCAGCCACTTGCTGGTTCAGCGCCTTCGGTCTGTTGCTGTGGCACTATTTGCCATTTTTGCTGGCACCACGCGCGGATGGGCGGGCACACTGATCGGTCGGGCAGGGTGCTCTGATTCCCGGAGTCGTGGTCTACCGTGATCGATTCACGGGATTTATCAGCTGCAATGGGCTACGCCAGCAGCAAAGGTGTTCAGTGTTTCCGACGCTGCGGGGCGCTCGGGGTGCGGCCTTCGATGTGACGGAAGTTGATGCGGCCCTTGCTCAGGTCATAGGGCGATAGTTCGAGGGAAACCTTGTCGCCGGCGAGAATGCGGATGTGATGCTTGCGCATTTTGCCTGCGGAGTAAGCCACCAGATCGTGACCATTGTCCAACTGCACGCGAAAACGTGAGTCGGGGAGCACTTCAAGCACTACACCATTCATTTCGATAAGTTCTTCCTTAGCCATAAGCATGCCTCCATGGAAAATTGAAAATAAAAAAGCCCGGCAGGTGCCGGGCTTTTCCGGTAGGGCGGCGCTGAATCTTGGCGTGACGTCTGCGTCACGCCAGCACCGCTTAGTCAGCCGCGTGGATGTTCGACGCCTGCAGACCCTTGGGGCCGGTGGTAACGTCGAAGCTGACGCGCTGGCCTTCCTTCAGGGTCTTGAAACCCTGGCCTTGAATTGCGGAGAAGTGCGCGAAGAGATCGTCGCCGCCGCTTTCCGGGGTGATGAAACCAAAACCTTTTGAATCATTGAACCACTTAACAGTACCTGTTGCCATGTCTTGAATATCCTAAAAAAACAAACAAAGGGGCGAACCCCGGGTGGACGATAGTCAAGACGGCTGGGTGATGAAAGGAAAATACTGCGGGAGCCGCTGGTACTGAACCGAACAACAAAAAGACTGCTTGAAAATCGCTGGCGCGCACTATGCACCGGATTGCCGATAAATGCAAACACTATTTCCCTGTCCGGCTTAGTACATCGTCTTGTTTTATAAATGCATTGGGGCTATATTGGCGCGAAGGAGTCGGTTTCGGACTGAGTCTATGACTGCTATTTCTTCAACTTCCGGTTCTCAATTTGTTGCGCATAGCGCTTTGCAGCAATTGCGGATACAGCAAGCCAGACAGAATGCCGGTCAGGCCGAACAGGTTGCCCGTTCCCTGCGGCAGCAAGCGGCTGAGGCACAGCGCAATGCAGATCGCGCCGAAGAAAATGCCCGGTCGTTGGCGGTACAGTCCGACCAGGCCGAAACGATTGCCGGAAATGCGCGTCAGGGTTTGTCAGCGCTTAAATCGGCTGAGGATATGAAAGTGCAGTTGTCTCAAACCGTCGGACGGATTAGCGAGAAAATCGATAGTGATGTGCCAGTGACAGTTGTCAGCGGAAATTATGTTCCGGCACCTGCGCCCGTATTTAATACTTCAGGGCAAATGACGGGAACACTGGTCAATACCACTGCCTGAAGGTGGCGGCGATCGTAAAGGAGATGACATGGCGATCAATGTTGTAAGTTCAGCGAGCAGCACTCTTCAACAACAGCAGCAGCAATTGCAGGTTGCGGCCAACCAGGCACAGTACCGGGCGGCCGAAGGCCAGCGCGCTGAGGGCGAGGCAAGCCGGGCTCCCGAAGCGCAGGCAGCGCCCAGGCAACAGGCACCCGTCCAGAGCACCGAACAGCCGGAACAGGTTGAGCGTCCGGAGCCGCCCAAGCCAGTCACCAATGCGCAAGGGCAAAAAACAGGTACCATTATCAACACCACCGCCTGACAGGCGATGTGAACTGGTCTTCAAGCTAGAGAAATCAGTCGGGTGCCGGCCAGGTTTATTCGGCCCCCATCTTTTTTGCACCCAATCAAAAAACCAAACCCCGAGGAGCTAAATGCCATGAACAAGTCTGAACTTATCGAAGCCACTGCAAAAGCAGCTGATATCTCTAAAGCAGCCGCTGAACGCGCCCTTTCCGCCATGATCGATTCCGTCGTCAAGGCGGTTGCCAAGGGTGACGCCGTCACTCTGGTCGGCTTCGGAAGCTTCAAACCGGTCAAGCGTGCTGCACGTACGGGAAAAAATCCGAAAACTGGCGAGCCCTTGAAGATCGCCGCAACAACCGTGCCGCGATTCTCTGCCGGTGCTGGCTTCAAGGCCGCCGTTTCCGGCAAGAAGGCCGCGAAGAAGAAATAGATTTCTCGAGCTTGCCGGCTGTCTGCCGGTAGCTATTCATTCCATGAAAAAAGCCAGCCCGTGGGCTGGCTTTTTACTGCCTGGAAGAAAGAGGCTTACTTCTTCACTTCGGCGGGAGCTGCCGGTGCCATGGCCGGAGCAGCAGCTTCGGCAGGCTTGGCGGCATCAGCCGGGGCAGCAGCCGGGGCAGCGGCGTCTGCGGCGGGAGCGGGAGCTGGTGCGGGTGCAGCAGCAGGGGCGGGAGCGGGAGCCGGGGGAGCTTCTTTTTTGCCACAGCCAGCCAGGGCCAGAGCGGTCAAGGTCAGTACGAGGAGGGAGACTTTCATGGAGGTAATCCTTAAAAAAATGTTCATAAGATGTCGTTTGGTTTTCAGCCAACGAGGATGTGATATTAGTCCATTCTAACGTGCCTGACTAGTCCATCGCGGCAGTTTGCATAACGTATGAAAGGCGGAACGGATGACGCAGGCCGCATCATCGAGTTTGGTCGGCCTTTTCCTTCAGCCAGTCGAGCGCCCAAAGTAGTGCGGCTTCGAGGTGACTTACGGCTGCAGAGCTCATTTCCGCACCCAATTCGAAGTATTCTCCCCGAATCGCGAGCAGATGGCACGGTGGTGGCTCTATGCCATGGAGATCGACATATACTTGCATCACTGCTTCAGGGGTGATGGCGTGGGTGCTGAAGCTGGCATCATGAACTGGCGCAAGTCGGCTCGTGCTGAAGGGTGCTGTGGCAGAAATACTTGCGTCCACGAAGAGGATGCACTGGCGGTCTTGTATGTCGAGCGCGTTTTCCACCTGCAACTGGAAATCGGTAAGGCATTCGACCCCCGGCAATCCGAGCGACTCGATGCGTTCGATGAACAACGGCCCGAGCGCATCGTCGCCCCGGCTGGGATTGCCCCAGCCGAAAATCAATATCGGTGCTGTCAAGGCGTATTCGGGTCAGGGCATCGAGAAATGTCCCGCATGTTGCGTGTCAGGCGATCGATCGCCGTCCCGTCAGCGCCGATTAATTCAACTTCCAATGGCATCTTGCCAAGTGCATGGGTCGCACAGGAGAGGCAAGGATCAAAGCAGCGGATGGCGACTTCGATGTGATTGAGCAGCCCTTCGGTCAATTCGCGGCCATCCAGATATTGTTTTGCCACGACCCGGATTGCCTCGTTCATCGCCTGATTGTTATGGGTTGTCGATACGATGAGGTTTGCACGGATGACTTGGTCGTGCTCGTCGACGCGGTAATGGTGGATCAGGGTACCGCGTGGGGCTTCGATGACGCCGACACCGCGCTCCTGACGCTGGCCGCTGGCCATGAGTTCCTTGCCGCACACGTCATCGTCATGCAGCAGATCCTTGATCACCTCGGCGGCATGCAGCATCTCGATCATGCGCGCCCAATGGTAGCCAAGCGTCGCGCCGGTTGCCGTACCGTCGGCGAAGCCCATGAATTCGCTGCGTTCCTTGTCGGCCAGGGGGGTCGGAATGAAATCGCATTGCGTGACGCGCGTCAGAGGACCGACGCGATACCAGCCGGTATCCGATGAGCCCATGGCATTGAAGAATGGGAATTTCATGTAGCTCCAGGATTTGACATCCTCGGAGATGACATCCCAGTAGCGGCTGTAATCGAAATGGTCGAACAGCGTGCTGCCGTCAGCACGGCGCGCGCGCAAGCCACCATGGTAAAGGTCCATGGCACCATCGGCACGTACCAACCCCATGTTGTGGGCGCTGATGCGGCCGAAGCTGTTGTAGAACTCCAGATGCTGTTCGAATAGTTGCTTGATCAGGTTCACTGCGTCGCGGCTCCAGGCGATCATCTGGTAGATGTCCTTCTGCAGCGTGGCACGCTCCTCGGCGGTAAGGGACTTGTTCACCCCGCCGGGAATCGAACCGGTGCCGTGCACCCGCTTGCCGGCCGTCATGCGGATGACTTCCTGACCATACTTGCGAAGCAGCACACCCTTTTTGGCAATTTCAGGATGCGCGGCGATCACGCCGACGATGTTGCGCTTGGCGACATCCGAATCGAAGCCGAACAGCAGGTCGGGTGATGACAAGTGGAAAAAATGCAGGGCATGCGATTGCAACATCTGGCCGTAATGCATCAAGCGGCGGATCTTTTCGGCGGTTGGTGTAAGCGTTGCCCCGACGATCATGTCCATTGCCTTCGATGCTGCCAGGTGATGCGACACCGGGCAGATGCCGCAGAGGCGTTGCACCATTACCGGCACTTCCCAGAAGGGACGTCCCTCGATGAATTTTTCGAAGCCGCGAAATTCGGAAATGTGCAGGCGCACCTGTTGCACGTGATTGTCATCGTCAAGCAGGAGGGTGACCTTGCCATGGCCTTCGACGCGCGAAACCGGTTCGATGGCGACGCGCTTGAGATTTTCCGGATGGCTGGCAGTTTCTAGTTCAAAAGGCATGCTGTATCTCCCTCGAAGCAAAGCCCCGCGTGGGGCTGGCGAGTGAAGTAAGTGCAAGGGTCATTAAGCGTTTTCCTCAATCGTAACGGATCAGGCCGTGGCCGAGGTGTGGCGTGTGACCTGCTAGCAGGTCAGTGAGGAATTTCCATATGGCGTCGCCTGAAGGCGGACAGCCCGGCAGAAAATAATCGACATTGACTACCTCATGGATCGGATGTACCTGATTGAGGGGCAATGGCAGCTCCGGATCATTGGGAATCTGCGTGCCGGGCGCCAGACCCTCTTCGGTGACGTACACCGCCGCGAGGATGTCGCGCAGGTCGAGGTGATTGCGTTGCGCGGGCAGGCCACCATTCACGGCACAGGCTCCCATGGCAATCAGGATCTTGCAGTTGGCGCGAAACTCGCGCAGCACGTGAATGTTTTCGGCATTGCACAAGCCGCCTTCGATGATGCCGATGTCGCAGGGGCCGCAATGCTTGATGTCGGTGAGCGGTGAGCGGTCGAATTCAATGAATTCGAGCAGTTCGAGCAGACGTTCGTCGATGTCGAGAAACGACATGTGGCAGCCGAAGCAACCCGCCAGGCTGGTAGTTGCCACCTTGAGTTTGCGCGGGGCGTTCATGACCGGCCTCCCTGGCCCGGTATGACCGGCTTGAATTCATCTACATGGGCCGAGATCGGTGCATCGTCGAAATGGCGTTCCCCATAAGGCACGGCAAAACCCTTGCGCTTTGGCAGGATCACGCCCACGGGACAGACCTGCGCGGCCTTGTCGGTCAGGCTGAAATTGGTGTCGGCCAATCTGCCGGATTCGGCATTGACCACCAGGTGTTTCTTGATGCCGCGCCCGGAAAGGGCGAAGACGAACTTGCCATCGACCTCGGTGCTGGCGCGGATGCACAATTCGCAGAGGATGCAGCGGTTGAAGTCGAGCAGAACATCTGGGTGTGAAGCATCCACCGGCCGGGTGGGATACAGCAGGTTGAAGCGCGGCGTCATCACGCCCAGTTCATAACCCAAGGCCTGCAACTTGCAAAAACCGCTCTTTTCGCAGGAAGGACAGAAATGGTTGCCTTCGACCAGCAGCATCTGGACGAGGGTGCGGCGCTTGTCGAGAATTTCCGGGGTATTGCTTTCCACTTCCATGCCGTGGGCGGCGGGTGTGGTGCAGGAGGTAGCTGGGCGCCCGTTGATCTTTACGGTACACAGCTTGCAACTGCCGTGCGGGCGAAACTCGGGGTGGTAGCACAGATGCGGTATGAATACGCCGGCGGTGAGCGCGGCCTGCATCACGCTCTGCCCTGGGGTAAAGGGAATTTCCTGGTCGTCGAGGATGAAAGTGTTGGTCTCGCTCATTGGGCGATCTCCGAATGTGTTTCCAGGTGTGCGCCAGCATCGTCGCGACCAGTCATCTGCCGGGCTTGCGACAGGGCGGCATCGAGGTCGAAGGCAGGTACGAATTTGAGCAACTTGAGGCGCCGTTCATAGGCCGGGCGGAACTTCTCCAGCGTATAGAGTAAAGGATTGCAGGCCGTGTGGCCCAGGCCACAATGAGCGGTCGTCTGCAACAGCCGGTTGAGATGGAATATCTCGTCAATATCGGTGCGGGTGCCATTGCCATCGGCAATCTTGTCGACGAGGTTTTTCAGCAGTGTGGTGCCGACCCGGCAGGGCGTGCAGAAGCCGCAGGATTCGTGGGCGAAGAAATGCACGAAGTTGCGCACTACCTCGAAAATGTCGCGCTGCTGCCCGAAAACCATGAAGGCGCCAGCGGTGGGAACATCGCCGAAGGCGATGCGCCGATCGAATTCATCCCGGTTGAGGCAGATGCCCGATGGGCCGGAAACCTGCACGGCCTGGGTGTTGTGGGCGCCGCACTCTTCCAGCACCTGGCGTACCGTGACGCCGAAGGGGTATTCGTAGATGCCGGGTCGCTCGCAATCGCCCGAGACGGAAAGGATCTTTGTGCCGGTTGACCGTGCGCTACCGAAGCTGCGATACCAATCGCCGCCCTTTGCCGCAATCAATGCCGCCGAGGCAAATGTCTCGACGTTATTGACGACGGTCGGCTGATTGAGAAAGCCGTTTGTGACGGGGTAGGGCGGGCGATTGCGCGGCACGCCGCGTTTGCCTTCCAGCGACTCGATCAGTGCCGATTCCTCGCCGCAGACGTAGGCACCGGCGCCCAGATGTATTTCAATGTCGAAGTTGAAGCCATCGCGGCCCAGAATGTTCGCGCCGAGCAAACCCAGTTTGCGGCGCTTATTCAGCACGGCATTGAGCGGTTCAAGCAGGTAGCGATATTCTCCGCGCAGATAAATGAAACCTTTGCTGGCACCAATGATGTAGGCGGCAACGGTCATGCCCTCAAGAACCAGATCGGGCTGGCGCGTCAGCAACACGCGGTCCTTGAAGGTGCCGGGCTCGCCTTCGTCAGCGTTGCAGACGACATAGCGTGTGCGTCCTGGTGCGTTATGACAGGCTTCCCATTTCAGGCCGGTGGTGAACCCGGCACCGCCGCGACCGCGCAGGGCGGACTTCTTGATTTCGTCCAAAGTCGCCGAGGCCCCGATGTCGCTCGCCTGCATGGACTCATGCCATGAGCGTTCGCTGAAGGAAGTTTCAACTTCGCTTGCCGCGCCGCGCGCAAAGCTGATGCGTAGCGCTTCACCGGGAGACATGGTGTTGGTGAGCAGAATGTCGGCGCGGCGAATGTTGTCCTCGATCTTGAACCACTCAGCCGGCCATTCGGCAACGGGTGTCTGGGTGTGGATGAGTTCCACCATCTGATCGATCCGTTCGGAGGTCATCTGCGTGATGGCACGATAATTCACCAGAATGGCCGGTCCCTGATCACACATACCGGTGCAGGAGGTGGTGTCAACGCTGACCAGTCCATCTGTAGAAACGCGGCCGGGTTCTAGCCAGAGTTTCTCGCACATGGTCTGCATCAAATCCATGTTGCCAAGCATGCGGTCGGTGATGTTGTCGCTCCATAGTACGCGGTAACGCCCCAATGGCTCGGTGTGAAAGAAACGGTAGAAACCGGCGGTACTCTCCACCCTTGAGCGGGGCCATTTGATGCCCGCTGCGATCGCGGTAAGGGTCGCCGGCGAGAGCCAGCCAAGCGCCTCTTGCGTTTCGCGCAAGATTTGCATCAGGCGCGTGCCATCGCTGTCATGACGCTTTAGTATTACGCTGACTGCATCGCTGTTTTTCATCGATATCCTCATGTTGCGCTGCGACATTGAGAGAGCGCGAATACTACCCTTACTAAGATATGGTTTTTTTGCGCTGGATCAAAAAAAGTTAGACAGTGCCGATTCTGTTAAATATTTACAAAGAGATATCAGTAAGGTTGCGCTCGCCAAGTTGAATCAGGACCCAGCCACAGCAGATTTCCTGCAGGCCAGGCATAGGTTGTTCAGCTAAAATGATTCGCTTCACGATTTTTCAGGATAGATTGCTTTGAGATTTGTTGACGAATTCCGTGACAGCAAGCTGGCTTGTGGTCTGGCAAAGGCGATTGCAGAGGAGGCCATGCCGCATAGAAGTTACAGCTTCATGGAGTTTTGTGGTGGTCATACGCATGCGATTTCGCGCTATGGCGTCAGCGACCTGTTGCCGGCCAGAGTACGCATGGTGCATGGGCCGGGTTGCCCTGTTTGCGTCCTGCCGATTGGCCGTATCGACATGGCGATTTTGCTGGCACTCGAGCACAATGTAATTCTGTGCAGTTATGGCGACTGCCTGCGTGTCCCAGCCTCTGGTGGCAGGTCGTTACTGAAGGCCAAGTCGTGTGGCGGCGATGTGCGCATGGTGTATTCGGCGGCTGATGCCTTGAAGATTGCCCGCGAACATCCCGCACGGCAGATAGTATTTCTTGCCATCGGCTTTGAAACCACAACACCGCCAACGGCAGTGGTGATCAGGCAGGCCGCAGCCGAAGGCCTGAAGAATTTCAGCGTGCTTTGTTGTCACGTGCTGACTCCCGCTGCGATTGTCAATATCCTCGAAGCATGCGGGCAGAGCAAGGCTGATGCGGTACTTCTTGACGGTTTCATTGGCCCGGCACATGTCTCGACAGTAATTGGCAGCCAGCCCTATGAGGGATGTGCAGCGAAATATCGGAAGCCTGTGGTCATTGCCGGTTTCGAGCCGCTCGATGTGATGCAGGCAGTTCTGATGTTGATCAGGCAGGTGAATGAGGGGCGCGCCGAGGTCGAGAACGAATTCACGCGCGCAGTGACGCGCGAAGGCAATCGTAAGGCGCAGGATCTCGTCGATGCGGTGTTTGAATTGCGCGCCAGTTTCGAATGGCGTGGCCTTGGGACAATAGCGGATTCGGCGCTGGCGATCAGGCCATCATTTGCCGAGTTTGATGCCGAGCGGCGCTTTGCCCTAAGCTATCAGGCCGTAGCTGACCACAAGTCATGCGATTGCGGCGCCATCCTGCGTGGCGTCAAGCAACCCAGCGATTGCAAACTGTTCGGTACGGTGTGTACACCGGAAAATCCGGTAGGCTCCTGCATGGTTTCATCCGAGGGAGCCTGTGCCGCGCACTACACTTATGGGCGTGCTGTGCTGCGGATTGTTCAGTGAGCCAGTAGACGGATTAACGGCGCTGACATCCGTCGGATGCCAGCGCCGTTCGGCAAGCAGAGAACAGCTGAGGATTCAGAGACCCTTGATGGCTGCGGAAAGACGGCTCTTGTGGCGTGCCGCGGCGTTCTTGTGAATGATGCGCTTGTCGGCGATGGAATCGATGATGCTTTGTGATTCCTTGAAGACAGCCTGGGCGGCAGTCTTGTCGCCAGCGGCAACGGCCTTGCGCACTTTTTTGATGGCAGTACGCAACTCTGAGCGCTGGCTCATGTTCTGGGCGCGGCGCTCGACAGCTTGACGGGCGCGCTTGCGGGCTTGTACGGTATTGGCCATGTGTTATTCCGGCTAAATGATCTTATTGAGTGATCGGTGAAAAGCGCGTGATTATAATGTGGGCTGCACGTGTTTGCAAGGTGCTTTTCTGCCACGGCCGCTTTTCTGATGCCAGTATATTGGGCATCAGCCTCAACTGAAGTTTGCGTTTTCCATGTTTGGCGCTTTCCCTATTCCTCGTGGCCGGAGCCTTATCATCGCCGTATGAATCTGCTTCGCACCCTCGCCAAGGTCAGTAGCCTGACCTTGCTGTCGCGCGTCCTCGGTTTTGTCCGCGATTTCGTGATCGCCCGCACGTTTGGCGCCGGTATGCTGACCGACGCCTTTTTTGTTGCCTTCCGCTTGCCCAACCTGATGCGCCGGCTGTTTGCCGAGGGTGCTTTTTCCCAGGCCTTTGTGCCGCTGCTGGCAGAGTACCGCAATCAGCGCAGCGTAGCAGAAACCCGCCAGCTGGTCGATCGTGTTGCCACCCTACTGTTCTTCATCGTGCTGCTGGTGGCGGCCCTCGGCGTGATCGGCGCGCCGCTGCTGATCTATGCGACCGCGCCCGGTTTTGTCCCGGATGCGGATAAATTTGCTTTGACGGTGACGCTCACCCGGATTGCCTTCCCCTACATTTTCTTCATGTCTTTGGTCGCCCTTTCGGCCGGCATACTCAATACTTGGAGCCGTTTCGCACTGCCGGCATTTACCCCTGTGCTGCTCAATCTGTCATTCATCGGCATGGCACTGTTCGCCGCACCTTATTTTGATCCGCCGGTGCTGGTACTGGCCTGGGCGGTATTTCTTGGTGGTCTGCTGCAACTGGCGATACAGATACCGGCCTTGCGGCGCATCGGCATGTTGCCGCGCTTTGATTTCGCGCCGGGTGATCCGGGGGTCAAGCGGATACTCAAGCTGATGGCGCCCGCGGTGCTGGGCGTTTCGGTCGCCCAGGTGTCATTGCTCATCAACACCATTTTTGCTTCATTCCTGGTCGCTGGCAGCGTGTCATGGCTCTACTATGCTGACCGCCTGATGGAGTTCCCGGCCGGCTTGCTTGGTGCCGCCTTGGGCACGATTCTGCTGCCAAGTCTTGCCAAAGCTCATGCCAGTGATGACCCCAGGGCTTTTTCCGACCTGCTTGACTGGGGTTTGCGCCTGACATTCCTGTTATGCCTGCCCGCCGCAATCAGCCTGGCCGTGCTGGGTGTGCCGCTGATCGCCACGTTGTTTCAGCATGGTGCCTTTACTGCCAGCGATGTTTTGCAGACCCGTCAGGCACTGGTGGCTTACAGCATCGGTCTGACCGGCATGATTCTCGTGAAGGTGCTGGCCCCCGGTTTTTACGCGCGTCAGAACATCAAGACCCCGGTGAAAATCGCCATGTTGACTCTGTTGGCGACCCAGGCCATGAACCTTGCCTTCATCGTCCCTTTCAAACACGCCGGACTGGCGCTGTCGATCGGACTGGCCTCCTGTCTCAATGCCGGCTTGCTTTACTACGGGCTGCGCAAACGCAAAGACTACCTGCCCTGTCCTGGGTGGGGCAGCTTTCTGCTCAAGATTATCCTGGCACTGGCAGCGCTATTCGCCACGCTGTGGTTCGGTATGGGCAGGGAAGCTGACTGGCTGGCGGCAAGCGCACTTGAACGCGTTGCGTGGCTTACTGCTTTAGTGAGCGCCGGCATGGCTGCTTACTTTGCCACGCTCTGGCTGCTGGGCTTCCGAATGCGTGATTTTCGACAGCGCGGTACGTTCTGATCCCGAGCTACTTCCCGGACATGTTTTGATGACAATCCGGGATTGCCGAGCCCACTGTGGGTCACGCCGTACCACCAACGCCGACTTTCATTGTTGCGATTCCACACGGGAATGTCGAGGCTGAATGGTGCTCGAGGTGCCTGCCTTTCAGGCCCGCCCTGATGCATCATCCTATTTTCCGCTGTTAGCCGCGTGCGCCAGCGAAGTCTGGGTGAGGGCGGTTGGGTGGTGATGGTTCCTTACCATTCGCGACGGGAAGGATTCTGGCGATGATGTATTGGATGAGAGCCTTCCAGCACTCGAGTTTGGTCAACTGTGGCGCACTTGCGATGACGAATTCCAAGCCCTTGCGAACATTAGCAATCATCTTATTTTCCTCAGTTGGTTCTTCCCAACTGTGGAAAATAGGATCAATCGGATAAGCGATTTTCGGGCAAGTCTGCCCGGCAAAAAAACGGGCAACCCGCAGGTTGCCCGTTTTCCTTGCTGCGCTTACTTCAGAATCACGCAACCGAATTACGCAACTAAGGGCACGATCAGCAGTGCCACGATGTTGATGATCTTGATCAGCGGGTTGATGGCCGGGCCGGCCGTATCCTTGTAGGGGTCGCCCACGGTGTCGCCGGTAACGGCCGCTTTGTGCGCGTCCGAACCCTTGCCGCCGTAGTTGCCTTCTTCAATGTACTTCTTGGCGTTATCCCACGCGCCGCCGCCGGAAGTCATCGAAATGGCAACGAAGATACCCGTCACGATACAACCCAGCAGCACGCCGCCGAGAGCACGCACGCCGGCACCAACGCCGTTCACCTCGGGCATGAGGAAGTTCATGCCGACGGCGACAACGACTGGTACCAGCACGGGCAGCAGCGAGGGGATCATCATTTCCTTGATCGCGGCCTTGGTCAGCATGTCGACACAG
>CAZOMI010000052.1:0-21779 GCA_964580925.1 uncultured Methyloversatilis sp.
CAGACGTCGGCGCGCAGCATGTTCTCGCCGAAGAACTGGTGGAACATCTGGCCGACCGGGCTTTTCAGGAAGGCGACACCGCCGGAATGGCCGGGGCAGTGCCATGAATAGGAGCCGTCGGCGGCGTAGTGCACCAGGGCGCGGAAGAAGGGCGGCGGCAGCGAATCGAGATAGGTCTTGGCTTCGCGCACGACGTGGCGCGCGATGAATTCCGGCGTGTCCTCGTGCATGTGGATGAAGCCGTGCAGCTCGCGCAGGATGTCGTTGGGGATGTGGCGGCTGGTGCGCGTTTCGCCGTGCAGGAAGAGCGGGATTTCGGCGTTCTTGTAGCGGATCTCCTCGACGAAGGCGCGCAGTTCGGTAATGGTTTTTTCCTCGTCATTCGCCAGTTCCTCGTCGTCCATGGACAGGATGAACGCCGAAGCGCGGCTCTGCTGCTGGGCGAACGAGGTCAGGTCGCCGTAGCTGGTGACGCCCAGCACGTCCATGCCTTCCTTTTCAATGGCATTGGCCAGCGCGCGGATGCCGAGGCCCGAGGCATTCTCGGAACGGAAATCCTCGTCGATGATGATGATGGGAAAGTGGAAACGCATGGCAGGGCCTCAAAAGCAAAAACCCGCCCCGGGAGCGGGAGCGGGGAATTATTGTAGGGAAAAGATCGGCGCCAGGCTTAGATTTTCGGCAGGGTTACGCCAACCTGCCCTTGATACTTGCCGCCGCGGTCCTTGTAGGATGTCTCGCAGACTTCGTCGGCCTCGAAGAAGATCACCTGCGCGCAACCCTCGCCGGCGTAGATCTTGGCCGGCAGGGGCGTGGTGTTGGAAAATTCCAGGGTCACATAGCCTTCCCACTCGGGCTCGAAGGGCGTGACGTTGACGATGATGCCGCAACGCGCATAAGTGCTCTTGCCGAGGCAGATGGTCAGCACGCTGCGCGGGATGCGGAAATACTCGACGGTACGGGCCAGGGCGAAGGAGTTCGGCGGAATGATGCAGTAGTCCGCATTCACCTCGACAAAGGAACTCGGGTCGAAGTTCTTCGGATCGACGATCGTGCTGTTGATGTTGGTGAACAGCTTGAATTCGCGCGAGCAGCGAATGTCGTAGCCATAGCTCGAGGTGCCGTAGGAAACGATCTTCTGGCCGTTAGCCTCGCGGATCTGGGCAGCCTCGAAGGGCTCGATCATGCCGTGCTCCCGCGCCATGCGGCGGATCCACTTGTCGGATTTGATGCTCATACGTCCTCGGCCATCAGCAGGTTGTGAAAAGGAGCGTGATTCTTCCACCGATAGGCGCCAAAGTCACGCATGTCTGTCGACAAAATGCGCCCGTGACCCAGATGTTCGGCCAGGATGACCAGCGAGGCATCGGCCAGATCCATGGGTTGGCCAGCGTAGCGGCGAATCAAACCGGCCATGCGCTGCGCGTCCGGGTCGCCCAGAGGATGAACCAGCACACCCTGGTCGGCCACCCGCTCAAGAAACCGCGCCTTGGCCTCTTCGCCAAGATATTTGCCGAGCAAATAGCAAGCCTCGGTAACCACGGGCCAGGTCGTCACCAAACCATCGTCGTCGTAACGCGCATAGGCCTCGCGCACCCTCGTATGCCACGGATCGCGGCGCCACAGCAGCGCGACCCAAAACCCCGTGTCGGCAAGTATCACGGTTAACGACGACCATGCCGCGGGTATTTGGCTTCGATAATCTTGCCGATGTATTTTTTGTAATTGGTGGATAGATCCGCCGGCGTATCCGGGTGGCCCTCGAACATGCCGACCAGTTCGTCCAGCGAACGACGCTTGCGCGCGCGCTCCGCCTTCACGGCCTCGTAATAATGGTCGATGGCATCGCGCACCACATCGGAAACCGTCGTGTGGCGGATTTTCGTCAGGTAGTCGATCTTGGTTTGATACGCATCGTCAAGACGGGCATTCACGCGCATGGCTTTACTCCTTCGGCACTGTCATACGCTGTATGCTAGCCTTTGCCGCGCAGGAAGGCAAGAAAACAGTCACCCCTGCCATCCCCGCAGCAGCCGCTCCAGATCATCCGGTGGCAGCGGTTTGCTGTAATGATAGCCCTGCGCCTCGTCACAGCCTTCCTGGAACAAGAAACGCAGGTGCCCCGGCGTTTCCACCCCTTCGGCGATGACCTTGAGCCGCAGCCGGTGGGCCATGGCGATGATGGCGCTGGCGATGGCGGCATCGTCCGGGTCGGTCGTGATGTCGCTGACGAAAGAGCGGTCGATTTTCAGCTTGTCGATGGGGAAGCGCTTGAGATAACTCAGTGAAGAATAACCGGTGCCGAAGTCATCGATCGCCAGCCGCACACCCATCTCCCTGAATTTCTGAAGAATTTCGACGGCGCTGTCCGCGCTTTTCATCAGCACGCTTTCGGTCACCTCGATCTCCAGGCTGGCGGCGGCGAGGCCGTGTTCGGCCAGAATGTCCCGGACGGTTTCCGCGAGATCGGCCTGGCGAAACTGCACCCCGGAAACATTGACCGCCATCAGGAGCGGCGCCAGTCCCGCCGCCTGCCAGGCCCGGGCTTGCCGGCAGGCTTCTTGCAGCACCCACGCGCCGATCGGCACGATCAAACCGCTGTCTTCCGCCACCGGGATGAAACGGTCCGGCGCCACCCAGCCCAGTACCGGGTGACGCCAGCGCAACAGCGCCTCCACGCCGATGATGGCGCCGCTCGCCAGATTGATCTGCGGCTGATAGTGGAGGGCAAGTTCGCGCCGCTCGAGCGCGCCGCGCAGGGCGCTTTCCAGCGACAGGCGCTCGACGGCGCGCGCGTTGAGCGCCGCGGTGAAGTACTGGTAGTTATTGCGGCCGTGTTCCTTGGCGAGATACATCGCGGCGTCGGCGTGCTGGATCAGGGATTCGCAGTCGCAGCCGTCCTCCGGACAAACGGCGATGCCGATGCTGGGCGTGATGTAGAGATCGCGCCCGTCGATGACATACGGCCGGGCAACCGCGGCGAGAATCTTTTCCGCCAGGAACGCCGCATCGGCCGGCGCCCGGATGTTCGGCATGATAACCACGAATTCGTCGCCGCCCAGCCGGGCAACCGTGTCGCTGGCGCGGACGCAATCGGAGATGCGCAGGGCCACCTGCTGCAAGAGGCGGTCGCCGCTGGCGTGGCCAAGCGAATCGTTGATGTTTTTGAACTGGTCCAGATCGATGCACAAGGTGGCGAGCGTCTCCTGGTCGCGCATCGCGCCCGCCGTGGCCACGCTCAGGCGGTCCTGTAACAAGGCGCGGTTGGGCAAGCCGGTCAGGCTGTCGTACCAGGCCAACTGGCGAATCCGCTCCTGACTGGCCTGGCGTAGCGTGATGTCGCGGAACACCGCCACCGCGCCGACGATGCGTTCGCCTGGTCCGCCTTCCTTGATCGGACGACCCATCATCTCGACCGGCAAATATCCCCCCGCCTGGCGTTTGAAGCGCATCTCGCCGGTAAAGCCATTGGCCGCGAGCACCGGCGAAAAATACGGGCATTGCTCCAGCGGCAGGTCATCGGGACAATCATGGATGAGCGCATGCGCGGTGCGCCCCACCGCATCCGCGGCGGTGAAGCCGAGCAGACGGGTGAAGGCCGGATTGATCCAGTCGATGACATTACGCTCATCCGTGTGGTACAGCCCTTCGGCCATTGTGTCGGTAATGGTTTGCAGTTGCAGTCTCTCGCGATCCAGAGCGTCGCGCGAGTGCAAGAGGCGCCAGCCGAACCAGACCAGCAGACCCAGAACTCCCGTGGCCAGCAGCACGCCGATGGCGAATTCCGCCCGCAAGGCGGCCACCAGCGGCGCCGCGGTGTAGGCGATCACATAGCCGGCGTCCCGCTCCAGCACGTCTTTCACCGGCACAAAGGAAATCGCCCAGTCGGCAGCGCCGTCTTGCAGCGCCACCGTAAACTTCAATCCGGCGGCCATGCCTTCCCGCACGCGGGAATCGGCGGCCAGGCGCGTGTCGAGCAGGCGGGCGGCGGCCGGCGGCGGCGCGGCGTCGGGCAGCTTGAGATCGGGGTCCTCGACCATGAAGTCGGCGTGAATCGGCGCCGTATCGTAGAGCGCGCGTCGTTCCGCGAACAGGGTGGCGTCGAGGCGATCCCGTCGCAGCACGAAGGCATAATTGCGCGCCGCGTCGATGCGGTCCATGGCGTCGCGCATCTGCCGGAAGCCGACGGAGGTTTCCACGCTGCCCAGGTGTTCCGCGCCCTGAAACAGCGGAAACACGTAACGGAAACCCGTGACATAGCGGCCCTGCTCGAAGCCGCTGACGGCACGCTTTTCGGTGTTGGCGATCTTCACGGCGGGACGCACGTCGACCAGCGGGTCGCCAAACTTGGCTGGATCGTGCATGCGCAGGAAGCTCGCGCTGGCGGCGGTATGAAACTGGAGCTGCCGGAAGCCATGGCGCGTCAGATGAGCGAAGGCCGGCGCCACCAGGCGATAGAGCCGGCCGCGCGCCGCCGCGCGCGCCGCCTCGTCCGGCGCGCGCACGCCCGAGGCGAAGGCGTCGATCACCTCGGGACGGCTGAGCACATTTTCATACACAACTTCCGTCGCCAGACCGAACATCTCGATGCTGGCGCGGTAGGTCGTCGCCAGCACTGCCGTGTCGCCGTCGAGGTGCTGACGCTCCTTGTCGCGCCAGTTGGCGTGCAGCAGCCAGACCGTCACCGCCCAGGCCAGGACGAAGCCGCCAAACAGGATCAGGCACTGCCGGGAGGTATGTCGCACCATCAGAACCTTCCCTGCGCCAACGCGGGCAATGCGCTACCCCCCCCGCTTTTCAGCGCATGGCGGGGCAACGTAGCAGTGGATTGGCGACGTGAAATTCATGGTGCATTTCTCAGGTATCGTGTGCGGGAATATTACCCCAGGACTGGCGGCAGCTGACGCCGACTGCCGTCCCGCCAGCGCCGACTTTTGCGCCCCGCGGTCACAGCGCAGCGCAGGGAAAAAGACCGGGTAGTTCGTTCAACAGCAGTAGCGCGTGGCGCCTCATGGTCGCATTTTCAAACCTGTCGTTTGAAAATGCGAGGTATTAAACGCTTGCATCCACGCCAGCCCCGCAATGCCGAATCAGGTGTTCTGAATCACGATGCTCGGGAATTTCGCGCTGTGGTCCTTGGCCTGGTCGGCGATCTTGACGGCGATGCGGCGGGCGATGCTCTTGTAAATTTCCGCCACGCGGCCAGCGGGGTCGGCAACGACGGTCGGCTGGCCACCATCGACCTGCATGCGGATCGTCATGTCGAGCGGCAGCGCGCCCAGCATCTCGACCTCGTAATCCTTGCTCATCCTGTCACCGCCGCCGGAACCGAAGATGTGTTCCTCATGGCCACACTTCGAGCAAATGTGGATGCTCATGTTCTCGACGATGCCGAGAATCGGAATGCCGACTTTCTCGAACATCTTCAGACCCTTGCGCGCGTCGAGCAGGGCAATGTCCTGTGGCGTGGTGACGATCACCGCGCCGGTCACCGGCACCTGCTGGGCCAGTGTCAGCTGGATGTCGCCCGTGCCGGGGGGCAGGTCGACCACCAGATAGTCGAGGTCACGCCAGTTGGTGTCGCCCAGCAACTGGTTCAACGCCTGCGTCACCATCGGGCCGCGCCAGACCATCGGCTGTTCAGGGTCGATCAGAAAACCGATCGACATGGCCTGGATGCCATGGGCCTCCAGCGGCTGGAGCTTGCTGCCGTCGGCCGTTTCGGGTTGCTTGTCGGCAATTCCGAGCATCTGCGGCTGCGAGGGGCCATAAATGTCGGCATCCAGAATGCCGACGTTCGCGCCTTCGGCGGCCAGCGCCAGCGCCAGGTTCACGGCGGTGGTCGATTTGCCGACGCCACCCTTGCCCGAGGCAATGGCAATGATGTTCTTGACGCCGGGAATCAGCTTGACACCACGCTGCACCGAATGCGAAACGATCTTGTGGCTGACATTGGCGGAAACATTGCCGACACCCGCCACACCCTTGATGGCCGCGATCACCGCTTGCCGGATCGGCTCGATCTGGCTCTTGGCCGGGTAGCCGAGTTCGACATCGACAGACACATCCGCGCCGTTGATCTTGATGTTCTTTGCGCTGCGGCTGGTGACGAGATCCTTGCCGGTATTGGGATCGACCACAGTTTGCAGGGCCGTCTGGATGGATTGTTCGGTGAGAGACATGTAAGAAAACCTCTTGGAGGACGTAGTGGGAAATTGCCTGAGCGATTTTATCAGGCCCGAATCGATGCTAAATGGGGGTGCCTGCCACAACATTCAAGACTGGCAACCATCTGCCCGGAAGGTGACAATGGCACCATGAAATCCAGGCATCTGATAAGAGTCGGCGTGACCGAAGGAAATCCCCTTTTCGGGACTGGCGATACGGCGCTGCCCTGTCGACCTGGCTGTGCAGCGTGCTGCATCGCTCCCTCGATCTCGACGCTCGCCAAACCGGCCGGCATGCCTTGCCGCCATCTCGGCGCCGACTTTCGCTGCCTGATTTTCGGCCAGCCCGAGCGACCGGCCTGTTGCGGCGGCTTGCAGCCTTCGGCCGAAATGTGCGGCGACAACCGCGCGCGGGCACTCGGCTATCTTGCCGCGCTGGAGCGGGCAACCAGTTAGAATCACCCCATCAAATCATCCGGTTATGAACATGTCTGCGCGCAAGATTCTCGTCACCTCCGCCCTGCCCTACGCCAATGGCGCCATCCATCTTGGTCACCTCGTCGAATACATCCAGACCGACATCTGGGTGCGCTTCCAGAAACTGCGCGGCCATGACTGCTGGTATGTCTGCGCCGACGACACGCATGGCACGCCGATCATGCTGCGCGCCGAGAAGGAAGGCATTTCGCCGGAGGCATTGATCCGCCGCGTGCATGGCGAACACCTGCGCGACTTCACCGGCTTTCATGTCGCCTTCGACAACTACCATTCGACGCACTCGGACGAGACGCGCTTCTACGCCGAGGACATCTACAAGAAGCTGCAGGCGGCCGGCCTCATCGAGGTGCGCTCCATCGAGCAGTTTTACGACCCGGTCAAGAAGATGTTTTTGCCGGACCGCTACATCAAGGGCGAATGCCCGAAATGCGGTGCGGCGGACCAGTACGGCGACAGTTGCGAAGCCTGCGGCGCCGCCTATGCGCCCACCGATCTGAAGAATCCGCTCTCGGCCGTTTCCGGCGCCAAGCCCGAACTCAAGGCCTCCGACCACTATTTCTTCAAGCTCTCCGACCCGCGCTGCCAGACTTTCCTGCGGCAATGGACGCAGCAGGGCCGCCTGCAAAGCGAGGCCTCCAACAAGCTGCAGGAGTGGCTGGGGGTCGAAGGTGAAAACAAGCTCACCGACTGGGACATCTCGCGCGACGCGCCCTATTTCGGCTTCGAGATTCCCGATGCGCCGGGCAAGTATTTTTACGTCTGGCTCGATGCGCCGATCGGCTACATGGGCTCGTTCAAAAATCTCTGCGCGCAGAAGGGGCTGGATTTCGACGCCTGGTGGAAGCCCGATTCCAGCGCCGAGCTGTATCACTTCATCGGCAAGGACATCCTCTACTTCCACGCCCTGTTCTGGCCGGCCGAGCTGCAGCACGCCGGCTACCGCACGCCCACCAACGTTTTCGCCCACGGCTTTTTGACCGTCGATGGCGCCAAGATGTCGAAGTCGCGCGGCACCTTCATCACCGCCGAGTCTTACCTCGCCCAGGGCCTGAATCCGGAATGGCTGCGCTACTACTTCGCGGCCAAGCTCAACGGCTCGATGGAAGACCTCGACCTCAATCTCGACGACTTCGTCAGCCGCGTCAACTCCGACCTCGTCGGCAAATACATCAACATCGCCAGCCGCGCCGCCGGCTTCATCCAGAAACGCTTTGCCGGCAAACTGCTGCACGCGCACCTGAATGACGCATTCGCCACCGAGCTGCCCGGCCTCAGGGAAGCCGCCGAGGAAATCGCCGGCCACTACGAGGCGCGCGACTACGCACGCGCCCTGCGCCGCACCATGGCGCTGGCCGACCAGGTCAACCAGTACGTCGACCAGAACCCGCCCTGGGTGCTCGCCAAGGCACCCGAGAACGAAGCACGGCTGCACCATGTCGCCAGCGTGCTGATCAACGCCTTCCGCCTGCTGACGCTGTATCTCAAGCCGGTGCTGCCCAAGCTCGCCCAGCGCGCCGAGGAGTTTCTCAACGTCGCCCCGCTGCACTGGCGTGACGCCGGCCACCTGCTGCCGCCCGGCCACCTCATCAACCCCTATGAGCATCTGATGACGCGCATCGAGGGCAAACAGATCGAAGCCCTGCTCGCGGCCAATCGTGCATCGCTAGCGCCCGCCGCGCCGACGACCCCGGAACCGCATTCGGAACAGCGCCACGCCCAGCACCAGCAGCAGACCCTCCAACCCTCTCCCCAACCCTCTCCCGCAAGGGGAGAGGGGGCGAAAGACGCCGCAGCCGCGCCGACCATCGGGATTGACGACTTCGCCAGGGTCGACCTGCGCATCGCGAAGATCGCCGACGCCAGCCATGTCGAAGGCGCCGAGAAATTGCTCAAGCTCACCCTCGACCTCGGCCCGCTCGGCACCAGGCAGGTGTTCGCCGGCATCAAGTCGGCCTACGACCCCGCCACGCTGGTCGGTCGCCACACGGTAATGGTCGCCAACCTCGCGCCGCGCAAGATGAAATTCGGCATGTCCGAAGGCATGGTGCTCGCCGCCTCCGATCCCGCCGGCGAGACCGCCAGCCTCTATCTGCTCTCGCCCGACAGCGGCGCCACACCGGGCATGCAGGTGAAATGATCCCGCCCTCCCCCGGCCCCTCCCTCGCAGGAGGGGTGACTGTTGACTCGCTGCGCTCGTTTTATTACGGGGTGCTACCGTTCATGATTGGCAGCGGATTGCGGCTGGCGCCGCGTGCCGCCTTGCCTTGGGGCGGCCCGGCGGCAAAGCCATGACGGAGGTACGGCATCTGATCATCACCGGTCGCGTGCAAGGCGTCTGGTATCGCGCCAGCATGGCGCAGGAAGCCGAGCGTCTGGGCGTCACCGGCTGGGTGAGGAACCGCAACGACGGCAGTGTCGAAGCGATGGTCGCCGGCAATTCCGAACAGGTTGCCGCCATCATGAACTGGGCACGGCGCGGCCCGCCGGCGGCGCAAGTCGAGCATGTCGCCGTGGAGATCGGCAACGGCGAATTCAGCGGATTCGAACAGCGCCGGTAAACATAAAAGTCGGCGCTGGCAGGACGGCGTACCAAGCATTGAGTGCGGCGCAGGCGTGGCAAGATTCGCCTGAACGTCTCAAACCCGGTCACGGCATACTGCAAACGACACAGAGCAGCCGGTAGGCTATAGTTGCCGTTCCAAAAGTCTTGGACCTCGATCATGCTAGTTGCGCTTGTCGCCATCGTTCTGCTCATTGCCGCTGTCGGCGCCATATATCTGCTGTTGAAAAGCATGGGGCAGGACGGCGTGGAGGTGGCTGCCCCCGGCAGTTGCAAGAGCGGCAGATGTGGCGTTCAACACGGCACAGCCACTGCCGCAAGGATTCACGACGAAGAAATCCGGTTGGGTGAAGCCGATGAAATCAAGGGCTTGGCCACCCCGGATCGACCGCACGCAGATGAGGAACGGCACAGCAGCCGTTTGGGGTGATCTGGCTTGCCGGTCATGGCCGGCTGCCGCCACCGCTCGTTGTTGGGCAGAAGCGCCCAACGCTCAAGTAGCCAGGTAGATGGGGGCATGTTGAAACATTTGCTCTGCACGCTGCTCCTCTCCGGGGTTTCGGCACTCGCCCTGGGCCAGAAAATCGTTCCGCAAACGATTGTCCAGGGACTCGATCATCCCTGGGCGGTGGCTTTTCTGCCGCATGGCCATTTCCTGGTATCCGAGCGCGCCGGTGCGCTGCGGGTTGTTTCGCCCGCGGGAAAGCTCGGCCAGCCGGTTGCCGGGCTGCCGGCCATTGCCGCGGGCGGCCAGGGCGGACTGCTGGATGTGGCGCTCGACAGCGATTTCTTGCATAACCGGACGATCTACTTCTGTTATGCCGAACCGGCCAGCCGGGGCAATACCAACAGCACCGCCCTGGCCAGCGCCAGACTGTCTGCCGACATGCGCCAGCTTGAGGGACTGCGCGTCCTGTTTTCACAGCGTCCGAAAATAGCCAGCCAACTACATTTTGGCTGCCGCATCGTCGAAAGCAGAAATACCCAGGGTCAGGCCGATGGGAAACTTTTCCTGAGCTTGGGCGAACGCTACAGCCGGCGTGATGACGCCCAGACACTGGATAACCACCACGGCAAGGTCATCCGCATCAACAAGGATGGCGCCGTTCCCGCAGACAATCCCTTCGTGGGACGCCCCGGCGCCCTCCCGGAAATCTGGAGCTTCGGGCATCGCAACCCGCAAGGGGCGACGCTGAATCCGCAAGGCGCACTCTGGATTCACGAGCACGGTCCACGTGGCGGTGACGAAATCAACCTGCCCCGCCCCGGTAGCAACTACGGATGGCCGCTGGTCAGCTTTGGCAGGAACTATGACCTCACGGCAGTTGGCGAGGGGAAATCCGCCCAAGCCGGCACCGAACAGCCACTGCATCAATGGACGCCGTCGATTGCGCCTTCCGGCATGGCTTTCGTGACCAGCGAGATATACGGCAAGGCCTGGCTGGGCAATCTGCTGGTGGGCTCGCTGAAATTCACCCACCTGGCCCGCCTCGAACTGGAGCGCCCCTTTTCAGGCAGGGTGGTCAAGGAAACCCGCTTGCTGGAAGCGCTCGGCGAACGGATTCGTGATGTACGCCAGGGGCCGGATGGCTTCATCTATGTGGTCACCGATAGTGCCAACGGTAAATTGATTCGCCTTGCTCCTGCTCCGTAGGTGATGGACTAAACCGGCCATCACCCGGCACGAATGGAGATGGGCACTCGATAGCTGACAAGTGCATAATGTCTACTCAAATTTCCACCTGAACACGCTTTCGAACGACCCGCATGAAAGAAGTCATCCCCACCCCGAAAATCCAATTGGGCATGTTCGTTTCTGAACTCGACCGTCCCTGGCTGGAAACGCCTTTTCTGCTCCAGGGCTTTCTGGTCGACGACGCCGCGCAGATTGCCGAACTTCAGAAATACTGCGCTTCCGTGACCATCGACCGCAGCCGTTCAATCGGGCCGCATTACGCCGCCGTGCGATATCAAGCCAGGACCCATCACGGTGATCGTGCCTCCAGCCCCGCGGTTGCCGTCAGGACCGCATCGGACAGTTTTTACGTCACCTGTCGCACCCTTCGCGAGACACCCCCGCGGCGCAGTGCCCACCGATCGGTGCCGCAAGTCTTTGGTCACGACAGGCAGAGCCAGCTCGAAACCGAACTCCTGTACTCCGCGCCGCTGGTCGACGATGTCAAGGGCAAGCTCCAGTCGATCCGCCAGTCAATCGACGCCAATGTCTCCGACAAGATCAAGGCGGTAGTCGAACTGGTGTCTGAAATGGCCGCGTCGGTCGAGCGCAATCCTGATGCCATGATCTGGCTGACGCGACTGCGTTCCTCGGATGAATACTCCTATGACCATGCCGTCGATGTTTCCGTCCACCTGATGGTGCTGTCCCGTTTTCTCGGCATGCCGGCGCAGACCGTGGAAATGCTCGGCCAGGTAGGGCTGATGCAGGATATCGGCAAGATCAACCTGCCCGAGGCGGTGCTCAGAAAGCAGGAAGCGCTGACCGATGAAGAACTGGCCCTGGTGCGTTCCCATGTCGCCAGTTCCATCGAGATTCTGCGTGGCCAGTCCGATTTCTCCCACGAGGTGCTGAGCATCATCGGCAGCCATCATGAACGCATCGACGGCAGCGGCTATCCGCGCCGCATCCGGGGGGAAAAACTCGGTCTGCATGCCGAACTGGCCGGCCTGATCGATTGTTATTGCGCCATGCTGCGCCAGCGCGCTTATTCTTCGGCCGTTTCCAGCCAGCAGGCGCTGGAGCAACTGATGGCGATGCGCGACAGGATGTTCCGCGCGCCGCTGGTCGATCAACTGATCCAGTGCATCGGCCTTTACCCGATCGGCACGCTCGTCGAACTGAACAGCGGCGAGGTTGGCGTGGTGATCCAGCAAAACCAGGTGCGCCGCCTCAAGCCGCGTGTCATGATCGTGCTCGGCCCCGACAAGTCCATCGAACGCCGGCCCCGCACGCTTGACTTGATCATGGACCCCGCCACCGGCACCGGCGCGCCGTACCATATCGTGCGCTCATTGCCGATGGATGCCTACGGGATCAACCCGGCCGACTTCTATCTTGGCTGACGCGGTAACGAAACCATTGACCGGGTTTGACGACCAGCGCGTCGTCGATCATGTCACCGGTCTGCCCCGCCTGCCTGCCGCGCAGGTCGATATCGCACAGCAGGCTAAGCAACTCGCGCCACAGCGTTGCATCGGCATAATAAGTTTCGCGATTCTTCCCGATCCAGCGCTATTCCGTCTTGCGCCAGAAGCCGACCGCAGTCTGCGCATGGAGATCACGCGGCAACTGGCCAACGCGCTGCGGCCGCAAGACAGACTGTACGCGGCAGACCATTGGGAATGGCTGATCATCCTGCCTGACTTGCCCAGCGGTGCGCCGCTGCTGCTGGGGATGATGAAGTTCGAGGCCCTGTTTGCCAATCCCCTGCCTTTCGGCATCGACAGTTTGATGGCGCTGCAGGTCGCCTGCGGGGGAGCCCTGCTTCCCGACGACGGGGAGGACCCGCGGCATCTCATTCAGTCGTCCCGCATCGCCTGCCTGAGCGCCAAGCGCAACGGCAGCGGGCACGCCACATTCGATCCGGCCATGGAGCAAATCGACAAGGCCCAGCAGCAACTGCTTGTCGAACTGCCGCGGGCACTGGCAGGTGCGCCGGGGCTAGCGCTCTACCTGCAACCCCAGATCGACTTGTCCGACGGTGGCTGCGTCGGCTGCGAAGCACTGCTGCGCTGGCAAACGGAATCCGGGGAGCAAATCCCGCCCGATCGCACCCTGGCTGCCGTGGAACACCTTGGGCTGCGCAGCACATTCAACCGATGGATGCTGCAGCAGGCGATCCAGCATCAGCATCGACTGCAAGCTGAAAACATCGCCGTCATCCTATCGATCAACCTGTCGGCCAACGACCTCCTCGACCCCGAATTGCTCGACCTCATCAAACAGACCCTCGCCACCTGGGAGGTCAGTCCGGAAAGCCTGCTGTTCGAACTGACCGAAACCCAGATGATCGAAGATACCGAACAGGTCATCGATGTCTTGCGCAGCATGCGCGATCTCGGCTTTCAGTTATCCGTCGATGATTTCGGCACAGGCTATGCAAGCATGAGCTATCTGCAGCGACTGCCCGTTCAGGAAGTCAAAATCGACCAGAGCTTCGTGCGCTATGCGGAAACTTCCGAGCGCGACCGGGAAATCATTGCCTCCATCGTGCAACTCGCCCACCGCCTCGACATGCTGGTGGTGGCCGAAGGCGTCGAAACGGCGGAAACGTCTGCCCTCGTTGCCCAACTCGGTTGCGACCGGGCGCAGGGCCATCTTTACGCTCCTGCCATGCCGGTGGAGGCATTTATCGTCTGGTGGCGTGAGCATCAGGATCGCGGGTAAAAGTCGGCGCTGGCGGGACGGCATGAGCCAAAACAGGCTGCCGGCAGGTTTGGCTTTAGCGTCGCAAGCCCGACATTTTATTGAAATACTCCCTCCCGACGCTGACCTGAGTTACTATATTCATACGGCATCCCAGCGGCGTGAGCGCGTGATGAAGTTTGAATGACAGCAAGTCTGCCGATAGCGATTGCAATGCTAGAAGTATTCGGGCAGCACCTCGGTTTCGAGCCTCTATCAGACGCAGACAACTTCGAAAGTCCTTGACGAGAACTCCACCATGCAAGCCATCCAGACCCTGATCGATAATGTCGAAAAAGTCATCGTCGGCAAACGGCCTGTAGTCGAATTTGCTGTCATTTCCTTGCTCTGCCGGGGGCACGTACTGCTTGAAGATGTACCTGGTACCGGAAAGACGATGCTAGCGCGTGCCTTGGCGCGTTCGGTGGCGGTCGGCATGAAACGCCTCCAATGCACGCCCGATCTGCTGCCCTCCGACATTACTGGTGTGCCGATCTACAACCAGAAAACCGGCGAGTTCGAGTTTCGCCCCGGCCCGGTGTTCACACATATCCTGTTAGCCGACGAAATCAATCGCGCCACGCCTCGTGCCCAGTCGGCACTGTTGGAGTGCATGGAAGAATTTCGTGTCAGCGTGGATGGCACCGCTTACGATTTACCAAAAACCTTCATGGTGTTGGCCACACAGAACCCGATCGATATGGCCGGCACCCACGCCTTGCCCGAGGCCCAGCTTGATCGTTTCTTCGTGCGTCTGTCAGTCGGTTACCCGACTTTGGTGGAAGAATTGCGCATTCTCAGTGCCCAGGCACTGGTACATCCTATCGAGACCTTGGCACCGGTGACTACCGAAGCGGAGATTCTGTCTGCACGAGATGCTGTCAAGGCCATCCATATCAATCCGGAAGTTGCGAAATACGCCGTCAGCATTACGGCAGCAACACGCACCCACGCCGACCTGCGTCTTGGCGCCAGCCCACGCGGTACCCTCGCCTTGGCAAGAGGCTCCCAGGGTCTGGCTTTTCTGCGGGGCAGGCAGTTCGTCACACCCGATCTCGTGAAAACCATGGCCGGACCTGTTCTGGAACACCGCCTGATCGTCCGTCCCCAAGCCGCCGCCATGGGGCAGACCGCCCGCAGCATCCTCAAGGAAATTCTCGATCAAGTACCGCCACCAGTCTGAGTATCATTAGCAAAATGAAGTGGTCTGGCTTCTCACCTCCGGTTTGGCAGCCTCGATACACCAAGCTGTTCTTGCTGGGGTTGCTCATACTGATTGCCTATGTGGCTGCCATCAACCGGGCACAGGCATTGCCATGGGCGATTGCCGCCCTTCTGACAGCCACCCTAATTACCGGAATCTCCTGGCCACACTGGCTGGTAAAGCGGTTGTCGGTGGTCCGCACGGGCCCCACGCGGGCGGAAGAGGGCGAAACCATCATCTTCCATGTCGAGATCAGCAACCGTGGCTTGCTGCCGCGGTTCATGGTGGAACTGGTCGATCATCTTCCTTTCGTCGGAGCTTCCACAGGTCCGCTGACCCATGGCGAAAAAATGCTTGGGGTCGTGGCCTACGTCCCTGGCGGCGGCAATCGCCGCTTTGATGTGCCCGTAATCTGCGAAAAACGGGGGTTCTACCGACTCGGGCCTGTCGGTCTGACATCCAGCTTTCCGCTGGGATTGGCCGAGGCCCGGCAAAGCCGGAACGAAGGCGTACAGTACCTGACCATTTACCCAGACATCTTTATCATCATGACACTGCCCCTGCTCGGCGCTCAGAGCCAAATTCACCGCGGGGGGTATCTGTTACCAGAAGGTAGCGGGGCAGCAGAATTCTCGGGGTTGCGCGAATATCGGCGTGGCGACAACCCACGCCATGTGCATTGGCCGACGACGGCAAAACTCAATGAACTGATGATCAAGGAGTTCGAGCCACTCGCCTCAGCCTGTCTGTATGTCGTCCTCGACCGGGCACGGGGCACCAACGTCGGACAGGGCAAGCAGGCCAGTTTCGAATACGCGGTGCGTATCGCCGGTTCGATTGCGAAATACGCCTGCAACAACAATATTCCCACCCGCCTGGTCGGCGAAGGAGAGGAACTGCTCTATCTGCCGGCCGGTACTGGCGAATACCACTACCAAGGCATTCTGGATGAATTGGCCATTGTGGACGCGAATGGGGTGACCCCCTATGCCAAGGTATTGCAAAAAGTTGCAATGGATTGCCGTCATGGGGAAACAGTCGTGGCGTTCATTTCGGAGGCCGATCATGGCCTGGTGGAGACACTGCAGGCCCTCGCGCTGTTGCGGGCGCGGGGTGCGCACTTGTTTGCCGTGGTATTAGAGCGCAACTCGTTTGAATCACCGGACAAGCTAGCCGGCAACACGACAGCCACTGCAATGGCGAGCCTTCTTGATCTTGGTGCCACCTGCCTGCAAGTTCGTCGCGGTGATGATCTGGTGAAGCTGTTCAATCAATGAAACAGCCCCCTTCTCCGCCCCTGACATACTTCCCGGCCTACTTCGGCTTGTTCGCCTCGCTGACGCTGGCGTCGGCTTGCAACTCCTTTCTGGACATTCGGTATGGAACATTCGGTTTCGAGTTCCTGCTCTGGGCAGTGGTGTTTGCGCTGACACTCAGGCTGGGGTGGCGACAACAAGGTGAAATCAGCGATGCCGGCAGGCAGGGCCAGAAAATTATGATGGTCGTCGGACTCATTATTTCGGTAATCTCTGTTCTAACGTGGGGAATCCCGCGTGCCGGCATAGCCATACTCGCGGTGCTCCAGGCAACGCAGAACTGCGTCATGGTCACGCGGCGCCAGTTGCACTTGGGCCTGCTGGTTTCAGTTGTGATGGTGATGTTCGCGGCGACACATTTCCGGGCCGACTGGACCATGCTCTTCTACCTGGTGCCCTATGTGATGGCGGTTGTTTTCACTCTGGTCTCGGAACAAATCAGCCGGCGGGCCCAGGACATGAGCCGCGCAAGCCTGGGTACTGGATCAAGAGGTGGACAAGGCATGGCGATCGTGGCTGCCACGACTACCATCCTGATGGGTGGTGCACTGCTCTATACCATCACGCCGCAAGTGACCTTGCCCTACCTGTTCTGGAAGTATGGTCAACCCGGCAATCTTGGATTCCTTGGCAAAACGCCCGGTGCCGGTCAAATGGGCCAGCGTCCTGGCGATCTAGGCGACGGCGGGACTGACAGTCCATCTGGCGGACAACAGGGCATGAGTCCTGGCCAAGGATCGGGAGAGGACCATGAACTTCAGCCGCACGGCGGTTGGCCGACACCCGAGGACATGCGCAATACAGCCCGTCGTCCGGGGATGCCGCAGTGGCAGTCCGCCGCCATCAAGAACCTTGCCGATCTGTTCGAATTTACTGACGTTACTCTGACCCCGATCAAGCTTGGATTGGAAGAATTGTGGAACAACTTCAAGAATTGGCTGAAGACCCACTGGCTGACGATGATCCAAACCCTGACGGCGATGATCATGCTGGCCTTGTTCATCGCAACGTGGCTGTTGCTCAAGGAAGCGCGGCTGGGAGTCTGGCTGTTGTCCCGGTTCGACTATCTGCGCTTCGGACTGCTCGGTCAACATGCCCAAGGTAATGCCGGGGCAATTCAGTATTATCGGGCGCTGCAACGCTTGCTGGATCTGCAAGATCTTGCCCGCGCACCGACAACCAATACCCGCGAGTATCTGATTCAGGTTAGCCGCCGCTATGAGCATTTGCGCCGGGAGGCAGCGGAAATCACCATTTTCTTCGAGCGCGCCAGGTATGGCACTGGGGAGGTGACACCGGGCGACCTCAAGCGGATGAGGGAAAATTATCGACGCATGTTTAGTGGGATGGATATCACTGAACCTGCATCGTAGCCTAATGTGTGAGCATTCCGTTCGCATTCTGACGCTGATTACATCAACCGGTTATCCTTTAAACTGACCTCTTGTGCCAGGAACCGATCGCAGCAACTGGGTTCACCTCCACGTATAGGCCTGAGGAGACATTCATTACAAAGTCGGCTCTGGTGGGACGGCGTCGCCAGGACCATGGACGGCGCGGCGCGCAGGGGGAAGCAGCCGGCAAGGATCAGCCGTAAACTACTCGCACATTTTCCCGACTCAACCAGTCGCTCAGTTGCGTCAGCAAAGTATCGTCCAATCGCACGCGCCAGGCATCGGGGAGGGTGAGCTCGGTCTCGGCGGCGCCGTTGCGATAGCAGATGCGCACCGGGCAGACATTGTCGGTCGCGCGTTCGGTACCGCCCTCAGTGCAGCGATAAGGCGCCAGCAGGGTACGCAGATGACCGGCGGTTGCGTCTCTCGAAGTGCCGTTCAGGGCCAGCTTCAACACGCGCGCATGACGGCCGCGTGCTTCGGCCAGCGTCATGAGCTTGTCGGCGCTCACGCGCAGGCCGCCGCTGTAGTCATCGCGCTGCACCTTGCCTTCGACCAGCAGCAACTCGTCCTCGCGAATCTTGTTGCGCTCGGCGCCCCACAGTTCGTTGAACACCGATATTTCGACCTGGGCACTGGCATCGTCGAGCGTGACGATAGCCATCTTGCCGCGCCGCGTCATCTGCGTGCGCACGCCCAGCACCACGCCGGCGAGCAAGGTGGGTTCGCGTTGCGGTTCGAGTTCGACCAGCCGCCGCCGCACAAAGGCTTTCAGTTCATCGGCATAGGCGTTGTAGGGATGGCCGGAGAGGAAAAAGCCCAGCGCCTGTTTTTCGTTGAGCAGTTGCTCGCGCTCGCTCCAACGCGGCACCTCGACATAGTGCGTTTCCTGCGGCGCGGCACCATCTGGGGCGTCGAACAGGCCACCCTGATGGGCGTGGCGCTCTGCCTGGTCGGCGGCTTCGAGCGCCCGGCTGACCGAGGCAAGCAGCTTGGCGCGATGGTCGTCGATCGAATCGAAGGCACCGGCACGGATCAGCGACTCGATGACGCGGCGATTGACAGCGCGTTTGTCGACTCGGCGACAAAAATCGAACAGATCGAGGAACGGTCCGGCTTCACGGGCGCGCAGGATCACCGTCAGCGCCGCCTCGCCGGTACCCTTGAGGGCGCCAAGGCCATAGCGGATGGTCCTGGCATCGACCGGCCGGAAACGCACGAAGCCGGTATTGATGTCGGGCGGCAGAAAGCTGATGCCGTTGGTCTGGGCGTCGAGGAAAAAGAACTGCACCTTGTCGGTGTCGGCCGTTTCTGACGACAGCGTCGCGGCCATGAAGGCCGCCGGGTAGTGGCGCTTCAGCCAGGCGGTCTGATAGGCGACCAGTGAGTAAGCGGCGGCATGCGACTTGTTGAAGCCATAGCCGGCAAACTTCTCCATCGTGTCGAAGATTTCATTGGCCTTGGGTGCGTCAATGCCATTGCCGGCCGCACCGGCGACGAAGATGGCGCGCTGCTCGGCCATTTCCTCGAGTTTTTTCTTGCCCATCGCGCGCCGCAGCAGGTCGGCGCCGCCGAGACTGTAGCCGGCCACCACCTGCGCGGTCTGCATCACCTGTTCCTGGTACACCATGATGCCGTAGGTATTGGCCAGCACCTTTTCCATGCTGGGATGCGGATAGACGACGCGCTCGCGACCGTGCTTGCGGTTGATGAAGTTCGGAATGAAGTCCATCGGGCCCGGCCGGTAGAGCGCGTTCAGGGCGATCAGGTCTTCGAGGCAGTCGGGGCGCGCCTGCACCAGGGTGTCTTTCATGCCGCGCGATTCGAACTGGAACACCGCCGTCGTGTTGGCCGCCTTGAAAATGTCGGCATAGACGGCGGCATCGTCGAGCGGCAGGTTTTCGAGACTGATCTCGACACCGTCCACTTCTTTCACAAAGGCCACCGCTTCGGCCAGAATTGTCAGGGTGCGCAGGCCGAGGAAGTCGAACTTCACCAGGCCGGCTTTTTCGACGTCGTCCTTGTCGAACTGGCTGACCGTAGCACCGCCGTCAGCCGAATAAAGCGGGCAGAAATCGGTGAGCTTGCCGGGCGCGATCAGAACGCCGCCGGCGTGCATGCCGACGTTGCGGGTCAGGCCTTCGAGCTTTTCGGCGAGCGTCCAAAGTTCGCGCAGCTCTTCTTCCTGTTCCAGCCGTTCATTGATTGCCGGCTCCTGCTCGCGCGCCTTGGCGAGCGTGATGCCCAGTTCGTTGGGGATCAGCTTGGCGAATTGGTCGACAAAATTGAAGCCGAGGTCGAGCACGCGGCCGACATCGCGGATCACCGCCTTTGCAGCCATCGTGCCGAAGGTGGCAATCTGGCTGACCGCATGACTGCCATAGCGCTGCCGCACATAGTCGATGACCCGATCGCGGCCTTCCTGACAGAAGTCGATGTCGAAGTCGGGCATCGACACGCGCTCGGGGTTGAGAAAGCGTTCGAACAGCAATTCGTAGCGCAACGGGTCGAGATCGGTGATGTTCAGACTGTAAGCAACCAGCGAGCCCGCGCCGGAACCGCGTCCCGGGCCCACCGGCACGCCGTGGGTCTTGCCCCAGTTGATGAAGTCCGCGACGATCAGGAAATAGCCGGGGAAACCCATCTGTACGATGGTCTTGATCTCGAACGCCAGCCGCTCGGCATAGCGCGGGCGCTCTGCTTCTCGCATTGCCGGGTCGGGATACAGATGCGCCAGGCGCTTCTCCAGCCCGGCTTGCGTGATTTCGGCCAGATAGTCCTCGAGCGACACGCCCGGCGGAATGGGAAATTCCGGCAGGCGGTTCTTGCCGAGTTCGACCGTCAGGTTGCAGCGCCGGGCGATTTCCAAGCTGTTCGCCAGCGCCTCGGGCAGGTCGGCGAACAGGGTCGCCATCTCGTCCTGCGTCTTGAAATACTGCGCCGCATTGAAGTTTTGCGGTCGGCGGCGGTCGCCCAATACATAGCCTTCGGCGATGCACACGCGCGCTTCGTGGGCGCGAAAATCATCGGCATCGAGAAACTGCAACGGATGGGTTGCTACCACCGGCAAATCGAGTTCCGCGGCCAGGCGCAGGGTGGCGGCGAGCAGCCGTTCTTGTACCGGATGATCGGCACGGCCGTTGGGACGCTGGATCTCCAGATAAAAACTTTGCGGGAAGGTTTCCGCCCAGAGGCGGGCACTGGCTGCCGCTATCTCGGGTTTGCCGGCGGCCAGCCACTGGCCGATCTCACCAAATTGGGCACCCGCGAGGGCAATCAAGCCGTTGTTGTCACCCGCGGTAAAGGCATTGCGCGGAATTTCGGCACGGCCATGCCGCCGTGGCCGCAGGAAGGCTGCTGTAAGCAGTTCGCACAAGCGCAGGTAGCCGATCCGATTTTTAGCCAGCAGCAATAAGCGGGAAGGCGCCTCGCGTCCGACATCCAGCGCGGTTTCGTTTTCTTCGGTAACCCAGACATCGGCACCGATGATCGGTTTGACACCCGCTCCACGTGCTGCAGTGTAGAACTTGACCATGCCGAACAGGTTGCCGAGATCGGTCAGTGCCAGCGCCGGCATGCCATCGGCCGCGGCACGCGCCACCGCACCATCGAGCCGCGTCAAACCGTCGGTGATGGAGTATTCGCTGTGAAGACGGAGATGGACAAAACGGGCGTGGGGCATGAGCGAAGAATTTTACTCCCGCCACACGCCGCCAGCGACAAATCGACTGCGCTTACGAGGTCACAAATGACGATGGGGACACAGTCGAAACTGTACCCCCACCGGCTTTTCTTTGGTAACAAGGCTCAAGCAGCCTCGGCAAAGGCCTTAAGCGGCGATTGCGAAACGCTCATCGTTGGCGTTTAGAGATTTGCTTCATTAACGTCGATCGCCTGACGGGTTGCCTGCTCACTTTTGTTCGCCCTGTCGAAGCCAGTGCACCCCCACCCAAAAATACCTTGATGCTCAACTCGATACGCTTGGGTGGAGGTGGGCGGAATCGAACCGCCGTCCAGAACGCCTCCAGATTGCCGGAGTTACAACCATGTTCCAATTATGGGGTCGAACGACCTAAGTTTCAAGGCCTTATTGTCTTCGGGCGGTGGCTTGTCCTGGTCCCGAATAAAAGAAAAGCCAGCATCAGGCTGGCTTTTAATTGATTGGTGGCCAGGGGCGGAATCGAACCGTCGACACGCGGATTTTCAGTCCGCTGCTC
>CAZOMI010000053.1:0-21446 GCA_964580925.1 uncultured Methyloversatilis sp.
CGACCGGCGCCGAGGTGATCCACCTCGGCCACAACCGCTCGGTGCGGGAAATCGTCAATGCCGCGCTGCATGAGGATGTGCAGGGCATCGCCATCACCTCCTACCAGGGCGGCCATCTCGAATTCTTCAAGTACATGATCGACCTGCTGAAGGCGGGCGGCGGTGGCGACATCAAGGTATTCGGCGGCGGCGGCGGGGTCATCGTGCCGGCGGAGATCGCCGAACTGCATGCCTATGGCGTGACGCGCGTCTATACGCCGGAAGATGGTGCGACGATGGGCCTGCAGGGGATGATCAACGACGTGGTGGCCAACAGCGACTTCGATCTGATCGGCACGGCGCCGATTGCGCTGGCAGCGTTGCGCGCGGAGGATCGTCAGGTCCAGTTGCGCAACCTGGCCCGTGCCATCACCCAGCTTGAAGGCGACCCCAAAGGGACACTCGCCAAGGCCGTGCATGCTGCTGCGGATGGCCTGAATGTGCCGGTGCTGGGCATTACCGGCACTGGCGGCGCCGGCAAGTCGAGCCTCACCGACGAGCTGATTCGTCGCTTCCGCCTCGACCAGGACGACCGGCTGCGCATCGCCATCATTTCCATCGATCCCTCGCGCAAGCGCACCGGCGGCGCGCTGCTGGGCGACCGCATCCGCATGAACGCCATCGAGCATCCAAATATTTTCATGCGCTCGCTGGCGACGCGCGACACCGGAAAAGAGATTTCCGCCGCGCTGCCCGAGGTGATCGCGGCCTGCAAGATCGCCGGTTTCGACCTTGTTATCGTCGAGACCTCCGGCATCGGCCAGGGTGACGCCGCCATCGTGCCGCATGCCGATGCCTCGCTGTATGTGATGACGCCAGAATTCGGCGCAGCTTCGCAACTGGAGAAGATCGACATGCTCGACTTCGCCGATTTTGTCGCCATCAACAAGTTCGACCGCAAGGGCGCGGCCGATGCGCTGCGCGATGTGCGCAAGCAATATCAGCGCAACCACGAGCGTTTCGGCGAGGACGCCGAGGCGATGCCGGTATTCGGCACGCAGGCCAGCCGTTTCAACGACGATGGCATCACCGCGCTGTATCAGGCGATTGCCGCCCATCTGCAAACCCGCGGACTCAAGCTGCAGACCGGCCTGCTGCCGGTTGTGGCGACGCGCCAGTCCTCGCAAAGCCGCGCCATCGTGCCGGCGGGCCGGGTGCGTTACCTCGCCGAGATCGCCGAAAGCGTGCGCGGCTATCACCAGCATGTGGACACGCAGGTGAACATTGCCCGCGAGCGCCAGAGCCTGCGCACGGCCAGGACCATCTTCGACGGCTGTGGCAAGCCCATCACCGATTTTGACGAGATGATTGCCTGGAAGGATAACCAGCTCGATCCCAAGGCGAAGAAGCTGCTCGACCTGTGGCCGGCGACGCAAAAAGCCTATGCTGGCGACGAATACGTGGTGAAGATCCGCGACAAGGAAATCCGCACCAGCCTCACTTACGAGACGCTTTCCGGCACCAAGGTGCGCAAGGTGGTGCTGCCCCGCTTTGGCGACGAAGGCGAAACCCTGCGCTACCTGATGAAGGAAAACGTGCCGGGCAGCTTCCCCTTCACTGCCGGCGTGTTCGCCTTCAAGCGCGAGAACGAAGACCCGACGCGCATGTTCGCCGGCGAGGGCGATGCCTTCCGCACCAATCGGCGCTTCAAGAAGGTGTCGGAAGGCATGCCGGCCAAGCGCCTGTCCACCGCCTTCGACTCGGTGACGCTCTATGGCTGCGACCCGGACGAGCGTCCCGACATCTACGGCAAGATCGGCAATTCCGGCGTTTCCATCGCCACGCTCGACGACCTCAAGGTGCTCTACGACGGCTTCGACCTCTGCGACCCGGCCACCAGTGTGTCGATGACCATCAACGGCCCGGCGCCGATCATCCTGGCGATGTTCTTCAATACTGCCATCGACCAGCAACTGGCGAAATTCACGCGCGACAACGGCCGCGAACCCACCGATGACGAAGCGGCGAAAATTCGTGAATGGGTGCTGTCATCCGTGCGCGGCACGGTGCAGGCCGATATCCTCAAGGAAGACCAGGGCCAGAATACCTGCATCTTCTCCACCGAGTTCGCATTGAAAATGATGGGCGACATCCAGGAATTCTTCGTGCATAACCAGGTGAAGAACTTCTACTCGGTGTCGATCTCCGGCTATCACATCGCCGAAGCTGGCGCCAACCCGATCTCCCAGCTCGCCTTTACTTTGGCCAACGGCTTCACCTACGTCGAGACCTATCTGGCGCGCGGCATGCACATCGACGACTTCGCGCCCAATCTTTCATTCTTTTTCAGCAACGGCATGGACGCCGAATACACGGTGATCGGCCGTGTCGCACGGCGCATCTGGGCGGTGGCGATGAAGAACAAATACGGGGCCAACGAACGTGCGCAGAAACTCAAGTATCACGTGCAGACTTCCGGCCGCAGCCTGCATGCCCAGGAAATGGACTTCAACGACATCCGCACGACCTTGCAGGCCCTGATTGCCATCTACGACAACTGCAACAGCCTGCACACCAACGCCTACGACGAAGCCGTCACCACGCCCACCGACGCATCGGTGCGGCGCGCCATGGCCATCCAGCTCATCATCAACCGCGAATGGGGGCTGGCGAAAAACGAGAACCCCAGCCAGGGGTCCTTCGTCATCGACGAACTGACCGACCTGGTCGAAGAGGCCGTACTCAGGGAGTTCGAAGCCATCGCCGACCGAGGCGGCGTGCTCGGCGCGATGGAAACCGGCTACCAGCGTGGCAAGATCCAGGAGGAGTCGCTCTATTACGAGCACCGCAAGCACGATGGCTCCTATCCCCTCGTCGGGGTGAACACCTTTCTCAATCCACGTGGTTCCGGCGGGGCGGGCGAGATCGAACTGGCGCGGTCCACCGAGGAAGAGAAACAGTCGCAGATCAAGCGGCTACGCGACTTCCAGGCGTGTCACGCCGCTGCGGCCGCGCCGCTGCTGGCGCGCCTCAAACAGACCGTCATCGACAACGGCAATGTTTTCGCCGTGCTGGTCGATGCCGTGCGCGTCTGCTCGCTCGGCCAGATCAGCACCGCGCTCTATGAGGTGGGGGGGCAGTACCGGCGCAGCATGTAGCCGGCACCCCGGGGCGAATCCCGGACCCAAGTTACAATCTGCCCGAAGCATCCGGTCGACCTGCGGGTCGGACCAGGTGCGCATTAGCCCTGAGGAACTAGCCATGTGGCGCAATTTGAAGGCCAATTTCGCCGATCTGCTGTTCTCCGTTTCGGAGGCCATGGATCTTGCCGATACTTCGCTGGCCGACCATCAGATGCGGACCGCCTATATATCTGCCGAACTCGCCCGAGCCGCCGGGCTGGATTTCGAACAGACCGAACGCCTCACCATCGCCGCCCTGCTACACGATATCGGAGCTCTGTCACCCGAGGCGAAAATCGGGGTTCATGGCGGCTCGGATCAGCGGCTCGAACCGCATTGCCTGCGTGGCGGCAAGCTGTTGCGCGAAACGAGCTGGCTGGCGCCAGCCGCGGCGATTGTTGATTGGCACCACACGCCAATGAAGGAACATCTGGATGCCGGTCGCAGCCTCGCCGATGTTGATGTCCTCAGTGCGCAAATCCTCTGCCTGGCCGACCACCTTGAGCAAGCCCTGCGGCGTGACACGTTCATCCTGTACCAGGCTGACGCGTTGCGCAGAGTCATCAACAAACTTGCCGGCTCACTGGTTCATGCCGATGTTGTGGCACTTTTCAATCAAGTGTCAGCCAATGACTGCTTCTGGCTTGAACTGGTTTCGCGCGACCTTGGCCAGCAGTTGCGCAAACGCAACCTGCTGCGTTCGGTCAGTCTCGATCACGCCGCGGCGCGTTCGCTGGCGTGCGTGTTCAAGGACATGACGGATTTTCGCGCCGGCTTCACGGTGACGCACTCTGCCGGGGTTGCCGCTTGTGCCTGCGGCATAGGCGAGGTCATGGGCCTTGTCGAGAATGAATTACAGCAGCTCGAACTGGCCGGACTCCTCCACGACATCGGCAAACTGACTGTACCCAACGCCATCTTTTGCAAGCCGGCACAGCTGACGTCCGAGGAATATGCCGTCATCCGCCAGCATTCGTACTGCAGCTTTCAGATCCTGTCACGGGTGCGCGGCTTCGAGAAAGTCGCCAAATGGGCGGGCCATCATCACGAGCGGCTCGACGGCAGCGGCTATTGCCGCGGCATCGGCACTGCCGGTCTTGATCTCGGCGCCAAGGTGCTTGCCGTGGCGGATATTGCGATCGCCATGGCCGAACGCAGGCCGTATCGGGAACCGGGTGATGCCCCGACGGTGCTCAAGGAACTGCGTGCCATGGCAGGCAGGGGCTGCCTGGACACAACAGTCGTCGCGGCGCTGGCCGACAATTACCCGTCGATCACTGCCCGCGTGCAGGCGGTTCAGGCAGAAGTTGAAACACGCTACCGTAATAGCTACGCGATGATCAGCTAGATCGTTGTAGGGCTGGTGAGAACGTGCTTCTTGATCCGGCCGACGACGTGCATCTCGCAGGCCCTGCAGTCGAAGCGGAGCGTCAGTCGCTCGTTGCCATTCACCAGCGTCATCGGCTCGGCGCGCACCTGCCCCTGGACGCCGGTGACGCCCTTGGCCTGATGCGGGCACAGGTTGAAGGCGTGGCGCAGGCAATGCTTGGTGATCATCAGCGAGACCTCGCCCCTTGCCTCATGCGCTTCGTAGGCGGCCTCGATCAGCTGGACACCGTGCTTGGCGTAAAAGCTCCGTGCCGCCTGGTTGTAAACGTTGGCGAGGTAGCTCAGCGAAGTTTCCGGGTAGGGCGTCGGCGGCTCCTTGGCGGGGCGCCGCAAGATCCGGTGATAGGCCGCCAGACGTGCGGCGACGAGTTGCCCAATTGCATCGCGGCGTAGCTGATTGAGCGCGGAATTAGGCACGAACCAGGGCTGGCTGGAATCAACGGTCAGTGCTTCGAGCACGAATTCGGTGTTGCCTAGCCGGCCAAGTTGTGCGCGCAGGCCGGCAACTGCCTCCTCAGGTTGCCGGGCCGCCTGCTTGGCACAGGCGATGCGCGCGGTGGCTTGCGTGCCGTCGCCATCCTGCAGGGTCAGCGCGAAGCCGTCGGCGGTCTCTGAAAATATCGCGGCGATCGGGATGCGCCGGCTAGCGGACTGTTTAGTAAGTGCCTGCTCCCAGGCATGGTCGCGGTTGCGGCTGATCAGGGTGCCGGCGCGCAGTCCGGGCAGATTGGCCAGGGTCTCGTTCGGCCAGATGCGCCAGAGGGACGCCGCCACTTTCTCGACGTGATTGGCCTGCACGCCAACCACCGTGCGTTTGTTCAGCCAGGTCAGCCCGTCGCCATTGGCGAGCGGTTCGCTGGCGGTGATGTCAAAGAAATTGGCGCCGACCTTGGTCACCTCGCCGAGCGGCAGTCCGACAAAGCCGGGCGAGTCGAAGGCGCCGATGTGCCGCGGGTCGGCGTGCCGGCCGTGAGTGAAGTAGTCGGTCGCGCCGCGGTGAAAGGTCTTGTCGGGGTTCGGCGTGAACATCAATTGCGTGCGGCCGCTGGAGGCCGGAGCGAGTTCGGGCCGCTCGGCGAAGAGCTGGTCGAGCAACTGGCGATAGTGGCCGGTGATGTTCTTGACGTAGGCCGCGTCCTTGTAGCGCCCTTCGATCTTGAAACTCTGGACGCCGGCGTCGATCAGCGCTGCCAGGTTGGCGCTCTGGTCGTTGTCCTTCAGCGACAGCAGGTGCTTTTCAAAGGCAACGACGCGGCCCTCCTTGTCCTGCAGGGTGTAGGGCAGGCGGCAGGCCTGCGAACAGTCGCCGCGATTGGCGCTGCGGCCGGTCTGCGCGTGGCTGATGTAGCACTGGCCGGAAAAGGCCACGCACAGGGCGCCATGGATGAAGTGCTCGATGACGATGTCGTCCGGCACGGCGGCGCGCACGGCGGCGATTTCCTGCAGGCCGAGTTCACGCGCCAGCACCAGTTGCGAAAACCCGGCAGCGGCAAGAAAGCGCGCCTTGGCCGGCGTGCGGATGTCGCACTGCGTCGAGGCGTGCAGGTCGATGGGTGGCAGATCGAGCTCCAGCAGGCCCATGTCCTGCACGATCAATGCGTCGACCCCGGCATCCCAGCATTGCTGCACGAGATGGCGCGCGGGTTCCAGTTCGTTGTCGGAAAGAATGGTGTTGAGCGTGACGTAGATGCGGGCGTGGAAGCGGTGGGCAAATCCGACCAGCGCCGCGATGTCGCGCAGCGCGTTGCCGGCGGTGTGCCGCGCGCCGAAGGCCGGGCCACCGATGTAGACGGCATCCGCGCCATGCAGAATCGCCGCGCGGCCGATCTCGGTGTTGCGGGCGGGGGCGAGCAGTTCGATGTGCCTAATCACAATAGTCGGCGCTGGCGGGACGGCGCTCAGCCGCCAAAAGAGCGCAGGCCGTCGAGATCGAGAATCTTCAGGCCGCCGTACTCGATGTGCAGGAAGCCGGCATCTTCGAGAATCTTCAGCGAGCGATTGACGCGCTGGCGCGAGACGCCGGCCAGGTTGCCGATTTCCTCCTGCGAGATGCTCAGTTGGGGATTCTGCCCGGGATAGAGCACGGGGTTGAACATCGCGGAAAGGCAGCGCGCGACGCGCGCGTCGGTGTCGAGCAGGCGTTCGGATTCCAGCAGGCCGATGAACTGGCCGAGCCGCTCGTTGATCTGCTCGATCATGGCGTGGTTGAAGGGGATGCTGTGATCGAGCAGCCAGTGGAAGGTTTCGCGCTTCATGCAGGCGACGCGGGTGTCGCGCAGGGCGATGACATCGTAGCGGCGCAGTTCGGTCTTCATCAGCGAACCCTCGCCGAACCAGCCACCGGTGGGGATGCCGGCGTAGGAGGCGGTCTTGCCGGTAACCCAGTCGGAGGACATTTTCGCCAGGCCGTCAATGATGCCGATCCAGCAGGAGGCGGGTTCGCCCTTGCGGCAGATGAAGCCGCCGGCATCAATGTGCCGCTCGATCGTGCCCTGCCGTACCTGCGCCATCTCGTCCGCCGACAGGCCGCGCGCCCAGCGCGACAGGGCAATTGCCGCGTCGAGCGTGAGGGGGGTGGTCTGCGGTGATTTGGACGAATTGTCTGCCATGCGACAATTATATGCAGCCACACAGGTTAAAGTCTGTACGGCAACAAGGATTTGACTGACCCGGCTAGCGATATTTGCGGGGTCGGGCACGCGATCACCCGGGATCACCCGGGGATACGACGAAAGTTGGATGAGGAGAATTGCGTATGGCAGTATCGACCGCGGGCAGCCTGCCTGCTGGCGTACCCGCAGGACTGGACACCTTTCCGCGCTTGCTGCTGGAGCACGCCCGCGTGCGCGCCGACCGGCCGGCGATCCGCGAGAAGGATCTGGGCATCTGGCAACACTGGACCTGGGCAGAGGCGGCGCAGGAGGTGCGTGGCATGGCCCGCGGCCTGGCCGAGCTCGGCTTCAAGCGTGGCGACCGGTTGGCCATCATTGGCGACAACCGCCCGCGCCTGTATTGGGCGATGTGCGCCGCGCAGATGCTGGGCGGCATTCCCGTGCCGATGTACCAGGATGCCGTCGCCCAGGAAATGACCTTCGTGCTGCAGGATGCCGGCATCCACATCGCCATCGTCGAGGATCAGGAGCAGGTCGACAAGCTGGTCGAGGTGAAGGAGCAGTGCCCGGAACTGCTGCACATCATCTACGACGATCCGCGCGGCCTGCGGCATTATGTCCAGCCTTTCCTGCACGAACTGGATGGCGTGATTGCCGGCGGGAAAGCCTACGACAAGGACCACGCCAGCTTCCTCGAGCAGGAAATCGCCGTCGGTCGTCCGGACGACGTGGCGATCATGCTGTACACCTCCGGCACCACCGGCAAGCCGAAAGGCGTCTGCCAGACGCACGGCGCGCTGATCGCTGCCGCGCGGGGCGGCTGCAGTTTCGACAAGCTGGACGAGACGGGCGAAATCCTTTCCTACCTGCCGATGGCCTGGGTAGGCGACAACCTGTTCTCCTACGCGCAGGCGCTGGTGGCCGGTTTTACGGTGAACTGCCCGGAATCGAGCGAAACCGTGGTGACCGATCTGCGCGAGATCGGCCCCAGCTATTACTTTGCCCCGCCGCGCGTGTTCGAAAACCTGCTGACGCAGGTGATGATCCGCATGGAGGATGCCGGCACCATCAAGCGCAAGATGTTCCACTATTTCATGGACGTGGCGAAACGCTGCGGCGCCGACGTGCTGGATGGCAAGCCGGTGAATGGCAAGGACCGCCTGCTCTACGCCCTGGGCAAGCTGTTCGTCTATGGCCCGCTGAAAAATGTGCTCGGCATGAGCCGCATCCGCGTTGCCTACACGGCGGGCGCCGCCATCGGCCCCGACCTGTTCCGTTTCTATCGCTCGATCGGCATCAACCTGAAGCAGCTCTACGGCCAGACCGAAACCTGCGCCTATGTCTGCCTGCAACCGGACGGCCAGATCAAGCTCGATTCGGTGGGCCTGCCGGCGCCGGGCGTGGAAATCAAGATTGCCGACAACGGCGAGATTCTGGTCAAGGGGCCGATGTTGCTCAAGGAGTATTACCAGCGTCCCGATGCGACGGCCGAATCGATCAACACCGAGGGTTACTTCATGACCGGCGATGCCGGTTTCATCGACGAGGACGGCCACCTGAAGATCATCGACCGCGCCAAGGATGTCGGCAAGCTTAGCAATGGCGCGGTGTTCGCGCCCAACTACATCGAGAACAAGCTGAAGTTCTTTTCCTACATCAAGGAGGCGGTGGCTTTTGGCCACGGCCGCGAGATGGTGTGCGCCTTCATCAACATCGACATCGGTGCGGTGGGCAACTGGGCGGAACGGCGCGGCATGCCCTACTCCGGCTATAACGATCTTGCCGGCAAGCCCGAGGTCTATGAGTTGATCCAGGAATGCATCGAGCAGGTGAATGCCGACCTTGCCCATGACGCCATGGTCGCGGATACGCAGATCCACCGCTTCCTCATCCTGCACAAGGAGCTCGATCCGGACGACGACGAGTTGACGCGGACGCGCAAGGTGCGACGCAACTTCGTCTCCGAGAAATATGCCGTGCTGATCGACGCGCTGTATTCCGGCAAGGCGACCCAGTTCATCGAGACGGAGGTGAAGTTCGAGGACGGCCGCAAGGGCAAAGTGTCCGCCGATCTGGTGATCCGCGACGTGAAAACTTTTGCGCCCGCGAGAAAGGCTGCCTGATGGCTCGACAAATCGGCGAGGTCATCCTCGATCTGCGGAATGTTTCCCTCTCCTTCGGCGGGGTGAATGCCCTGACCGACATCTCCTTTGATGTGCGCGAACATGAAATTCGCGCCATCATCGGCCCCAACGGCGCGGGCAAGAGCTCGATGCTCAATGTCATCAACGGCGTTTACCGACCACAGGCGGGCGAAATCATCCTGCGCGGCGAGCATTTCCGGCAGATGAATCCCTACAAGGCCGCTTGCGCCGGCATTGCCCGCACCTTCCAGAACATCGCGCTGTTCAAGGGCATGAGCGTGCTCGACAACATCATGACCGGACGCAACCTGAAGATGAAGGCGAACATCTTCCAGCAGGCGTTCTGGATGGGGGCGGCCCGGCGCGAGGAGCTGGAGCATCGTGCCAAGGTCGAGGAAATCATCGACTTCCTCGAAATCCAGCATATCCGCAAGACGCCGGTGGGCCGCTTGCCATACGGCCTGCAAAAGCGCGTCGACCTGGCGCGCGCGCTGGCGATGGAACCGCAGATCCTGCTGCTCGACGAGCCGATGGCCGGCATGAACATCGAGGAAAAACAGGACATGAGCCGCTTCATCCTCGACGTCAATGATCAGATGGGTACCACCATCGTGCTGATCGAGCACGACATGGGTGTGGTGATGGACGTCTCCGATCGCGTCGTGGTGCTCGACTACGGCAAGAAAATTGGCGATGGTTCGCCCGACGCGGTGCGCGGCAATCCCGAAGTCATCAGCGCCTATCTCGGCGCCAGCCACTGACGGAAAAGGACACGACGACATGGGGTTTTTTCTCGAAGTATTGATTGGCGGCCTGATGACCGGCATGCTGTATTCGCTGGTGGCGCTGGGATTCGTGCTGATCTTCAAGGCCTCCGGCGTCTTCAACTTCGCCCAGGGCGCGATGGTGCTGTTCGCGGCGCTGGCGATGGCGCGCTTTTCGGAGTGGATTCCCGGCTGGCTCGGTGTCGAAAGCCTGTTAGTGGCAAACATCCTCGCCTTCATCATCGCCGCGCTGATCATGTTTGCCGTGGCCTGGTTGGTCGAGCGGCTGGTGTTGCGCCATCTGGTCAACCAGGAAGGCGCCACCCTGCTGATGGCCACGCTGGGTATCGCCTACTTTATCGATGGCCTCGGACAGACCGTGTTCGGTAGCGACATTTACAAGATCGATGTCGGCATGCCGAAGGAGCCGGTGATGGTCTTGCAGGGCGTTTTCGAAGGCGGCCTCCTGATCAACAAGGAGGACTTCATCGCCGCGCTGGTCGCCGCCCTGCTGGTTGCCGCGCTGGCGCTGTTCTTCCAGAAGACCGCCACCGGTCGCGCGCTCCGGGCCGTGGCCGACGACCACCAGGCCGCACAGTCCATCGGTATTCCGCTCAACCGCATCTGGGTGATCGTCTGGTGCGTGGCCGGCGTTGTTGCGCTGGTCGCCGGCATCATCTGGGGCTCCAAGATGGGCGTGCAGTTCTCGCTGGTGACCGTGGCGTTGCGGGCACTACCGGTGGTGATTCTGGGCGGCCTTACCTCGGTGCCGGGCGCCATCATCGGCGGCCTCATCATCGGCGTCGGCGAGAAGGTCTCCGAGGTCTATCTCGGGCCACTGGTCGGCGGCGGCATCGAAATATGGTTCGCCTACATGCTGGCGCTGGTGTTTCTGTTGTTCCGGCCGCAGGGCTTGTTCGGGGAGAAGATCATTGATCGGGTATAAGCAAATCGCGACGGCCCTGCGGGAGACCACAACATGATTTACAGGGAAAACGGTCAGTTCAAGACCTCCTACGCGGCGGATCAGCAGATCTTCCCCATCCGCCAGGATCGTTGGGCGATTCTCGGCATCCTCGCCTTCGCATTCATTGCCGTGCCGCTGCTCGCCGACGAATATCTGTTCCGGGCCATCCTGATCCCGTTCCTGATCCTGTCGCTGGCGGCCCTGGGCGTCAATCTTTTGGTCGGCTACTGTGGCCAGATCACGCTGGGTGCGGGAGCATTCATGGCAGTGGGCGCTTACGCAGCCTACAATTTCTTTGTTCGCGTGGATGACATGCCGCTGCTGGCCGCCCTGTTGCTGGGTGGCGCGACTTCGGCGGCGGTCGGCGTGGTGTTCGGCGTTCCCAGCTTGCGGGTGCGCGGCCTTTACCTCGCGGTTGCCACCCTGGCGGCGCAGTTCTTCTGGGACTGGGCCTTCCTGCGCATCAAGTGGTTCACCAACGACTCGTCATCCGGTTCGGTGTCGGTGTCGAACCTGAGCGCCTTTGGCTGGAAGCTCGAATCGCCGACGGATGTCTATCTGTTCTGCCTGGCTGTCCTGGTGGTGTTCGCCCTGCTTGCCAAGAACATGGTGCGCGGGGCGATCGGCCGGCAGTGGATGGCGATTCGCGACATGGACGTCGCCGCCGAGGTGATCGGCATCCGGCCGATGTACGCCAAGCTGTCGGCCTTCGCCGTCAGTTCCTTCTTCCTCGGCGTGGCGGGTGGCTTGTGGGGGTTCGTGCATCTCGGTTCCTGGGAGCCGGCCGCCTTCTCGCTCGACCGCTCCTTCCAGTTGCTGTTCATGGTGATCATCGGCGGCCTGGGTTCGATCATGGGCAGCTTCTTCGGCGCCGCTTTCATCGTCATCCTGCCGATTTTCCTCAACCAGATGTTGCCCTGGCTGGGCGATCTGGTCGGGGTGGTCATTTCCACTGCCGGCGTTTCACATGCCGAAATCATGATCTTTGGCGTGCTCATCGTGTTCTTCCTGATTGTCGAACCGCACGGCATTGCCCGCCTGTGGTCGACGGCCAAGGAGAAGCTCAGACTGTGGCCGTTCCCGCACTGACGGGAACGCACGGGGATGTTTGTTCTTTGTCGCAAGGCAGCACCATAACCATCATCAATAAAAGGAGAGAGATCAATGAACATGCGCAAATATGCACTCGCCGCTTCGCTGGCGGCGATCGGCCTGTCATTTACCCTGACGGCACCGGTCCATGCCCAGGCCAAGGGCAAGCCGGCCCAGGCGGCCGAGCAATTCTTTCCGGTGCTGGTCTATCGCACCGGGCCTTTCGCTCCCAACGGCACGCCCTGGGCCAACGGCTTTGTCGATTACATCAAGCTGGTCAACGCCACGGGTGGCATCAACGGCGTCAAGGCCACCTTCGAGGAATGCGAAACCGGCTACGCGACCGATCGCAGCGTCGAATGCTACGAGCGGCTGAAGAACAAGGGCGGCGGCGCCACGGCCTTCCAGTCGCTGTCCACGGGCGCGACCTTCGCGCTGACCGAAAAGGCGCCGGTAGACAAGATTCCGCTGATTACCGCCGGCTACGGTCGCAGCGAATCCGCGAATGGCGCGGTGTTTACCTGGAATTTCCCGCTGCTGGGCACCTACTGGGTGGGCGCGGACGTCCTCATCCAGCACATCGCCAAGAAGGAAGGCGGCTTCGACAAGCTCAAGGGCAAGAAGATCACGCTGGTTTATCACGACAGCCCGTATGGCAAGGAGCCGATCCCGCTGTTGCAGGAACGCGCCAAGATGCACGGCTTCGACCTGGTTCTGCTGCCGGTCGCCTCGCCGGGCGTCGAGCAGAAATCCACCTGGCTGCAGATTCGCCAGAACCGGCCGGATTACGTGCTGCTGTGGGGTTGGGGCGTGATGAACTCCACCGCGCTCAAGGAAGCCCAGGCGACGGGTTTCCCGCGCGAGAAGATGTACGGCATCTGGTGGGCCGGCGCCGAGCCGGATGTGAAGGACGTCGGCGAAGCCGCCAGGGGCTATAACGCACTTGCGTTGCAGCATGGCGCCGAGCCGAACGCCAAGGTCACCAAGGATGTCCTCGCCCTGGTGCATGGCAAGGGCCAGGGTACCGGCCCGAAGGATGAGGTCGGTTCGGTGCTTTACATGCGCGGCCTGATTTCCGCCATGCTCGGCATCGAGGGCGTCAAGCGGGCGCAGGAGCGTTACGGCAAGGGCAAGACCATGACCGGCGAGCAGACGCGCTGGGGCCTGGAAAATCTTGACCTCGACCAGAAAAAGCTCGATGCACTCGGCTTTGCCGGCGTGATGCGGCCGATCCAGACCTCCTGCCTCGACCACATGGGTTCGAGCTGGGTGCGCGTGCATACCTGGGACGGCAGCAAGTGGAACTTCAGTTCCGACTGGTATCAGGCTGACGAGAAGGTCATCCGCCCGATGGTGATGCTGGCTTCCGCCCGCTATGCGGAAGAGAAGAAGATCACGCCGCGCACGCCCGAGCAGTGCAAGCAGTAAGTTGAACCCGCGGTCCGGGGCCCGCCGCGGCGGGTTCCCGCCTGCATCGAACCTATCGACCAGCGAAGAGCGCCCATGACGAACGCCAATATCATCCTCAACGTCAACAGTATCGAGGTGATCTACAACCATGTGATCCTCGTCCTGAAAGGCGTTTCGTTTGCCGTGCCCGAGCGCGGCATCGTCGCCCTGCTGGGCGGCAACGGCGCCGGCAAGACCACGACATTGCGCGCGGTCAGCAACCTGCTGGCCGGCGAGCGCGGCGCGGTCACCAAGGGCAGCATCGAACTGCGCGGCGAGCGCATCGAGGCGCTGACGCCGGCCGACCTGGTCAAGCGCGGTGTCATCCAGGTGATGGAGGGCCGCCATTGCTTCGGCCACCTGACCGTCGAGGAAAACCTGCTCACCGGCGCCTACACCCGCAAGGACGGCAAGGCCGCGGTGGCCGCGACCCTCGAAAAGGTTTACAACTATTTCCCGCGCTTGAAGACCCGGCGCACCAGCCAGGCCGCCTACACCTCCGGCGGCGAACAGCAGATGACCGCCATCGGCCGCGCCCTGATGGCCAATCCGAACATGGTATTGCTCGACGAGCCTTCGATGGGCCTCGCCCCGCAGATCGTCGACGAGGTATTTGCGATCGTCAAGGACCTGAACCAGAAGGAAGGCGTGACCTTCCTGCTGGCCGAACAGAACACCAACATGGCGCTGCGCTACGCCGATTTCGGCTACATCCTCGAAAACGGCCGCGTTGTCATGGAGGGCGCCGCCGAGGAACTGCGCAACAACGAAGACGTCAAGGAGTTCTACCTGGGCCTTTCGAGTCAGGGCCGCAAGAGCTTCCGCGAAGTAAAGCATTACCGCAGAAGAAAGCGCTGGCTGGCATGAATGACCATTTCGACGTACTCGAAACCCGCGCTCCGGCCGAACGAGAAGCGGCACTGCTGGCGCGTCTGCCGCGGCAGGTCGCCCATGCCAAGGCGAATACGGCGTATTTCGCCGCACTCCTGCGCGACGTCGATCCCGCCAGCATAACCTCGCGCGCCGCGCTGGCGCAACTGCCGGTGCTGCGCAAGCACGAATTGATCGAGTTGCAGAAAACCCAACGTCCTTTCGGCGGGCTGGCGGCTTCCGGTTGGGGCCGGCTCGGTCGGGTGTTCTCTTCCCCGGGGCCGATCTACGAACCCGAAGGCCGCACCGCCGACTACTGGCGTACCGCACGGGCGCTCTATTCCGCCGGCATCCGTCCTGGCGAGCTGGTGCATAACAGTTTTTCGTATCACATGACGCCGGGCGGCTGGTTGCTCGAGGCGGGCGCACAGGCGCTCGGCTGCACGGTCTTTCCGGGCGGTGTCGGGCAGACCGAACAGCAGGTGCGGGCGATGGCCGACCTGCAACCCGCTGCCTACGTCGGCACGCCGTCCTTCCTGCGCATCCTGCTGGAAAAGGCCGACGAACTTGGCTTGAAGATACCCTCACTGACCAAGGCGCTGGTCTCCGGTGAAGCCTTCCTGCCGCCGGTGCGCGAAGCCTTGCTGGCGCGCGGCGTCAAGGGTTATCAGGCCTATGCCACCGCCGACCTTGGTTTGATCGCTTATGAAACCCCGGCGCGCGATGGCCTGGTCGTCGATGAAGAGGTCATCCTCGAAATTGTCCGTCCGGGCAGCGGCGAACCCTTGCCAGAAGGCGAAGTCGGCGAGGTCGTCGTCACGTTGTTCAATCCCGACTATCCGCTGCTGCGCTTCGGCACCGGCGATTTGTCCGCTGTGCTGCCAGGCATCTCCCCCTGCGGCCGCACCAACCTGCGCATCAAGGGCTGGCTGGGGCGCGCCGATCAGACCACCAAGGTCAAGGGCATGTTTGTCCATCCCGAGCAGATCGTGGCGGTGGTGAGGCGCCATCCGCAACTTTCCCGGGCGCGACTGGTGGTGACCAACCCCGACAGCACCGATGCCATGACGCTGCATTGCTGCCTGGGCAACGGCACGGGCGATGCGGCCCTGACCGCGGCGGTTGCCGATTCGCTGCGCGAGTTGACCAAGTTGCGCGGGGCGGTGGTTTTTGCCGACAGCCTGCCCAACGACGGCAAGGTCATCAGCGACGAACGGAAGTACGACTGACCGCGTTTCGCTGGCGAGCCGGCTAGCGCCGTCCCGCCAGCGCCGACTTTTGGGCCCGGTCGCGCTTGACCGCGATGTCAGCGGAGCAACGTCAAAGTCAGGCCGTATGTCGCAACAATGGCGATGACAATTGTCGCTGCCGTCAGCCAAGCTGCACGTCGCCGGTTGGCTTCGGCACGCTTGATGAGTTGCGTGTTCTGTTCGGCCAGTGTCTTGATCAATTCGGAGGACGCGAGCATTTGACCGTGCAGGTCGGCGGCGGCGGCTTCCACTGCCGCCAACCGTGCCTGCAGTGCGGCAATGACTTCGTTGTCAGATGGTGGCGGCGCCTCGGCCTGCTTTACCGGGGGTGCCGGACCCGAGGATTTCTTGCCGACGGTGTTCCACAGCTTCTTGGCCCCATCGGCAACTGCCGGAGCATTGCTGATGACCTCCTTCCATGGAACGATTTTGAGTACCGCAAGCCAGGGAATTGCCATCAGGACACCCTTTTCGATAATGGAATCATGAAATCAGAATTCAATTTCCGCCACCATGAAGGTAATCGCCTGTCCGGCGAGCAACACCCGATCGCCCTTCACTTCGCATGTAAGATTGCCGCCGCGCCGATCAAGCTTGCTTAGCAGTGTCGGGTCGGGAGTGATGGCGTGCGCGGCGGCTGCGCTGTCGAGCACGACCACGTAATCCTCGGCGGCCAACACCTCGACGGGGCGCGCGCTGGTCAGGGCGACCGTTCCGGGGGAAAGTTTGTAAAGCGAAATTCCTGTCATCGCGCTCAACACATGCCCCCGACGAAATTGCGTGGTTGCGAAAATTCCCCCTGCGATGCGCCATGGAGCAGCACCGCCGAAGCGCCGAACGAGCCGATCAGGAACAGGCGGTCGCCGAGGTCATTGCCGACGAATTTGCTCATAGTCGCCACAAGGTAAATCCCGACAAAGGCACCCAGGCCAGACCAGGCAATTCTCGTCCAGGGCCTGCGTGGCGGGCTGGCTGCCTTGCTGCCCATTCGCTTGAAGTAATAACGCATTCAGCGATTATCGGTCAGAAATGCCTGAGCGCGGCAGCCATCCCATTAACTGGTCAGTGTCAGCACCAGTGGCACGCTGAAGGTCGATAGCAGTGTCGACAACACCAGGCCCGCCGCCACCGGTCCCTGCATGGTGCGAAACTGCAGGGACATCATGTACACATTGACGCCCATCGCCAGTGAGGCGAGCAGCGTCACTACCTGTGTTTCCAGCGGCGGCAGGCCGAGCGCCCGCGCCAGCAGCCAGACGACCAAAGGCTGGACGACCAGCTTGATGGTGGTGATCGCCAGGCTCTGGGTAATGCCCTCGCGGATGCTGTATGCGGCGAGGCTCATGCCGAGGGCAACGAGCGAGAGCGGCACCGCAGTCTGGCCGAGCATGGCGAGGGGCACATCGATGAAGGCAGGCAGCGAAAGGGTGGTGAAGCCCCAGGCCGTACCGGCAAGTATCGAGGCGACAATCGGATTGGTCAGCACGCCCTTGAGCGTCTTGCCAAACCCCCGCAGCGAAAACTCGCCGTGGCGCGCCCATTCGACCGAGAGCGTGACCAGCGTCCACAGGATCAGGGCATTGAACACGATGACCATCGAGACGGTGGCCAGCGATGCGTCGCCCAGCGTGGTTTTGGCTATGGCTATGCCCAGGATGACATTGTTGGAAAATACGCCCCCCAGCGCGAACACCGATTGGGCGACGCCATCGAGATGGAACACAGTCGCGGCGACCAGCCGGCCGATGATGAACACGATCAGGCAACCGCCGAAGAAGGCGAGCAGCAGCCGGGCGTCGACCGGTGGCATTTTCGAGAAGTCGCCCATCATGCGGAACAGCATGGCGGGGATGGCGATCGTGTAGGCAAATCGCCCCAACGTATCGGATGCCGACAAGGACCAACGGCCCGAGCGGGCGACGCCGTAGCCGATCAGGATGAGCAGGAAGAGCGGGCTGGCGAGCGAGAAGTGGTGGAGAAAACTGGACAAGGCGGTGTGATTGAAACAGAAAAACACAGGCAAAATCAGCGCTTGCCCTTGAAAGCAGAAGCATTACAGCATTCATCGCCGGGTGCAACAGATACTTCAACTGGCCGCTGGCCAGTGAACGGCCGCCAAGCCGATATGCGTAGCAGTTTCAACAGGATCTTTACATGATGACGGAGAAAACTGGAAACAATGGCAACACCGGCCCTCTCGCCGGCCTGCGCATCCTCGATCTGACCCGGCTGTTGCCGGGACCGGTCTGTACCTTGCATCTGGCCGACATGGGCGCCGAGGTGATCAAGATCGAGGACGCCGGCGCCGGCGACTACGCGCGCAGCATGAGTCTCGGTGCAACACCGGGGGAAGACAGCTACTTCTTTCGCATCGTCAATCGCCACAAGCTGGGTTTGCGGCTCGACCTCAAGCAGGCGGCTGGTGTTGAGGTATTCCTGCGCCTTGCGCGCGAAGCGGACGTGATCGTCGAAAGCTTTCGCCCCGGCGTGGTCGACCGGCTGGGCATCGGCTATGCGCAAGTGCAGGCCATCAATCCACGCATCGTCTATTGCGCCATTACCGGCTATGGCCAGGATGGTCCGTGGCGCGACCGTGCCGGCCATGACATCAACTACATCGCCACGGCCGGTGTGCTGGACCAGATTGGCAATGCAGATGGGGCGCCGGCAATTCCCAACCTGCAGATCGGCGATCTGCTGGGGGGAGCGCTGACGGCGGCGCTGGGCATCCTCGCCGCGGTGATCGGTGCCAAAGCCACGGGCAAGGGGCGCTACGTCGACGTGTCGATGACCGACGCGAGCTTTGCCCACGCCTATACGCCACTGCTTTCGGTTCTGGGGCGCGGGAAAACCATGCCGCGCGGCACCGATGACCTGACGGGCGGCTTGCCCGGCTATGGCCTCTATCGCACCCAGGATGGCCGCTACATGGCGGTGGGGGCACTGGAGTCGAAATTCTGGTCATTGTTCTGTGCCGCGATCGAGCGGCCGGATCTGCAGCCCTATGGCCTGGTGCGCGATGCGGCGGGTGCGCGTGCCCGCGCCGAACTTGAAACGCTGTTTGCCAGCCAGTCGCTCCAGCATTGGGCGGCACTGTTCGACAAGGTCGATTGCGGCGTGACCCCCGTGCTCGAATTCACCGAGGCGATGCAGCATCCGCAAATCGTGGCGCGCGGCATGTTGCCCGAAGTTGACGGCCTGAGGCAGTTTGCACCACCCTTCAAGATGTCCGGCTGCGATTTCCGGGTGCGTCGTGGCGCGCCAAAAGTCGGCGCTGACGGGACGGCGATTTTGCGCGAGGCAGGCTATACGCCCGATGAAATCGAACAGTTGCGCAAGCAGGGTGCGATCTGAGCAGTGGGCACCGCGCTCACCCTGCTGCCCGACTTTGCCCTGATCCTGCTGGGTTATGCCCTGCGGCGCTGGATGGTGGCATTGGGCGACCATTTCTGGACCGGCCTGGAAAAGCTCGTCTATTTCGTGTTGTTCCCGGCCTTGCTGTTCAATGCCATCACCAAGACGCCGTTGTCGTTTGCCGCCATTCCCCTGCTCGGTGTTGGCGCCACGGCGATGCTGGGAGCGATGCTGCTGGCCCTGCTGGCGCGGCCGCTATTCCCACTGACACCGATTTCCTTTGCTTCGCAGTTTCAGTGCGCCTTTCGTTTCAATACCTACATAGGCCTGGCGGTCGCCGCCAAATTGCATGGCGCGGCGGGCATCGCGGCGATGGGCCTGCTGGCCGGCGCCATGGTGCTGCCGGCCAACCTGGCTGCCGTCTGGATGCTGGCGCGCAACGGCGAGATGTCGGTATGGCGCGAACTGGCGAAAAATCCCCTGTTTCTCGCCACCCTGGTCGCGCTGACCTGGAATCTGGCGGGATGGACGCTGCCCGCGCCGGCCGGACAGTTTCTCGGCCGATTGGCCGAGGCGGCGATTGCGCTGGGTTTGCTGGCGGTGGGCGCAGCACTCAAAATGCGCGGCTCGCTGGGTCCCTCCGGCCGCGGAGCGGCCGCCTATTTTCTGGCGATCAAGCTGCTGGCCATGCCGCTCATCGTGCTGGCGACGGCCCGTCTTGTCGGGCTGCAGGGCATCCATTTCGACATTGCGCTGGTCTTTGCCGCATTGCCGACGGCCTCTTCGGCCTACATACTCGCCCAGCGCATGGGTGGCGATGGCCCGCGGGTAGCCTGGCTGATTTCTGCCGGTACCCTGCTGGGCATGCTGAGCTTACCGCTTTGGCTTGTTTTTTTGAGCTGAACTTGTTCTTTTTGCAGGAGCTTTCGGCGCGGATTCTTCTTTCGGTGGTGCGGCGGGTTCCGCCGGCGTCATGTCACTCGTCCCGCCCGCCAGGTTCCATGGCATCGGCCAGCTAGCCGGATTGAGGAACGGGTTGGGGGCAGGGCCGCCTTCACCTTCCTGTACCGCCTGGCTCATCTGCTGGAGGGCCAGAAGCGTGGTGCGCTGCATTTCGAGACCCTGGATGGTCATCTGCAGCAAACCCAGGTTCGATTTGAGCCAGCCTTCGACGGCCTTCAGGTCGGCGATGCGTTTGCCCAATTCGTCCGTGTCGACCGTGGGGGTTACCATGCCGGGTAGCGAGAAGCCCATGTTGCCCCACATGTTCTTGAGAAAATCCATTGGATCGTTAGGGGTTTCGTGTGTCATGATAGGGCCTCGACAGGAATATGAAATAACGCTTATGATAGCCGTATTCGAAAAGGGGGAAGCCAAGTGCGGATACTGGTGATTGAAGACCATACGCTAGTGCGCGAAGGTTTGCTACTGGCGTTGAAGGGCCTGGACGAAGGCGGGGCGCCTGCCGAGATTCTGGGTGCCAAGGATGCCGACGAGGCAACTCGATTGCTCACGGCCAGCGATGATTTCGACTTGATCCTGCTCGACCTGATGTTGCCGGGAACGGGCGGCATGGCCTTTCTGGGTGTGATCCGCAAACGCCATCCGCATATCCCGGTGGTGGTCCTGTCGGCGCTGGATGATGGCGAAACCGTGCTCAAGGCCATGCGCCAGGGCGCGGCGGGCTTCGTTTCCAAAGCCAGTCCGACCGATACCCTGCTGGAGGCGCTGCATGAGGTACTGGCGGGCGAAACCTGGCTGCCGCCGGAATACCGTGAATTGAGCGGCAAGCGTCGCCGCGCCAAGACCGTTGCCGAACGTTTCGGCCTGACCAAGAGTCAGGCGCGGGTGCTTGAATTGCTGGCCGAGGGCAAGACCAACCGCGAAATCGGCGCCATGCTCGACGTCACTGAAGGCACGGTGAAAATACACGTCTCGGCGATTTTCAAGGCACTCAATGTGAGCAATCGCTCACAGGCATTGCTGGTGGCGCAAGGCAAGAAATAATCCGGGTCAGGCGGCTTCCGCCATGACCCGTTGCCGTGGCTGAGGTTGCGGCACTGCTAGCGGGCGACCGCTCAGACCAGGCAGCGGTTCGTCATCTTCCAATGGCAACTGCAGCAGGTCGATGACCTGATGTGCCATCGCGCGACAGGCATTGGCCAGTGGCGTAGGCAGTCCCGATGGCAAGGTTTTTTCCAGCAGAAACTTGCTTGACGACAGGCTGAAGACCGGTTCGAGGATGCGGTCGCGGTAAGGCGCCAGCAATTCCGTCACAGTCCTTTCGGCGGCTTCGCGCTGCCAGACATTGGTTGGCCATTGGGTCGGAACGGCGTAGGCGCGCGGGAACATTTCGAGGTCGCGGATCACGGTGCGGATGTCCTCATGCGAATC